>CAYXPN010000113.1:0-15445 GCA_964467075.1 uncultured Planctomycetaceae bacterium
CGTGGTCTCTGAAGTGTGACTGTCGCAACGAGCGCCTGTATTGATGCTACACTCTGCAAAAATAGCCCATTTGGTAACAATTCAGCCGTCTGGAGCGACCCGGCCCGGCCGATGGCTGTCAGCCCCGAGTTCTGGACAGGATGACAGGATCGCAGGATGTTCCCCTCCGCCTGTCTCCATTCGGCTGAAGAGTTACCCCGTTTGCAGAATGAGGCAAAGCATGACTGAGATCGAGAAAGAGCGAATCGATCCCCACTTCCGCGAGCGGCGCGAGCGAATCGCCACCGCAGTGCTGGCGCAGCTTGTGGGAGCCGAAAGGGAGTTCCGGCCCGAGCACAGCCAGACGGCGCTAAAGGCCGCCGACGCGCTGATCAAAGCGCTCGACTCGGAGGGGGCATGAGGACGCCGCGATGATGCGCTTCGCCACCCGGACGTTCATCAAGGGCCTGGTCGTCGTGCTGCCCATCGCCGCGGCAGTCTACATCGTCATCTGGATCGTGCGAGACAGCGAGGCGCTGGTCAAGGGCCTGCTGCTGGCCGTGATGCCGGAGGACTCCTACGTTCCCGGGCTGGGACTGGCACTGATTGTCGGGGGGATTTTCTGCGTCGGCTTGCTGATGTACCCGTGGATCACGAGGAAACTGGTGCAGGGCGTGGATGCTGTATTGCGCAGAATTCCCCTCTTCGGCATGATTTACAACCCGGTCCGTGATTTGATGGAAGTCCTGGGAGGCGACGTAGAACAAAAGCTCGGCCAGGTCGTGCTGTTCAAAATCCCGAACACCGACATCGAGACCGTGGGCTTCGTGACCCGGGAGGATGTGAGCGACCTGCCGGAGGGGCTGGCAAGGGACAATCACGTGGTCGTGTACGTCCAAATGGGTTACCAGGTGGGCGGGTTTACGTTTGTCGTACCCCGCGACGCGGTGCGGCCGGTCGATATGACGGTGGAACAAGGCATGCGATGGGCGCTGACCGCCGGGATATCTGCGCCCGGCAATGCGCCGGAATCGCAAGCGCAGCAGAACGAGTAGGCGAGGAATTCAAGTCTGACACCGTTTGCCCGGCGGCCCCGAGGGGAAGTCCCTGTTCGTCGTCGACAACAAACAAAGGAAGGAGAAACCATGACCAAACCCGCTGTCATTCTGGACTCCAGCCAGGCGGTGGTCTCGCAAATGGCCGCCCAGATCTATGCCGCGTATATCACCCATGGTGACGTGAAGGACGAGGAGAAGGCAAAATGGATGGAACGTTCCATCCGCGAGGCCCTGCGCATCGCCAAGACGGTTGACGCCTCGCTGAAAACGGCCGAGCAGTCCGACTCGAATGCGGACGTTCCCGATGCCACCAGCCGGACGCCTGCCCCGAAGCCCCCTGCGCCCGAGCCGCCCGAATCGGGCGCCGCGGCAAGTGCGCGGAACGCGATGCCGGACTTGGAGCTGGACAGGGCTGTGGGAGAGGCACTATCAGGAGAGCAGGGATCGACCTACAAAGTGAAGGACTGAATGGTCTTGCACGGTCCTGCGAGGGAAAAGGTGACAGGCACCATTTGCCTTCAACGGCCCAGAGGGTGCTTCGCACAAATGGTGCCTGTCACGAATGGCACTGTTGATGATCCTGAGTGGGCAAGATACAGACTATAGGCAAAAGCGTTTGCCTTGCCAGATCGTCCGTAAATGACCCAGATTCCGGCACAAGGGGTCACTTTCGCGAACTCGACAGTGCCATTCGTGCCTGTCACCTTTTCCCGGAACCTTGCACGGTCCTGGGGCTCGGGCAGTTGAGCTTGCCGCGGGAACGTTGCCGGAGCCTCCCAGGGCAAGTCCGTCGCCTGACGTGAATGCGGCTCAATCACAGGTCCATTGAAGCAAATCCGTTCACCTCGCGCCGGCGGGACTTGGAGCCTTGGAGCGGCGCAGGGGAATACGCCGCTCAGCAGCGGCCAATCAGGTGAGGAGACCTCAAAATGGCATCCCAAACGAGCGAACAGCTTCGTGCAAAGCGCTGCGCAGCCTGTGAGGGCGATGTGGAAAAGTTCTCCGCGGACCAGGCCCGGGAACAGTTGGAAGCACTTTCCGGCTGGGAGCTGGCCGAAGACGGCAAAGCGATTCAAAAACACTGGCAGATGAAGAGCTTCCTGGCGGGGATGACCTTCCTCAACCTGGTGGCACAACTTGCCGAACAACAGGGCCACCACCCCGACCTGCACCTGGAAGGCTACCGCCACGTACGAATCAGGCTTTCCACCCACGCCGTGGATGGGCTGTCGGAGAACGATTTCATCCTGGCCGCCAAGATCGATCAATTGGCCCCGGGGAAGTCGTGACCGGTGGGCGCCGGCGCGCAGCAAACGCGTTCAACCACTTGGAGACTATCCGAAAACCGGCGCGCAACCCGGGTGGCCGGGGTTGGAGCGCAGCGAAACCCCGGGAAACCGGCCCGTGGCTTCCCTTCGGCGTAAGCCACGGCCACCCAAACTGTGTTTTCGGATAGTCTCTCGGGGCGCTCCGGCGGCTTGCAGGGCCGTCGGGATAGTGACTGGTTGCATCTTCTGGCACCTTAGGTGATCTCCTTGAGGCGCCGAGCCATGACGGCTTCCCGCGCCCGCTTACCGTGGGCACCCTTCAACGCCCCGGTTCTGCCACCTTTTCAGCCGGCGCCGGCCGAAAGGCTTGACTGCGGGCCGATTTCTGGTAGCTTTCGCGGTACCGGCTTGTCGCGTCCGAGAGGTTTCCGGGGCGACCACGCCGTCCGATCCGGTTCGCTTCACGCGGGCGAAACGGCTATCAGCGAAGACCGTCCCCACAGACGGGAAGCATGATATGCTCGAAGAGCGCGCACGTCGGCAGCTCGCCGAGATCGAGGCCATCTACAACACGGCTCCCGTGGGTCTGTGCGTGTTCGACAGTCAAGGCCGCTACGTGCGCATCAACCAGCGGCTGGCCGACATCAACGGCCTGCCCGCGGCCGACCACATCGGTCGGACGATCCGCGAAGTGGTCCCTGACCTGGCGGATCAGGCCGAGGCGATCTTGCGGCGGGTGATGGAGACGGGCGAACCTGTGCGCGACGTCGAATTCACCGGTACGACGCTTGCATCGGAAGCTGCCCGGCAAACCTGGCTCGAGCAATGGCTGCCGCTGAAGGACGACGCCGGACGCGTCATCGGGGTGAATGTCGTGGCGGAAGATATCACGGAGCGGAAACAACGGATAAAGGCTTTGGAGCAGCAGGTGCGCGAGCGGACCTCGGCCCTGGAGACGCTGTGCGACATTGCCACGATGGTCAACGTTGCCCAGAACGTCGAGGAGGCCCTGGAGTATTGCCTGCGTCGAGTGGCCGAGCACTACGGCTGGAGCTTCGGCCACGCCTACCTTCCGGCCGACGACGACCCCGACCTGCTCTTGCCGGCCTACACCTGGTACGCGCCCGATGCCGAGCGGTTTGCAGCATTCCGCGAGCTGACGCTCAAGACGCCGCTCAGGCGCGGCTACGGTCTTCCCGGCGCCGTGTTCCAAAGCGGCCGGGCAAAGTGGATCACCCAGATTCGGGCCGAAATGGGCGCGCGGCGGATCGACCTGGCCGAGGAGCTGGGAGTGGTCACCGCGGCCGCGTTCCCCGTGACGGTCGAGAACCATGTCGTGGGGGTTCTGGAGTTCTTCTCTGGAGAGCCGCTCGAACCGAACGCGGAGATGTTCGAATCGATGACCAGCGTCGGCATGCAGCTCGGCCGGGTGAACGAGCGCAAGGCGTTCCAGGAGCGGCTGCTGACGCTGGCCGACGAAGAGCACCGGCGGATCGGCCAGGAATTGCACGACGACTTGGGCCAGGAGTTGACCGGACTGGCACTGAAGGCCGAGACGCTGGCCGAAATGCTCGGCCAAGAAGAAACTCCCGCGCGCCAACTGGCACGGCAAATGGTTGTCTCGATCGACCGCGCCCGACGCAAGACCCGCGCCCTCTCGCGGGGGCTGGTGCCCACGGAAGTCGATGCGGCGGGATTGGAGGCGGCGCTGGAGGAATTGGCATTGCGGATGGGTGAAGGGAAACGCTTCGCATGTATGTTTCAGTGCCACGGACACAGGCGCGTGACCGACTGCGGAGCCGCCACCCAGCTTTATCGCATCGCCCAGGAGGCCGTGGCCAACGCACTGGGACACACCGAGACCACGAAGGTGCAGATCACGCTTCGAAACGACGAGGCGGCCACCGTGCTGGAAATCTCCGACGATGGGTTGGGCCTGCCGCCGCAACGCGAGCGGGGAGGAGGTCTGGGACTCAAGATCATGCGCTATCGGGCGGGGCTGATCGGGGGGGAGCTAACGGTCGAGACACCGCCGTCCGGGGGCACCCGCGTGATTTGCCGCCTCTGAAAGGACAAACGGCAGGGGCCGTGCTCCGCCACCCGGGCGGCATTTTCGAGGCTTACGCCGTGGCTTCTGTGCGCCGTGCGCGCGCGTCAAGTACAGCAGTTTGTACAGTACGTTCGACTTCCGCGTTCGGCTTTCGGCTTTCCGCTTTTGGTTGCGGCCGCAGGCCGCCTTAAGGGGAGACAACGAGATGGCGACCCGGGTTCTGATTGTCGACGACCACCCCACGGCGCGGGAAGGGTTGGCCGTGCGAATCTCCAGCCAGGCGGATTTGGAGGTCTGCGGCGAGGCCGCGGACGTGGGCGAGGCGCTGAAGCTGCTGGCGTCCGCGCAGCCCGACGTGGTCGTGGTCGATATCAAACTGAAGGCCGGCGACGGCCTGGACCTGGTCAAGCGGATCAAGGCCCGCGACGAGTCGGTCCGGATTCTGGTCTGGTCGGTTTACCCCGACAAGCTCTACGCCGAGCGGTCACTCAGCGCCGGGGCGCTGGGATACATCAACAAGGAGCACACCACCGGCCGGATCGTGGAGGCCATCCGCTGCGTGCGGGACGGCAAAGTCTACCTGTCCGAGCAAATGGCCCAGAGCCTGCTGAGCCAGGCGGTCGGCGGAAGCGAGTCGCCCGGGTGCTCGCCGATCGAGTCCCTTTCCGACCGCGAACTGGAGGTGTTCCGCCTGATCGGTGACGGGCTGTCCACTTCGGAGATTGCCGGGAGGCTGCACATCAGCACGCACACGGTCGACACGCACCGGCAGCGGATCAAGGAGAAGCTCAAGCTGGCCACCGCCGGCGAGCTGGCCCAGGCCGCGATCCGCTGGGTGCTCGAGGGTCAGTGACCGGCTTCGGTTATCCGGCGGAGAGCAAGTATTCGCGCATGCCGCTGAGGATCACCTGCCCGGCGAACAGGAAGACCGTCAACACCCCCAGGGCGATCAGCAACTCGCGCAGGACGATCATCCTGGCCCGGCGCGGCTCGATGTCGCCCAAGAGCGTGACGAACACCGGCACGTTGCCCATCGGATCCATCACCAGGAACAGCAGGACCGCCGCCGAAAGGATGGTCATGGTCTGTCGCTCGGCTGGTCCGCCTGCTTGACGGTCACAATCCCTTCGCTGACCCACTCCCGCGCCCGGTCCTCTTCGTGGTGGCCGAAGTATCGAATCTGGGCCCTGGTGAAGGGCTTGCAGAAGAAGCTCATACCCTCCTGCCATGCCTTGTCGCCCACCATGGCGATCCGCTCGATGTCGGCCCAGTGCTTGAAGTCGAGCTTGATGTCTTCCCATAGTGCGCCGGCTTCCCAGCCGTGGAAGTCGTCCATCCGGAACAGCACGCGGATTTTGCCGTGCTGCTCGATCAGCTTCTCGAACTCGGGCACAAACTGCTGGTAGTCCTCCTTGGTAAGCTTGCCGCTTGCCCGGACGTGCAAAAGTTTTCCGTCGATCTCTTCATGGAATTCCACGCTCATCGGATTGCTCCTGTTGCTTGAAGTTCGCGGTGGTTTCCGTCCACGACAACACGTCACCTTGCACGGCGCGTGCCAAACGCGCTGCAATTCCACCCGGACGCCCAACGGCTGCCGCGGACACGAGCCGTAATGGCAAGGGGCGCAAACCCACCGGACGCCCAACGGCCCTGCCCGACGCGGGCCGTGCCGGCGAAGGCCGCAAACCCAGCTCATGACACGACAAACTGACGGACCAATCGGACGCCTTGTCGTGGCACGCCCGCCGTGTCCGCATCGTCGCACCACCTGGGGCCGGGGGGGATTCGGGCCAAAGACGGCTCAGCACGCGACTGCCTTGCCGCCCATGCCGATCCCCGGCACCGCTGCATGACAATCGGGGCAGCAGCCGTCTGCGGTCACGTGATCCTCCAGCATGCTCGTCGCTGAGCGACGCACGAGCAACCGCCCGCACTGGTGACAATGCGTGTTCGCCTCGCCCGCAACATTGCCCGGGTAGACGAAATGAAGTCCGGCGTCGTGTCCGATTTTCCGGGCGAGCTGGAGCGTGGAGATCGGGGTGGGCGGCGTGTCGCGCATCTGGTGGGCCGGATGGAACCGGCTCAGGTGCCAGGGCGTCTGCGGTCCCAACTCGTCGGCGATGAATCGGGCGGCGTCGCGCAGCTCGGCCGGATCGTCGTTCAAACCGGGAATGATCAACGACGTCACCTCGACCCACAGCCCGAGCTGCCGCATCAATTGCAAGCTGTCGAGCACCGGCCGCAGCCGGCCGCCCACGTACTGGCGATAGGTTTCGTCGCGAAACGCCTTGAGGTCGACGTTGGCCGCGTCCAAGTACGGGTGGAAGGTTTTCAGCATCTGGTCGGTCATGTAACCGTTGGTCACCATGACGTTGTGAATGCCGCGGTCGTCCGCCAGCCGGGCGACGTCGTAAGCATACTCGAAGAAGATGGTCGGCTCGGTATAGGTGTAGGCAATGCTGCGGCAGAAGGAAGCTTCCGCGTCGGCGACCACTTCCGCGGGGTTGCCTTGCGCGCCGAGAACCACGCGCTGCTGTCGGGGCATTTGCGAGATGTCCCAGTTCTGACACCATCGGCAGCGGAAATTGCAGCCCGGCGTGGCCACGGAGTAGGCCTTGGACCCCGGGAAGAAGTGGAACAACGGTTTTTTCTCAATAGGATCCACATGGCGGGCGATCAGTTGGCCGTAGACGAGGGTATAGAGTTTCCCTTCGCGATTCTCGCGCACCTGGCACACGCCCAGCCCACCGTCAGGAATCACGCAGCCGTGTGCGCACAGATGGCAGTGTACCCGGCGCTCGGGCAGCGATTCGTACAACATGGCCTCTTTCATAATCCCGGCCTCCGCGGTATCGTGCGCGTGCATCCCTGGCCTCCCCGTGACCTTTGCCGAGACGGTTTCCCGCGGGAATTGCCGACGCGCGGCGATTCGATATACCCGGCAAACCCCGTGCCGCGGGGGAGCGCCGCCGGCCGGTCGGGGCGAAGACGACAGGGCCTGCGCCGCCCGGCAAGGCACGTCGGAGGAGATGGCCGCGGCCTCGAGGGGCGGCAACCGCGACAAATCGACCGGATATCGCGACAGTCTGTCGCACCGAGGACGCCCCGCCTCTGGGCCGACTGCCTCCGTTTCACCGCCAACCAATCTCAAGACCTCCCCGGGCCTCGGCCCCGGGGCAGTCCCGCGCCGGCGCGCCGCGGACGGCACGTCAATTGCTCCAGGCTACCGCAGGACGCCGGGCCGGAGTGGCCGGGGCTGGAGCGAAGCGAAGCCCCGGGAAGTAATACCTTTACAAGTTCTTAGCCTGCGCCCTCTGGAGCGCGCATGATTGCCGAATCGCCCGATCACTGCGGACAGGTGCTGGCCATTCGTGGCAGCGTGATCGACGCCCGGTTTGGGCGTCTGCCCCGGCTGCACCATCAGCTCCGGGCGGGCCCGGACGGCCGGGTGGTCGTCGAGGTGGTCGGACATCTCGATGCGCGCACGATCCGCGGGCTGGCGCTGACACCCACCCAGGGCCTCAGCCGCGGCAGCGAAATCATCGACACGGGCGCACCGTTCACCGTGCCCGTGGGCGAGCAGTTGCTGGGCCGGGTCCTGAACGTTTTCGGCCAGACGATCGACGAGGGCCCCGAGCTGGAAGGTGTTGCCCGGCAGCCGATCCACCGAAGCCCGGTGCCACTGACCCGGCGCACGACGAAAACGGAAGTTTTCGCCACGGGCATCAAGGCGATCGACGTGTTGGCTCCGCTGGAACGAGGGGGCAAGGCCGGGCTTTTCGGCGGGGCCGGCGTGGGCAAGACCGTGCTGATCATGGAGATGATCCACAACATGGTGGGCCAGCATGAAGGCGTGAGCATGTTCTGCGGCATCGGTGAGCGCTGCCGCGAGGGCGAGGAGCTGTATCGTGAACTCCAGGACGCCGGCGTGCTCAACAACACCGTGCTGATGTTCGGACAAATGAACGAGCCGCCGGGTGCCCGATATCGCGTGGGCCACGCCGCCCTGACCGTGGCCGAGCACTTCCGCGATCAGCTTCATCGCGACGTGCTGCTGCTGGTGGACAACATCTTCCGTTTTATTCAAGCCGGCTCGGAGGTGTCGGGCTTGATGGGGCGGATTCCCTCACGATTGGGATACCAACCCACGCTGGCCACGGAGCTGGCCGCGCTGGAAGAAAGGATCTCCAGCACGCAGTCGGGCGCGATCACTTCGATCCAGGCGGTCTACGTCCCCGCCGACGACTTCACCGACCCGGCCGCGGTCCATACGTTCGGTCACCTCTCCGCGTCGATCGTGCTCTCCCGCGACCGGGCCGCCCAGGGCCTCTACCCGGCCATCGATCCGCTGCAGTCGGGCTCCAAGATGCTCAGCCCGCAGGTCGTCGGCCGCCGCCACTACGACGTGGCCCAACGGGTCCGCCAGACCCTGGCCTCGTACGAGGAACTCAAGGACATCATCGCCATGCTCGGCTTGGAGGAGCTCTCCGGCGACGACCAGGACGTGGTCCACCGCGCACGGCGGCTGGAACGATTCCTTACGCAGCCGTTCACCGTCACCGAGCAATTCACCAGCTACAAGGGTAAAGTCGTCGGACTCGATGACGCCCTGGACGGCTGCCAGCGGATTCTCGCCGACGAGTTCGCCGACGTGGAGGAGAAGAACCTGTACATGATCGGCAGCGTCGACGAGGCGAAAGAGAAACAGAAGCAAGACCGGGGCGGCGAGGGAGACGAGGCATGAGGCTGCAAGTGCTCCTGCCCGAACGCGTCGCGCTGGACCAGCGCGCGAGCAAGGTGACCGCAGAAGCGGTGGACGGCGCTTTCTGCTTGTTGCCGCGGCACGTCGACTTTGTGGCCGCGCTGGTGCCGGGGCTGCTCGGTTTCGAGGACGAAGCCGGAAACGAAACCCTGCTGGCGGTGGACCACGGCCTCCTGGTCAAATGCGGCGAAGAGGTGCTGGTTTCCACGACCCGCATGATCAGCGGGCGCCCGCTGGGCGAGTTGCAGCGTGCGGTGAAGGAGGAGCTGGAGACGCTCGACGAGCGACAGCGCCGGGCCCGGACCGCGGCGGCAAAGATCGAGGCCGACTTCGTCCGCCGCCTGGTCGAATTGGAGCAGCGCGCCTATGGCTGAGCCGCCCGAGCAAAAGGCGAGCGACGCACCTTCAGAGGACGAACAGTTCCGCCATACGATCATTCGGAAGGAGGACCGCAAGCTTCGTGCGCGCAGCCGGCCCGATCGGGGACCCTGGTTCTGGCTGGGGATGTTCGGCCTGGTGGGCTGGTCGATCGCGATCCCCACCGTGCTGGGCGTCCTGCTCGGAGCATGGCTCGACCGGCGCTTCCCGGGCCGTGTTTCGTGGACGCTGACCATGCTGCTGATCGGCGTGGCCGTGGGGTGCTGGACGGCCTGGTACTGGGTCAATCGCGAAAGCCAACGGCATTGAACGAGGAGCAAGCCGTGGACATTACCATCCCCGAGCTGGCTTTGGCGCTGGCCGTTGGCGTCGGGCTGGGTGTGTGGTTTTTCGGCGGACTGCTTTGGACGGTCCGTCGCCTGGCGACCGCCCGCCATCCGGTGCGTCTTATGCTGGCGAGTTTTGCCGTGCGCGCCGCCGGGGTGGCGGCCGGGCTGACCTGGCTTGCTCGGCGCCACTGGCTGCTGGCCGCGGTTGCACTGGCCGGCCTGGTCGTGGTGCGAATGTGGATGTTACGGACTTGCGCCCGCCCTCCCGTGAAAAGCCTCGCGGAGTAGAGCCTCGATGAACATCACCGACATCAGTCCGGACGAGGTTGTGCTCTGGAAGTGGCGGCTGCTGAGCCTCAACGCCACGATCCTGTGGACCTGGGTGGTGATGGCGGTCATGGTGGGCGGGTCGTGGCTGGTTACGCGGAACCTGTCGACCGGGCCCACGATTTCCCGCTGGCAGAATCTGCTCGAAGTCATCGTCGGCTACACCCGAGACCAGATCCGCCAGATCATGGGTCAGCCGGCCGCCAGGTATCTGCCGTTTTTGGGGACCCTGTTTTTGTTCATAGCGGTATCCAACGCGCTGGCGATTGTGCCCGGCTACGTGCCGCCGACCGCCTCGTTTTCCACGACCGCGGCCTTGGCCGTCTGCGTCTTTGTGGCGGTGCCGGTTTACGGCATAGTGAACCAGGGGGTGGGCGGTTTCCTGAAGCACTACATCGAACCCACGCCGGTGATGCTGCCGTTCAACGTGATCGGCGAGCTGTCGCGCACGCTGGCGCTGGCTGTGCGTCTGTTCGGCAACGTGATGAGCGGGACGAAGATCGCGGCCATCTTGCTCGCCATCGTTCCGTTACTGTTTCCCATTTTGATCCAAGCCCTGGGCCTGCTGACCGGTTTGATCCAGGCCTACATCTTCGCCGTGCTTGCCGCGGTGTATATCGCTTCCGGAGAGGAGGCAAGCGCCCAGGAGAACCCGTCAAGTGAACCATCCGCCCGCACCAGCGGGGGCCGGCCCGAATCGCGGCCTGAGAACCCGACTTGACCTTGAACGCCGGATCCCAGCGCGCCGAAGCCGCAACCACGCAGGACGGAATGCCATTCCATCCTACAACACAAGAGGCATGCACCTCGCGCCGATATCCACGCACAAAAACACTGACCGCGCCCCGAGGGAGATCGCCACATGGATAGCCAAACCTTGATTGCCGTTACGTCGATTTTTGTTTCCGGGTTGACGATCGCCATTGGGTCGATCGGTCCGGCGCTCGGCGAGGGCCGGGCCCTGGCCGAAGCACTGCGTTCGATCGCCCAGCAGCCCGACGAGTCCGGTACGATCGTGCGGACGCTCTTTGTGGGCCTGGCCATGATCGAATCGACCGCCATTTACTGCTTTGTCGTCTCGATGATCGTGCTCTTCGCCAACCCTTTCTGAATCGACGTCGCGGAGGAGACGCCCGGGCAAGCGGCCCGGACCGTCCGGAGAAAACGTCATGTTGATTGATTGGTTCACGGTCGGCGCCCAGATCGGCAACTTCCTGGTGCTGTTGGTGCTCTTGAAGTTGCTGCTCTTCGATCGCATCGTGCGCGCGATGGACGATCGTGAACAGAAAATCGCCTCGCGTCTCCAACAGGCCCAGCAGAAACAGGACGAAGCAGAGCGCCACTCCGCGGAGCTTGCCGAAGAGCGCAGCCGGTTCGAGGCCCAACGTCAACAGATGCTCGAAGAAGCCGGGAAAGAAGCCGACCAGCAACGCCGCCGGTTGATGCGCAAAGCACGCGACGAGGTCGATCGGGCGCGACAGGATTGGCAGCGCGCCCTGGAGGAGCAACAAGAGCAGTTTCTCGCGGAGCTGAGCGAGCGGGCCGGCCGCGCGCTCGAGCGCGCCGTGCGCCAAGCGCTGGCCGATCTGGCCGACGCCGACGTCCAGGAGCGAATGGTTCGCACCTTCCTCGGCAGACTCGAGCAGATGGACCCGCAGCAGCGAAAGACCTTCGGCAAAGCCATCGATGAGGCGGACGGACGGGTCGTCGTCGCCTCGGCCGGCGAGCTTGCTGAAGACGTCCGTCGAAAGATCACCGACGCACTGAAACGTGGTTTCCACGACGGTGTCCAGGCCGTTTTCGAGACATCGCCCGAGTTGATCTCCGGGCTGGAAGTCCGGTCGCACGGCCGAGCGCTGGGCTGGAGCCTTAGCCGCTACCTGGACGAGTTCGAGGAGACGCTCGGGGCGGCTTTACGCGAACAGGCTGAGACCTTGCGCCAACCCACGTAGGACGGAGTTCCACTCCGTCCTGCCTGCGCATCCCGCGCGGAGTAGTTGTCATGCCGACTCGAGGCCCTCGTTTGACGCAAGCAGCCGACGTTTTTGCCGCGGCAGCCGATCTCGCCCTGGAGCGACAAGGCGCCGAGGTGACGCTCGACGAAATCGGGCGGGTGATCGAGGTCGGCGAGGGTTTTGCGCTGGTCGACGGTCTGCCCGGGGTCCAGGCCGACGAGCTGGTCCGTTTTCCCGGCGGGCGCCGGGGGCTTGCCTTCAATCTCGACGAGGACTACGTCGGCGTGATGCTGATGGATCCCGGCGAAGCGATCAATGCCGGCGATCGGGTCCAGCGCACCCGCCGCGTGATGGACGTGCCCGTGGGCGAGTCTTTGCTGGGGCGTGTGGTCGATGCCACGGGGCGTGCGCGCGACGGCAAAGGCGCGATCCGGCAGGCCGAGCGCCTGCCCATCGAGCGCCCGGCCGCCGGCGTCCTGGAGCGCGAACCCGTGCAAGTCCCTTTGCAGACGGGTATCAAGGTCATCGACGCGCTGATCCCCATCGGCCGCGGACAGCGCGAGCTGATCGTCGGCGACCGGCAGACCGGCAAGACGGCCATCGCGGTGGACACCATCATCAACCAGAGAGGCCGCGACGTGGTGTGCATCTATTGTGCCGTGGGGCAGCGAAGCTCCGCGGTGGCCCGGGTGATCGAGCAGTTGCGCACACACGGTGCGCTCGAGTACTCCACGGTGGTGGCCAGCAGCGGCGATGACCCGGCCGGTCTGCGCTTCGCCGCTCCCTACGCGGCCACGAGCATGGGCGAATACTTCATGCAGCAGGGTCGCGACGTGCTGGTGGTCTACGACGACTTGACCCGCCATGCGCGGACCTATCGGGAATTGTCGCTGCTGCTGCGTCGCCCACCGGGGCGCGAGGCCTACCCCGGCGACATCTTCTACATCCACTCCCGCCTGCTGGAGCGGTCCACCCATCTGAGAAACAAGCTGGGCGGCGGATCGCTCACCGCACTGCCGATCATTGAGACCCAGGCGCAGAACATTTCGGCCTATATTCCCACCAATCTGATCTCGATCACGGACGGGCAGGTCTATCTTTCCCCGCGGCTGTTTCGGCAGGGTGTGCTGCCGGCGGTCGACGTGGGCCGGTCTGTTTCGCGGGTCGGCGGCAAGGCCCAACTGCCGGCCTATCGGGCCGTGGCCGGCGACCTGCGCCTGGCGTATTCACAGTTCGAGGAGCTGGAACGATTCAGCCGCTACGGCACCCGAATCGACCAGCAGACGCGCAACACCCTGGAACACGGCCGCCGGATTCGTGAAATCTTCAAACAACCGCAAAACGCGCCGCTGGAAGTCGCGCAGCAAATCGCGGTCCTGCTGGCGGCCAGCGAAGGGCTGCTCGATGGATTGCCGATCGAACACATCGCCGAAGCCGAGGCGGCCGTCGCGCGCGCCGTCGACGAGGAGCTTGAAAAGCTCGCCGAGCAAATTGAGTCAGGCCAGCAACTGGACGACGACGCCCGGCGCGAATTGAAACAGACCGCCCGAAGGGCGTTGGCTCGGCTCGGGGAGGGCGCCTCGAATGGAAACACTTGAAGCCCTCGGCCATCAAATCCAGTCCGTCGAGGATCTCGGATCGGTGGTCAAGACCATGAAGAGCCTGGCCGCGGTCAACATCCGCCACTACGAAGAGGCGGCACGCGCCTTGCGCGACTACCGCCGCAGCCTCGAGCTTGGCATGCAGATTCTGTTGCACAGCGCGCCGCACCTGCTCAGCGCACCTGCAGCAAGACCGCCGGGACGGATAGCCGCTGTGGTGTTGGGCTCAGATCAGGGGATGTGCGGCCAGTTCAACGCGCGCATCGCCTTGCACGCCCGGGAAAGCCTCCGTGAAGTCCGGAATGGTTCGCGTGCGCCCCTGGCCTTGGTCATCGGTGTACGCGCTGCCGCGGAACTCAAGAGGTCGGGGCACGAAGTGGCCGAGACCCTGGGGCTGCCCAACTCGGTCGCGGAGATCACGCGCCGGGTCCACGACCTGCTGTGGAAGATCAACCAATGGCGCGAGCAAAGCGAGGTGCACCGGGTGTGGCTGTTTCACCAGCGACCGCTTTCCGGTGCGTCGTACGAAGCCCATTTCGAGCAGGTCATTCCACTTGACGACGCCTGGTTGCGCTCCCTGCGCACCAGGCCCTGGCCCACCCGCATGCTGCCGACCTTCACCATGGATTGGCAGACCTTGCTTTCCGCGTTGATCCGGCAACACCTTTTCGCCGCCTTGTATCGGGCATTGGCCGAATCGCTGGCGGCCGAGAACGCCGCGCGCCTGGCGTCGATGCAGGCCGCCGAAAAAAACGTGGAAGAGCGCCTCGACGACCTCACGGCGCAGTACCACCGGCGGCGACAGAACGCGATCACCGAAGAGCTGCTCGACATCACCGCGGGATTCGAAGTCCTCGGGCGCCACGAGTCGTAAACGGGGCTGCCTCTGGGGGCGGTGGACAGGCAAACGGGCTAACACGCGCCGCCGGCCGCCCAAACCTCGCGTCCAGGCCGATCATGAGGGGGCGCCTTCCCTCCACGGCTCCTCTTCTTCCTCAAGCCTGGAAGCCGAGGGGATCGTCCGCTCCAAACCCTCCACGGAATCCTCGACCGCGGGCAATTCCACGCTCTGCAAGACCCGCAGAAGCTGCTGCGCCACACCTGTCCAGGTGAAATGCGCACGTGCCTTCTGAGAACCAAATTTGGCCAGTTGGTCCCTGAGGCGCGGATAGGTCAGCACAGCCGCCACAGCATGCCCGAAGGACTGGGGATCGAACGGATTCGCATAGAGGACCTCCAAGCCCCACCTCGTCTGTTCCCAAAGACCGCCTTCGGTAGTCACCACCGCGGGCGTGCCGCAGGCCATGGCCTCCACCGCGGTCATGCCGAACGGCTCGTAGCGGCTGCTCAGCGCGAACACGTCGGCCGCCCGGTAGTAGTCGGCCAGAAGCTCGTCGGGAATGTAATCGCGCAACAACACGCGATCACGGATACCCAACTCTTCGGCCAATCGCTTCAATTGTTCAAGCTGCCGTGCCTCGTCTTCCGTCAGCTCCGGGGAGCCGACCGCCAGCAACAGCCTTACGTCATCCAGCCGCTGGAATACCGGCGGCATGGCCCGCAAGAGCAGATCGTATCCCTTGTTCTTCGCCAGGCGTCCCAAGGCCAGGACCACCCGGCCCTCGATGTCAAGGTCGCGCTTCAGGGCCCGCCGGGTCGCCAGCGAGACGGGGAAGAATCGGGTGTCGTCGTAGCCGGGTGGAATGACGCGAACCTTGTCCGCCGGAACGTCGTACTC
>CAYXPN010000114.1:0-15395 GCA_964467075.1 uncultured Planctomycetaceae bacterium
CCGGGGCCACTGCGCCGCCTGATGATCGGGGATATTTGCGCATATCGCCCGAATGGCTGTGTATAGCCGTCCCGCTGCCTGACAACCAGCTCAGTTGCCAGACCACACCGGTCTTTGCCGTGGGAGGCGAAGGTCCGCCGGATCGATACCTGCCCAGGACGGCGTTGGGCAAAAGGCTGATTGATTTGCGCAGGCAGGCCATCCGGGGCGGAATGAGGCTTCTGGGCGAAGAAGAAGTGCTGCGCGAAGTAGAGCGGCGGCGCGGGGAGTTGGAGGGGGATGAAGCGGACTTATCTTGACGCAAGTGTTTTGATCGCAGCGTTTCGCGGCAACGACATGTTGTCACGGCGAGCCATGGCCATTCTGGATGATCCGGGCCGTCAGTTGGTGGTGAGCGATTATGTCCGTTTGGAGGTCTTGCCCAAGCCGACTTTCCTTAAACGGAGCGAGGAAGTCGAATTCATGCGCGCCGTACTGGATAGCGCGGAGGATATCGTCTCGACCCGCGAACTGACCGGCAAGGCCCTGGAATTCGCGTCTGCACACGACATGACCCCGGTCGACGCATTGCACGTCGGAGCGGCAGTAGTCGCTCAAGTGGACGAACTTGTCACTTTGGAGAGTCCCAACAAGCCTATGTGTAAAGTGCGAGAGATTCCGGTGCGCTCTCTCCATTCGGCGAGCAGGCCGGGTTCCTGAGACACGTGGATACCCGGCTGCGCACGCGGCTGGGGCGCTTTTGCACGCCGAGCGCGAGGGGATCGCACGACTCGACTTGCGCGTTCTATGACGCCCCGCCGGCGGCCCCCCGGTCCTCGGGCATGTAGAGCATGCGTCCGCAGGTGCGGCAGAAGAGCGGCTCACCCATCATGATCTTGGCGCAGAGGTTCAACGGCACGTGCTGGTGGCAGCCGCCGCAATACTCGTCCTCCACCGGCGCCAGGGCGTCTTCGCCCCGCTGGCGCACCACGCGACGGTAAATTTCGCGGACCGTGGCGGGCAGTTCGGCTTCAGCCTGTGCGAGTTCGGCCTGGTAGCGTTCCAAATCGGCGCGGATGTGGGGCTCGTCCTCTTCATACTCCTTGCGCGTGGCTTCGGCCTTGGCCTGGGCCGCGGCCAGCGCGGCTTGGGCCTGGGCGATCTGCGGCTTCTGCTGATCCGCGGCATCCATGGCCTCCAGAATCTCGTCCTCCAGCACGCTGTTCACCATGCGTTTGGCCTCGATCTGTTCCTTCAGGGCCTGATACTCGGCATTGCTCGAGGCCTCGTTGAGCTTGCGCTGCAGGTCGCGCACCTTGTCCTCGCCGGCCCTGAGGTCCAGTTGCTTGCTGTCGGCCAGCTTGCGCAGGCGCTCGTATTCCCGGCGCGCCTGTTCGAGCTGCTGCTCGCGGTGGGCCACCCCGGCCGCGGCCGCGGCGAGGCGTTTCGGGCCGCGCTCCAGCCGGCTGCGCAGATCGCTGAGTTGGCGATGAATCCGGTGCAAGGTGCGCAACACATCGGCGCTCACGTGTGGTGTGGATGACATGGTTCGTGCTGTCCGATCATTTGGGTTTGCGGGTGTTCAATACATTCAACACAGTTTCAGTCGTGTCCAAGGGACGTGCGCTGGCGGTGTGGAGCCGGGGCACCGGCGCCGGCGAGCCCGCAGATTTGGCTTGCGCGGCCGCAAGCGCAACAAAAAACCGCCGACCGATTGGGCCGGCGGCTGAGGGGGGGGTGGGTCAGCCTGCCGCTCGCTCGATGAAGCCGGCGAGCTGCTGGCTCCGCACGGGGTGCTGGAGCTTGCGCACCGCCTTGGCTTCGATCTGGCGGACCCGTTCGCGCGTGACCTTGAAGATGCGGCCCACCTCTTCCAGGGTATAGGTATACCCGTCCCCCAGGCCATACCGGAGCCGGATGATCTCCCGCTCGCGGTAGGTGAGGGTCTTGAGCAGCGCGTCGATTTTCTCCCGCAGCAGTGCATTTCCCGCGGCCCTGTCCGGCCGAGGCAGCCCCGTATCCTCGATGAACTCCCCAAAACAGCTATCTTCGCTTTCGCCGACCGGTCGGTCAAGGCTCACCGGCAGCCGGCCCATGGCCACCACGCGCCGGGCCTCGTCCAGGCTGAGATTGGCCGCCGCGGCCGCCTCTTCGAGCGTGGCCTCGCGCCCCAGCTCGTGCTGCAGCCGGCGGCCCGTGTTGCGCAGCTTGGTGAGCACGTCGATCATGTGCACCGGGATGCGGATGGTGCGGGCCTGGTCGGCGATGGCCCGCGTGATGGCCTGGCGAATCCACCACGTGGCATAGGTGGAAAACTTGAAGCCGCGGCGATATTCATATTTGTCCACGGCGCGCATCAGGCCCGTGTTGCCCTCCTGGATCAGGTCCAGAAAACTCAAGCCGCGGTTGCGATATTTCTTGGCGATCGAGACCACCAGTCGCAGGTTGGCGCTGGAGAGCTGGCGTTTGACCTGTTCGTAGTCTTCATACTGGCAGCGCATGCGCTCGCAGCGCCGGCGCAGACCGCGGGGCGTTTCCTGTGCCAGGAGCATCAGGTCGCGCAGCTCGCGGCGCAGATTGGCCCGTTTGTCGCGCGTCTCGGGCGTGTCGATCAAATGGCGCAGGCGCTGGCGGATGTCGTCCATGCGGCGCAGGGTTTCTTCCAGGTGGCGCATCATGGCCTGCACGCGGCGGGTGCGCAGGCTGAGCTCCTCGATCAGGGTGAGCATCTTGCGCCGGCGGAGGATGAAGCGTCGGCGCGCCGCGGCGCGCTGGGCCGGCGGTGTGGCGCGGCTGAGCAGCTTCCGGAAGTCCAGGCGGTTCTGCTCGGCCAGATGGGCGAGCGTGCGCAGGTTGTGGGGCATGCGCGCCTGGATTTGCTGCTTGGAAAGCCGCTCGGTCAGCGAGACCTTGATCGTCCGATCAAACGGCAGGCTGCCCTTGTGTACCCGCACGAGCGTGCTCAGCGCTACGCGCATGCACAGATTGCACCCCATCACGGTCCGGCGGAAACGCTTGCGCGTGACCTCGATCTTCTTGGCCAGGGCGATCTCCTGCTCCCGGCTGAGCAGGGGAATCTCGGCCATCTGGCTCAAGTAGAGCCGGATCGGGTCGCTGTTGAACTTGCGCGGCAGGCTGAGCGGGTCAGACGCTTCGGGGGCCAGGGCCTCGACCGGGACATCATCGGGCGGGACCTCCGGCTCCTCCTCGTCCTGTTCCCGGTCGTAGAACTCCGGCTCGGGCGCTTCCTGGACCAGATCGATCCCCTGTTCGTCCAGGGCCACGAGCAGGTTGTCGAGCCGGTACGGGTCCACCTCGTCGTCCGGCAGATAGGCGTTCACCTCGTCATAGGTCAGATAGCCCTGGGCACGGCCCCGGGCGATCAATTCCTGAAGTTCCTTCTCGAACAAGTCCACCGTGCTCCTCCTTGCGCGCACTGGTGATGCGCACGGCAAGACGATCTAAGACCATGCGATCGGCAGCGCGTCGCCAGCACGGCGAAGGATTCCGGAAGGACGGCGGTCCAGAGTGGGCGTGCACCTGCGGAGGGTTTGCACGCTTTTTGGCGGTGGACGCCTGACCCCATCGCCATCGGTTTCCTTCCCGTACGACGGGCCGCTGGGGCGATCGCCCGGCTCGGGGCATCCTCACCCGTCCGTGGGTTCGGAAATACCCTGCCGGCTGCGCTCCTGCCGGATGATCTGGTCCAGCAGGTCGGCCGCCCGGTGCTCGTCCAGGCGACCTTCGCGGAGTGCCCCGATCTGGGCGGGTCGTTGTTGCTGAGCCTCCTTTCGACAAAAAGCGGCAATCAATTGCTCTAACAGACTCTCAAACACACCCGCTTGGACCCCCTTGGCCCGCCCCCCTTCGTCCAGTGCGACCACCAGGGCCTTCAGCGCCGGATCGTCCAGCTCCAGCATCAGCCGGTCGAAGTCGGGCACCTCGCTCGCATCGGCCAGCCGGCACATCGTCTCGTAAACCGGCAAGCCCGGACCGCCGGCAAGCCACTCGGCCCGCAGTTTCCCGCGCGCCGCGGCCAGACACTCCGGACAGCAGACCAGCAGCTCCATCAGTTCGCGCTGATAAGCGTTGAGCTGCGCCGCGGCAGGGGCCGACCCGCCCGACCGCGCCACCCTGGAGCCGGAACTCGCCGCCCGCCCCGCAGCGCCCCGTCTCAACTCGCGCAACCGCGCGCGGATCGTCTCTTCCGGCAGGCGGCATTTCAGGGCCAGATTGCCCAGGATCGTCCACTCGCGCGCCTGTCTCTGGGCATCGGTGCCCGTGCCCAATCGTGGTGCCCGGGCCACCACGGCCAGCAAGCGCTCCACGGCCCGATCCACGGCGTGTACGTCGCGCTGCACGTCCACCCCCCGGGTGGCCACGCGGAAGGCAAACTCCAGGGCATCGACCGCCTCGCGCTCGACCAGCCGGCCAAAGGCCTCCGCGCCGTGCTGGCGCAGGAAATCACAAGGGTCGCTGCCCTCGGGCAGGGTGACAATCTGCAGATCGACCTGCTGGGCGATGAACAGCTCCAGCACCTCCGCGGCCCGGCGCTGACCAGCCTCGTCGCCGTCGAGCACCAACACGATGCGGTCGGCAAACCGCTTGAGCACCCGGATGTGGCCCTCGCCCAGCGCCGTGCCCAACACGGCCACCGCCTGCTCGAACCCGTGCTGGTGGGCCATGATCACGTCCGTGTATCCCTCCATGACCAGCGCCGCGCCGCGCTTGCGAATCGCCTCGCGCGCCAGGTCCAGCCCATAGAGCAGGCGGCTCTTGGTAAACAGCGGGGTCTCGGGCGAGTTGACATACTTGGCCGGACTGCTCAAGGGCACTTCCGGAATCAGACGCCCGCCGAACCCCACGGGCCGCGACTGGGGGTCGCGAATCGAGAAGAGCAATCGCCCGCGGAACCGGTCGTACACGTCCCCCGGGCCGGTGGAACGCGCCAGCAGGCCGGCCGCTTCCAACACGGGCACTTCCACGCCCGTGCCGCGGCAGGCCTCGGCCAACAGCCGGCGGCCCAGCAGCGAGAAACCCAGCCGGAAACGCTCGATGCTCTCGGCCGTGATCCCTCTTTGGCGCAGATACTGCCGGGCGGGTTCGGCCTCGGGATGGTTGAGCAGGCACTGGTGATATTGCTTCTCGGCCCAGGCCACCGCCTGGTAGAGCTTGCGCTTGTCGAACGCGCCGCCCTGCGTGCCCGAAGGCCCCTCGGACGGTGCGGCCAGCGAGATGCCCGCCTGTTCGGCCAGGAGCCCCAATGCCTCGCGGAACTCGACTCCCTCCATCTTCATCACGAAGCTGAACACGTCGCCGCCGATGTCGCAGACCCAGCAGCGGAAGGACTGGCGCTCCGGGTTGACCTGGAGGCTGGGGCGGGTGTCGTCGTGCCACGGGCAGAGCCCCACATAGTTGCGGCCCTGGCGCCGCAGGCGCACATGGCGTCCGACCAGCTCGACGATGTCGATCGCCTGCCGGACGCGCTCCTTGATGTCCAGGGGCGAAGAAGTCGACACCCTCAACTCCTGTGTGGCCGAAGCGGCGAAATCCATTTCGCACCCGCGAAACGAGCCGACAAATCCCTTTGCCTTGCGGCCGGTGGTGAAGAGGCTGGGGGCGCCAGCACCGCGCGGGGCTAACCTCGGGCCGCCAGACGCTTCTGGCGAGTCGTCCCAGCACTGGCGTGATTATAGCCGGTCGGGTCAACACGGGTCAACGCCGCACGCCGCACAGCAAACCGTGTGCCACCACCCCTGTTTCCCTGACCGTCGCTGCCCGGCCGGTCCGGGCACCTCACGGGCGCAGGATCACCTTCAGCAGGCCGTCCTTGCCCGCACGCAGGCGCTCAAACCAACTGGGGCCTTCCTCCAGCGGGGCCACGGCACTGATCAGCGGCTCGACCTGGATCGTGCCCCCGGCGATCATCTCCAGGCAGGCCGGATACTCGCCGGCCGAGGCACAGGAGCCCTGGAGCCTCAGCTCGCGCGTGACCACGGCTTGCAGCGGTAACTCGGCCTGGGGGCTCAGGTTGCCGACCAGCACCACCCGGCCGCCCTTGCGCACCGTGTGGACGGCCGCGGACACGGTCTGCGCAAGACCCACGGCCTCGACGGCCAAATCCACCCCCCGGCCGCCCGTGCGCCGCTGGATTTCCGCGGCCACGTCGTCCACTTCAGCCGGCGAGAAGGTCTCCGAGGCGCCCAGGCGCGCGGCCAGCTCCAGACGCTGCTCGTCCAAGTCCACGGCGATGATCCGCCCGCAGCCAGCCGCCCTGAGCACCTCGACCACCAGCAGCCCGATCACGCCGGTGCCGATCACCGCGGCCGAATCGTTCAGCGCAACGCGGGAGAGCGACACGGCATGGACTGCCACCGAGAGCGGTTCGGTCATGGCCGCGTGTTCGAAGGCCAGCCCCTCGGGCAGGCGATAGACGATGTGCTGCGGCACGGCGACCAGTTGGGCAAACGCCCCGGGTCGCTGGAATTCGGGGCAAGAGACACCCAGCACCTGGCGCCGCTCGCAAAGGTTGACCGCCCCACGGCGACAGAAGCTGCACTCGCCGCACCAGACCATGGAATCGAACGTGACCCGATCGCCCGCGGCCAGCCCGCTCACGCCCGGGCCTAGTGCGGCGATCACGCCCGCGGCTTCGTGGCCCATCACGATCGGCGGGATGCGCCGGCCCGTGCTGCCGTCCATGCCGTGGACGTCGCTGCCGCAGATGCCGCAGGCGCGCACTTCTACCAGCACCTCGCGCGGGCCCGGCCGGGGGTCGGGCAGCTCTTGGATTTCCAGGCGGTTGTATTCGGCAAGCACCAGGGCCTTCATGGGACTCCTTTCACAGGTGCCCCGCGCAGCACGATCACGCCTCTTCGATAAACTTGAACTTCAAGGCCGCGGCCAGCTCCTTGACCGGATCGCGCAGGTCGCCGTAGAACGTGACCCGATGCCAGCCGTAGGAGCCCCAATACGGCGAGGTGAGCAGCTTCTCCATGTCGCCTGTCACTTCACAGGCCAGCTTGGTCCGGCACGCCCGATCCACGAGCACGTTCTCCGCGGCCTTGCCCTGGTGGAAGAGAATCTCGCGGCGCGGGGCGTCGATTTCCATGGTGCTGGTCAGGTAGCCCAGCGGCAGCAGCGAACGCACCGACGCCCCGCGGCGGTCCTCCGAGTGGGTGAGGATTTCAAAAGGATTGGCCGGCCCGTCGGGCCCGAACGGCTTGATCGTGGCCACGCAATGGGCATAGACGATCCAGCGGTGCGAGGTGTCGACCACGGGATCGGAAATGTAGCCCGGCCGGCCCACCAGATGGTTCATGGCTACCATGGTGGCGGTGGAGCGCAGGTCGGCCTCGCAGGCGCCGATCTGGCGCTTGCCCAGCAGTTCCACGTAGCCCAGGCAGGGATAGGCCTTCAGCTTTCCGCTGTAGAACCCGCCCAGGCAGTTGATGGTGATCGCCTCGGCCCGGTACTTCTTGAGCAACGCCTCCTGGGCCAGGTAGTTGGCCGCCGACTTGCGCAGGGTCTCCTCGGGCTCGTCGATCTTCACGGTCTTTGCCGCAGCCTGCCACTGGGCGGCGATCTGCTCGGCCTTTGCCTGGTCGACCGCGGCCGCGGCCGCGGCCATCTCGTCGAAATCCACCATGTGGACCGTGATCCCCAGGTTTTCGCGAATGGCCTCGGCCAGGCCGCGACTGCCGCCGCCCACGCACACGATGCCTGCACGCTTCATGCCCGCCAGACATTCGCCTACCCCGGCCGCCTCCACGGGGTCTTCCTTCCAGTCGGGCGCGCCGGCGCGCGGGATGCGCTCGCGCCGCACGCGCTGGCAGGCAGCCACAAACGCCTTTGCATCGCCGGTGGTGAGCACCTTGAAGCACCGCGCCCCGGCCACCAGGTCCTCGATGTCTGACGAAGAAACCACCGAGAAGTTCTCTTTTCCGGAGTTTCTGAGCCTCGAGCTGTACAGCAGGAACCCACCGCTGCCCGCATAGACAAAATCCGCCACCAGCGTAGGCTTGCCCGAGGAGACGATCTCCGGAAACACCTGCACCCAGTTGTTCATCTGGTAGACCAGGTAGCCGTCGATGCGGTCGGGCTCCTGCCGGGCGAGTATCTTGCGCGCGTCGTCCGGGCTGTGGGCCAGGGCGGGCAGGAACTCGACCTCCGGGCACTGGTCGCGCAGGGTCTTGGTCACGCGGTCGATCTGGGGGCGCATGTCGTGGCCGATGTGCGGCCAGGTGGGCCGGTCCTGCACCTCGGCCCAGCAGGCGAAGACCAGGCGCACGCGCGGGCGGTCTTTGGCGTGCGGTTCGGACTGCTGGGCCCAAAGCTGTAGCGCGCTGCCGCCGGCCACGGCCGCGGCCGCGCAGCCGCCGCAGCGGGCCAGGAAACCTCGGCGAGATGTCAGACAGGGACACGAAAGGCTCTTGCTGGTCGGCACGTTGGGCGTGATCGGCTTGACTGGCTTGATCGGCTTCATTGGCTTGTCCTTGCAGGAAAGAATGGACTGCTGGTCGACTCCCATGGATCCCATGGACACCATGCCCACTATGGCGGCCGCGGGGAGCCCTGTCAAGCGTTTTGTAGCCGCCGTCGCCAGACGGTTGTAGCCGCCGTCGCCAGACGGCGGATAATATGCGTGAGAAAATGTTGCCCCACGCCGTCCACGCTCTGGCGAGCGTGGCTACGTGACGCACGTTACCTTCTTACTGCAATCCCGCAATTTCATTTGGGCCGCGCGTGCGCCCCTACTGGCGAATCTCGAACTCGTCGATCAGCAGGCGGTCGTCCTCGCCGCCGGCGAAGGTCAGCTTGAAATTGTCCAGCACGTCGCCTTCCAGGCTCGGCCCGCGGGCCCCCCAGCCCACGCGCGCTTCGATCGCGCGGAACTCGATCTCGCGCCACTTGCCCGGCTCCAGCGGGCCGATGTGATAGCGGCAATTGTCGCCGTGCTTGCGCGACCAGATGAGCACCTGGATGTCGCGCGGTTGGCCCTGGGGCTTGAGCTTGAAGCGGATGGTGGTGGCCTCGGTCACGGGTCGGGAAAAGGCCTCCCAAATCCACGCGCCGCGCGCGGGAAACTCATAGACCTTGGACCCGCCGGCCCCGTCCTCCACCACCCGGCCGCCCTCGAACTTGCCCGCTCCGCTCTCGAATCCCTCGCTGAAGACCGTCCCTGAGGGTTCGGCGATCAGCAGCCCGGGCGTGAAGAGCGCACTCCGCGAAGGCGCGGCCCGCTTCTTGCCGCCCGCGGGCCGACCTTGAACCGGCCCGATGTATTCGGTGGCCAGCACGATGTCGTCGAACCACACCTCCATCTGCCGGCTTTCGGGCTTTGGGTCCTTGTTGTGTCGGGCCGGCTGGTCGGTGTTGTAGAAGAGGAGCCAGAAGCTGTTGATCTTCAACTTGTCGGTGGTGCGCCAGCGGAAGCCGTCGAACCAGCCGCAAAGCTCGCCGTCCACCCAAAAGGCTTGCACGCCGTCGGCCTTCTCGGGCGTGGAGTTGGCCCGCAGCATCACCTCCACGCAATACCAGCGCCCGGGCTCGATAAGCTCCTCCTTGCCCGTAAAGACCGAGCCCCACTTGGTCTTCATCTCATGCCAGTAGGTGTAGAAGTTCCAGATTCCCGGCGGCGGATACTTGCCCCACACCCCCGTGGGCTCGATGCCCGTGGAGAACTTCGCGCCGCCGGCAGGTGTCTCGCCTGCGCCACCCTTGGGCCAGGGCTGGGGCGTGCGATCGGCCACCAGGTGGACGAAATGATGCACGTAGCCGATCCGCTCGTGGAACTTGACATAGAACCGGGCGAACATCACGTCCACGCCCCGGGTGTGGGTGAACAGGTGTCCGTTCTCGCGGATTCTGAGCGAGCGCAAACCGGGCGAGGCCGCGTGCAGGTCGTCGCTCAGCGAGATGTTCTCGGGCAGGCGGATGCTGCCCCAGCGCCGGCCGATCTCCGTGACGCTGCCCGTCTCGAAATCTTCGACGAACAACACGCGCGGGTCGCGCTCGATGCCCTCGTCGCCCGCATAGCGCGCGGCCAGCCCCTTCCACTGGGCGGCTGCCTCGCGCGTTGGGGGCGCCGAGGCGGGCGCTTGGGCCTCGTCGAGCTGGGCAGCCGGGGCAAGGCCACCCACCGCAGTGCCAAGTACCAGAAGCGCCATCCAGCCGACGAACCATTGGCGTAGCATGGTCGGGGTCCTCCATTTTGCTCGGTTTTGAGGAATGTAGACACAGGCGCACCGGGCGCAGGGGGACGGCGCGGGGGACGGCCGCCCAGGGAACAGTGTGGCGCATCGGCGCGCCGGCTGCAACAGAGCGTTCCACCAGCCGATTCGGCGCCCGCGGGGTGCGCAACGGGGTTGCCTAGCGTACCATAAAATGGTACAATTGTCCCAGAAATGGGTACAATGCCGTTCGACAATCCGATCGCTTCGGCGCTTTTCAGCAAGAACCGCCAGGCGATTCTCGCCCTGCTATTCAGCCATCCTGACGAGCAGTTCTACCTGCGCCGGATCGTGCGGGCCTGTGGCGGAGGCGTGGGTGCGGTGCAGCGCGAGTTGAAGCAACTGGCCGAGGCGGGCATCATCCGGCGCACGGTGCGCGACCGGCAGGTGTACTTCCAGGCGGACCCCGCCTGCCCGGTCTTTGAAGAGCTGAAAAGCCTTGTGGTGAAAACGGTCGGGGTAGCCGACGTGCTGCGCGCAGCCCTGGCCCCGCTCGGCGAGCGAATCGTGGTGGCCTTCATCTTCGGGTCGGTCGCCCGCGCACAGCAGCAGCGCGCAAGTGATGTGGACCTGCTGGTTGTCGGCCAGATTGCGTTCCCAGAGGTGGTGGCGGCGCTGGCAACGGCCCAGGAGCATCTGGACCGGGAAGTGAATCCGGCAGTTTACTCGCCTGAGGAGTTTCAAGCCAAGGCAGCCGCCGGCCACCACTTCCTTGCCACAGTACTGAAGAAGCCCAAGGTGTTCCTGATCGGGGACCAGGATGAGCTTGCAAGACTGGCTGCGCAGCGGGTGGCTCGTGGAACACGAGAGCAGCCCCGCGGAAATCGCTGAGTTGCTGCGCGTGATCGACCGCGATCTGCATGATTGCCGGACCGCGGGGCTCAGTGCAGACTGGCAATTGAGCATTGCCTACAACGCAGCGCTTCAAGCAGCAATTACGGGGCTCGCTGCTGAGGGCTACCGAACCACGCGCGAATCGCACCACTACCGCGCGATCCAATCGCTCGCATTCACGCTCGGCTTGGACCGCAGCCGGATCGCCCAACTCGATGCGTTCCGCAAAAAGCGAAACATCAGCGAATACGAGCGTGCCGGCGGCACCTCAGACCAGGAAGCCCAAGAAATGGTCTCGCTCGCCATGGCGCTTCGGGACGAGTTGCACGAGTGGCTGGCAAGGCAACACCCTGAACTTACCAGCGACTAATTGCCGGTTCCGCAGGAAACGGCCTCGTCTTTCACAACCGGCCGGCTGCCGCCATCCAAACCGAAAGGCACTTTGGACGGCAGGGGATTGCCGGTCCTTTGCCAACGCTGGAATTCACAAATACGCCGCGAACCACTCGTCGATCCGCTCCAAGGCCTCGGGCGGCACGCTGTGGCCTTTGCCGTGGTTAAACAGCCCCAGCCGCGGGGTGCCGCCGTAAAGCCGATAGACCGGCAGCGCGGCCTCGATGAACGGCCAGCTCCGCCGGCCGTCGGCCGAGTCGCCGCCCACCAGCAAAAACGCCCGGGGGGCGGCCAGGGCCAGCAGCTCGTGGTGCTCGTGGGCGAAGCCCTCGCCGCGGATGTCCTGGTCCAAATACCAGGGCGCATCCCAGTTGGAGTAGCGCGTGCCGACCCCGCCCTCGCTGGAGACGGTCGCTTTGACGCGCTCGTCGAATGCCGCCAGGTACAACACTTCCTTCGCACCCAGCGAATGGCCCACCGCGCCCAGGCGCTCCGCATCGACCTCATCCAACCCCGCCAGGATGTCCAGCGCGAGCCGCGCGTCGTAGAGCATCTTGGCCATCCCGCGGCAGCCCGGGTGCCGGGCCCGGAAGCGCACCACCCGCTCAGCATAGGAGAGCTTCTGCTCCTCCGGCGGCTCCGCGTCGTTGGGCCAGAGGAAGCAGCGCGGACAGATCGCCACGCACCCGCGGCGCGCCAGACGCAGCCCGAACGCCTTCTCCGGCGGTCCTTCGAGACCGGCCGGCTGCCGGATGGTGTAGCTCACCGTCGAGTGCAGAACCACCACGCCGGGCAGCGGGCCCTGCTGCCTCCGCGGCTTGAGCAGGTATGCCTCCGCGGGCATGCCCGGCTCCGCTTCGTAGCGCACCAGTTGGCGGATCACGCCGTCCGGGCGGTCTTCACTGATGACCTCAAGCCGCGGCGGGTCCTGGCGATCGACCTTTGGTTGTCCGAGGAAGTCGAGCCACCAGGTGCGCAGTTGCGCACGCCGTTCTTGCCACGCAGCGAGCGTGTCGATCTTCCGGCCGTGTTTGTCGATGAGCAGCGGGCTCAGTTTCGGCACGTCGGGCGGCAGCGGCTCGGGCGGCGTTTGCACTTCGGCCAGCCAGGGGACTTCCTTGCGGGCGCTTGTTTCTCCGCCACGGGCCAGCCTTGCCCGCGCGAGCCCCGCCAGCCAGGCGCCGGCCAGCGAGGAGGCCAGGAATCCTCGGCGCGTGAACTTGAGGGATTGCATGGGCAGCTCCTCCAGCAGCCTGTCCCGGTGGGTGGCCGGGGCTCTCAGCGAGGCGAAGCCCCGGGAAGCAAAACGTTTGCAAGTTCTTACGATAATCGCCGCACCCAGTCGAAAGCAAGCATCCGCGGCCCAAACTCCTCCCGGTTTCCTGGTCGGCAGCTCAAGTTCCGCCGCGGGGCTCACCCCAGGATCGCCCGCAGGTCCTCGTCCGGCGTGGTGACCGGGGCGATCTGGAATTTCTCGGCCAGCACCTGGAGCACCGCGGGGGTGATAAAAGCCGGCAGGCTGGGCCCCAGGCGGATGTTGCGCACACCCAGATACAAGAGTGTGAGCAGGATGGCCACCGCCTTCTGCTCATACCAGCTTAAGACCAGCGAGAGCGGCAGTTCGTTCACCCCGCAGCCGAACGCCTCGGCCAGGCCCGTGGCAATGCGCACCGCGGAATAGGCGTCGTTGCACTGGCCCACGTCCAACAGCCGCGGCAGGCCGTCGATCCGGCCGAACTCCAGCTTGTTGAACCGATACTTGCCGCAGGCCAGCGTCAAGATCACGCAATCCTCGGGCACCTTCTGCGCCAGCTCGGTGTAGTAGTTCCTGCCGGGCTTGGCGCCGTCGCAGCCGCCGATGAGGAAGAAGTGGCGAATCTTCCCGCCTCTCACCGCCTCGATCACTTTCTCGGCCGCGCCCAAGACCGCCTGGTGGCCGAACCCCACCAGGATCGTCTTCTCCGGCATGTCGGCGCCAAAACCGGGGGCGGCCAGCGCCGCCTCGATCACCGGAGTGAAATCGCGGTCGGGACCGATGTGGCGCACGCCCGGCCAGGCCACCAGCCCGCTGGTGAAGATGCGGTCCTTGTAGCTGTCGGCCGGTTTCTGGATGCAGTTGGTGGTCATCAGGATCGCGCCGGGAAAGGCATCGAACTCCTTGCGCTGGTTCTGCCAGGCCCCGCCGTAGTTGCCCGCCAGGTGTGCATATTTCTTGAGGCCCGGATAACCGTGGGCCTGCAGCATCTCGCCGTGCGTATAGACGTTGATCCCCCGGCCCTCGGTCTGTTTGAGCAGCTCCTCGAGGTCCTTCAGATCGTGGCCCGAGACCAGGATCGCCTTGCCCCGGACCGGCGTGATGCGCACGGGCGTGGGCTCGGGATGGCCGTAGGTGGACGTGTGGGCCTGGTCCAGCAGTTCCATGGCCTTCAGGTTCAACTCGCCGGTCTTCAAGGCCCACTCGAGCAATTCGCCGCTGGCGGCATCGGTGCGGGTAAGAAAGTCCAGGGCCGCGTGGAAGACGGCGTAAACCTGCGGGTCCTCATGGCCGAGCAGTTGGGCGTGGTCCACGTAGGCGGCCGCGCCCTTGAGCCCATAGAGCACCAGGTCCTGCAAGCCCGTGGTGTCTTCGCCCAGTTGCGCGCGGCGGCGCGGAATCGACGCCTCCTCGGCCTGGCCGAGCAGGCCGTCGCGGTCGGGCGCGGGCTGCCAGTCGGCCGGGCCGTCGAGCTGTTCGGGCTGGCGGCCTTGGCTTGCGCAGGCTTCTTCATAAATCTGGCGCGCGCGATCGCGCAGCCGGGCGGCGTCATGCAGGTGCTGTTCGATGCGAGCGGGGTCGAAATCCACGTTGGTCACGGTGGCAAACAGCGCCTCCATCACGCCCACATCCACGTCGCGGTCGCGCGCGCCGAGCTGGGCCGCGCGATGGGCATACATGGCCACGCCCTCAGCGGCATGGATCAAGAGGTCCTGCAAGGCCGCGGTCTCAGGGTCCTTGCCACACACACCCAGCTTCCTACAGCCGGTGCCTTGCTGTGCTTGTTCACATTGGTAGCAGAACATGGTTGCCATCCAGAAACTTCTTTCGGGGTTGGAAGTCGGAGGTCGGAACGCGGAACGCGCAATGCCGGGTCTGTCCGCTGTAGGGGCGACGCATGCGTCGCCCCTACCAAGCCACGGCGGAAGAGGTCGAAAGTCGGAACGCGCAATGCCGGGTCTGTCCGCTGTAGGGGCGACGCATGCGTCGCCCCTACCAAGCCACGGCGGAAGAGGGTCCCTGCGTCTGCTCCATGCCAGGTCATTTGCCGCTCGGGCTGTCGTACTGCAACAGGCGCCGCTCGCCCTGGAGCACTCGCAGCGGACTGAGATCCTGGGTCACCTCCAGCGTGCCCAGATAGCGGCCGTCGGGGTCGCGCACCGCAAAGTAGCGGATGTGTACGAACCGGCCCTGGAAGTTGATCCAAAACTGCGCCGAATCCTGGCGCCCCTCGCGAAAATCGTCCAGCAGCTTCTCCACCACGTGTACACTACCGGGCGGATGGCAGTGCTGCACCTGGCGCCCCAGGATGGCCTTGCTCCGCTGGAAGATGCGCTCGGGTCCCTCCGAAAAGTAGCGCACCCGATCGTCCCCGTCCACGAACGTCACGTCCACGGGCAACACGCCCAGGATGCCGGCAAGCTGCTCGGGCGAAAGCCTGCCCGTGGGAAGGACCAAATCTTGTCGCCTGCCTTGGTCTGCCTTGTCGGCCGCGGCGGGTTCGGCGGGCCGATAGCCTTCGCGCGGCTCGACCAGACACCAGCCATACTGCGGCGAATCGTGCCAGATGCGTGCCCAGTCCGTTTCGTCGAAGGTCTGCAACGTCATGGGCCAGAGCACGTTCTCCTCTTTGAAGATCATGCTGCTCAGCGCCTCCAGGGCCGGTTCGAGCGTGGTGTCGGCCAGCTTGAGCACGTCGCTAG
>CAYXPN010000115.1:0-15364 GCA_964467075.1 uncultured Planctomycetaceae bacterium
GCGTGTTCCCGCACCGCGACGAAGACAAAGGCGACTACCAGGTGGCAAGCTGGACAATTGAGCAGCTCCGCGGCATGCCGCCGGACCAGCCCTTCTTCCTGGCGGCGGGCTTCTTTCTGCCGCACGTGCCCTGCTACGTCACCCAGAAATGGTATGACATGTATCCGGACGACGACAGCGTGCTGCCCGCCATTGGCGAAGATGACCGGGACGACACCCCGCGGTTTTCCTGGTACCTGCACTGGAAGCTGCCCGAGCCGCGGTTGAAATGGGTGCGGGAGAACAACCAGTGGCGGAACCTGGTCCGCAGCTATCTGGCGAGCACAACGTTCGTCGATGCGCAGATTGGCCGGATTCTCGATGCGTTAGAGGAAACCGGCCTGGCCGACAACACGGTGGTCGTCGTTTGGGGCGATCACGGCTGGCACTTGGGCGAAAAAGGCATCACGGGCAAGAACACGCTCTGGGAGCGGAGCACTCGCGTGCCGCTGGTCTTCGCCGGGCCGGGAATCAAGGCGGGGCAGCGTTGCACGAAGCCCGTCGAGTTGCTCGACATCTATCCCACGCTCGTCGAACTTTGCGGGTTGCCGCCCAGGAGCGATCTGGAGGGGATCAGCCTCGCGCCCCAACTGAGGGACGCATCGGCCCCCCGCGCGCGGCCGGCCGTCACCAGCCATAACCAAGGCAACCATGCCGTTCGCAGCGCGCGTTGGCGTTATATCCGCTACGCCGACGGCAGCGAGGAATTGTACGATATGGAGAGCGACCCGCAGGAGTGGACCAATCTGGCCGGTCGTGCCGAGTACGCGGCCGTGATCGAGGAGCACCGCAAGTGGCTGCCGCAGATCGACGAGCCGCCCGCCCCCGGCAGTGCGCACCGCATCCTCACCTACGACAAGTCCACCGACGAAGCCGTCTGGGAAGGGCAGACGGTCAGACGCGACGCCCCGATTCCAGAGTGATGGCAGCCGGACCCGCCACGAGTTCGGCGGCGGCGATCAGAGGGGATGAGTGATGGGATGCCCGCCGCCCGACCCCCGTCGCGGAGGTCGCCGGGTTTTTTGACGAAACCTCGAACGAAAAAGGAGACGCTCGTGAAGAAAGCACTCATGGTAGGCCTGTTTCTGTCGCTCGTGGTGCTGCCGGCCCGTGCCGCTGAGGTTGCCGAGCGGTTGCCGAATTTTGTGGTGATCTTTTGCGATGATATGGGCTGGGGCGACGCGGGGTGCTTCGGCAACCCCACGATCCGCACGCCGCACCTCGACCGCATGGCCGCCGGCGGCCAGAAATGGACGCAGTTCTACGTGGCCGCGCCGGTTTGCACCCCCAGCCGGGCAGCGCTGATGACCGGCCGCTATCCGATCCGCAACGGCATGACCAGCAGCAAACGCGTGGTCCTCTTCCCCGACTCCGGCGGCGGGCTGCCGTCCGAGGAGATCACGCTCGCCGAACTGCTCAAGCAGAGGGACTACGCCACCGGGCTGTTCGGCAAGTGGCACCTCGGCCACCTGCCGCAATACCTGCCCACCGCCCAGGGCTTCGACACCTACTTCGGCATCCCCTACTCCAACGACATGGACAAGGTCGGCGGCCCGAGCTACCGCGCGGAAGTGGTCAGCGATCCGGACTACTACCCCGAGATCGCGCACTACAACGTGCCGCTGATGCACGACGAAAAGATCATCGAGCGCCCGGCCGACCAGAACACGATCACCCGCCGCTACACCGAGGAAGCAGTCAAGTTCATCCGGGCGAACAAGGACCGGCCGTTCTTTGTATGCCTGACGCATTCCATGCCGCACATCCCGCTGTTCGCGTCGCAGCAGCTCCGCGGCAAGTCGATTCGCGGCTTGTACGGCGACGTGATCGAGGAAATCGACTGGAGCGTCGGCCAGGTGCTCGACACGCTTCGCGAACTGGAGCTCGACAAGCACACGCTCGTGGTGTTCACCTCGGATAACGGGCCATGGTTGAGCTTCCAGACGCACGGCGGATCGGCCGGGCCGCTGCGGGCCGGCAAAGGCACCACGTTCGAGGGCGGCCAGCGCGTGCCGGCGATCTTCTGGTGGCCCGGAACGATCCAGCCGGGCGTGGTGACGGACCTCGGCTCCACGCTCGACCTGATGGCGACGTTTGCGGCCCTAAGCGGCACCACGCTGCCCGGGGACCGCAAGCTGGACTCCTACGACCTCTCGCCGGTGCTGCTCGGCCGGGGGCCGAGCCCGCGCCGGGAGATGTTCTATTGGACACGCGGCGAGCTGCACGCGGTGCGTTTCGGGCCGTGGAAGTTGCACGTGAAAATGCGCGAGCCGGTCAACTACGGTCGGGCGGTTGTGCCGGACCAGCCGGAGCTGTACCATGTGGAGCGCGACATCTCCGAGGCGTACAACGTTGCGGACCAACATCCCGAGGTCGTCGAGCGGCTGCTGGGGATGATGAAGGATCACGAAGCCGACATCGAGGCGCACGAGGACATGCTGGCGATCCCGCTGCGAAAGTAATGCTGCGGAAGTGATCTCGTGTGGCCGGCACACGCGGAAGAGAACGTGCCCAGCAAGCCCCTGCCGGAGGTGAGCAACCATGATCGAACGCCTTTTCGCTTCGCTTGCGGTTTCGGCGTCCGCCTGCTTCGCCGCGGCCTTATTCGCGGTTCAGCCGGGCGCGGCCGCGGAGGGGCGCAGGCCGCCGAACATCGTGCTGATCCTCGCCGACGACATGGGATACGGCGACCTGGGATGCTACGGCCACCCGGTGGCGAAGACGCCGCATATCGACCGCCTTGCCGAGCAGGGAGTACGGTTCACGCAGCATTATGCCAACGGGCCGGAATGCACTCCCACGCGCACGGCGCTGCTGACCGGGCGGTACCCGCAGCGCGCCGGGGGGTTGGAGTGTGCGATCGGCACGGGCAATGTCGGCCGGTACGACGAGGCGATCCGCCTGGCGCAAAAGGGTGAATTGGGGTTGCCGCCGGAGCAGGCCGTGATTCCCGCGGCGCTGAAAGAGGCCGGCTACGCGTGCGGCATCTTCGGCAAGTGGCACTTGGGCTACGAACCCAACTTCAACCCCGTCGCGCACGGCTGGGATGCGTTCTTCGGTTATCTGGGCGGCAACGTACACTATTTCAATCACCGCGAGTTGAGCGATTTGCACGTGCTCTATCGCGGGCGCGAGCCGGTCAGCGCCGAAGGATATATGACGCACCTGATCACCGACGCCTCGATCGAGTTTATCGAGCGGCAGCGGAATCGTCGCTTTTTCCTCTTCGTCTCCCATGAATGCCCCCACTTCCCCTTCCAGGGGCCCGGCGATCGCGAAAAGCTCGTCACCGAAGAGAACTGGACGGAGCCGGACGCCGAGACCTATGTGGCGATGCTGGAGGATTTGGACCGCGAGGTCGGCCGCCTGCTGGCAGCACTGGAGCAAAGGGCACTTGCGGAAGACACCCTCGTGGTGTTCGCGTCGGACAACGGGGGCTTTGCCGGCGCGGCCCACATGGGCCCGCTTCGCGGCGCAAAAGGCACCACATTTGAAGGGGGCATCCGCGTGCCGCTGATCATGCGCTACCCCGGGCGAATCCCCGCCAAAGCGCGGTGCGATCAGGTGTCGGCGACCTTCGATTTGACCCGCTCGTTTCTCGAACTGGCCGGCGCCGAAGTGGCGGGCCGACGCTTGGACGGCTACGACATCGTCGCCCACGTTGTCAGCCGACGGGAGGATTTCGCACGCACGTTGTTTTGGCGAGGCCGGCGCGGGGACCGGACCTGGCGGGCGGTGCGCCACGGCGACTGGAAGTACGTGCGAAAGACGGAGGGCAACCACTCGGAGGAGTGGCTGTTTGACTTGGCCCGCGATCTCGGCGAGGAGAATAGCCTGCTGGCGGACGAGCAAGCCGAAGCGGTGCGGCTCAAGCGGTTGCTCCGCGCGTGGGAAAAGGACGTCAAACCCGCACGCTGAAAGCCGAGGGAGCGCACCGATAACCCGACCATAACACCGCGTAGCCGCTGTTTGCCTGATTGCGAGGGCACTGTTCGCGGGCGGACTTCACTGCGGGCAACAGGCGGCCGCCGCAGAGGGCGCGCGGCGTGCGCGTGTTCGTAGCTGCGGCATCCTGCCGCAGTGGCGGCAACTGGAAGCCGCCGCTACATTTGGTTGCGGCCGAAGGCCGCATTAAACGACGACCCGCATTGAACCTCCAGTTGGTAATCCCCATGAAACGAACCTCCATCATCATTGCCGCATTGTTCGTTTGCGTCCCCTTCTTGCCCTGCGCTTCTGCCGCGCAGGCCGCCCAGCCGCCGCAGCCGAACATCGTCCTGATGATGGGCGACGACCACGGCTGGGAGGAGACCGGCTACAACGGCCACCCGCACGTGAAGACGCCGGTGCTCGATGAGATGGCCGCCACCGGATTGCGGTTCGACCGGTTCTACGCCGCGCATCCAAGCTGCTCGCCCACCCGCGCGAGCTTTCTCACCGGCCGCCATCCCAACCGGATGGGCACCTTTGCGCCGGGCTGGTCGCTGCGCCCGGAGGAGATCACGATCGCGCAGATCCTCGGCCGGGCCGGCTACCGTTGCGGCCACTTCGGCAAATGGCACGTGGGCCCGGTCAAAGCCGGGTCGCCCACCAATCCCGGCGCCATGGGGTTTCACCAGTGGGTCTCGCACGACAATTTCTTCGAGCTCGATCCCCCGCTGTCGCGCAACGGCGGCCCGCCCGAAGTCTTTCCGGGCGAAAGCTCCGCAGTCGTCGTGAACGAAGCCATCCGTTTCATCGACAGCGCCCGCGACGCGGGCCAGCCGTTTTTTGTCGTCGTCTGGTTCGGCTCGCCACACGAGCCGTACAGCGGCCTGCCGGAAGACCTCGCCCTCTACGACGACCTGCCCGCAAAGTACCCCAAGCTGGTCCGTCTCACGTCCAACGAAACCGGTGGGCCGGTGACTCGGCCGCAAGGCGAGGTGCTGCGCGAGCGTTACGCCGAAATCACGGCAATGGACCGCGCGATCGGCAGATTGCGAGAACACCTTGCCGCGCGGGGGCTTCGCGAGGACACATTGCTGTTCTATTGCGGCGACAACGGTACGTCGGGGGACTCAGCCCTCGGTGTTCCGCATCGCGGCGTCAAGGGCCAGGTCTACGAAGGGGGCATTCTCGTGCCCGGCCTGGTCGAATGGCCGGCGAGGATTCCCGAACCACGAAGTACCCGCGTGCGCGCGAGCACCAGCGACTTGTTGCCCACCCTCTGCGCAATCGTCGGCCGGCCCTTGCCGGACCGCCGGCTCGACGGCGTCGATCTCACCCCCGTGCTCGAAGGCAGGATGGCCCAGCGCCCCAGTCCGCTCTACTTCTGGAAGTACAACACCAGGCGCTTCAGAGGTTCCACGCCCGAACCCTGGATCGATCCCGAACTGCAGCGGGGAACGACGCCGCTGGTCAAGTTGATGGGGGGCAAGGCCACCCGGGACTTTGTCAACTATCGCCAGCCGGCCATCACGGAGGAGGATTCTCAGGGTCCCCGGGCCATCATCGAGGGGCGCTTCAAGCTCGTCATCCACGAGCAGCGGGACGGCAGCGAGAAACGTGAACTCTTCGACCTCCAGGCCGACCCCGCCGAGAAGACCAACCTTGTCGAGCAGCAACCCGCTACGGCCGCGAAACTGGAAGCCCGGCTTCGCGCCTGGCAGGAATCCGTTCTGTACAGCCTTAGCGGGGCGGAGTACCCGGACTGAGCCGATTCGTATGAGGCGCGAGGCCCCAACCATGAGAGCCCTCCTGACCTTGTTTGCCCTGCTGGCCCTGCTTTGCGGCGCCGCCAACGCCGCGGAGGGCACCCGTCCCAACATCGTTCTCATCCTGGCCGACGACCTCGGCTGGGCGGATCTCGGCGTCCATGGGAGCCGGGCGGGGCTGACGCCGAACATCGACCGCCTCGCCTCGCAAGGCACGCGGCTTGCGCAGTTCTACGTCACGCCGGTCTGCGCCGCCACCCGCGCCGCACTGCTCACGGGGCGCTATCCGTTCCGGCAATGGATGGACTGGCGCCCGGAGGACTTCGGCAAGCCGGACTATCTGGAACTGCTCGGCATGGAGCTGGCGCACCTGCCCGACGGCACGCCCACGCGGCGGGTCATGGGGCTGGCCACGAACGAGCGCACGCTGGCCGAGGCGCTGAAGGAAGCCGGTTACGCCACCGCGCTGGTGGGGAAGTGGCACCTCGGCGAATGGCTGCCCGAACACCTGCCGATGGGGCAGGGCTTCGACAACCAATACGGCCATTACGCCTGGGGCATCGACTACAACAATTACACCATCCCCCACAACGCGCCCGCCGTGTTCGCCGTCTATGACTGGCACCGCAACCAGCAGCCGGTCTTCGAGCAGGGCTACACCACCGACCTCATCGCCAACGAGGCCGTGCGGCTGTTGGCCGAGCGCCCGGAGGGCCGGCCCTTTTTCCACTTCATCGCCTTCAACGCCATCCACGGCCCGCTGGAGGACATCCCGCGTCACCGCGACACGCTCGAGAAACGCGCCGCGGCGATCAAGTGCCTCGACGAAGCAGTGGGGCGGATTCTCGCGGCAATCGACCAGCACGGATTGGCCGAGGACACGCTGGTCATCTTCACCAACGACAACGGCGGACTGACCGAAGAGGTGAACCGCCCGTGGCGCGGGACGAAGAACACCACCTACGAGGGCGGCATCCGCGTCCCCTTCATCATGCGCTGGCCCGGCAGGCTCGCGCCCGGCGCCACCAACGACGCACTGGTCAGCGTGATCGACGTTTTCCCCACCCTGGTCACGCTCGCCGGGGGCACCTTGGAACAAGAGTTGCCGCTCGACGGCCTCGACATGAACGCAGTGGTTTTCCGCAACCAGCCCAGCCCGCGCAAGGAGATCGTCATCGAGGTCGGCGGCAGCGTGCGCCTGCCCAGCTTGCGCCGCGGCGCCTTCAAACTGGTGGGCGAGGAGCTCTATCACCTGGCCAGCGACCCCGGCGAGACTACGGACATCGCCGCCGCACACCCGGACGTCGTCGCCGCGATGAAAGCCCGCCTCCAGCAGGTGGCCGCCGAGCGCCCGCCGCTGGGCGCGCTGCCCGTGCTCATGAATCCCGCGCTGCCCTACGTCTATGGCCGCGATGAAAACGCCGCTGCGCCCGAGTGGGTCAAAGCGCACGTCGAGGCCGTGCGCGCCACCCAGCCGCAAAGCTGGGCACCCGGCACCACGCCGTGGCCCCCGGCCCCGAAAGGCGGTAAGATCATCTACACCGGCGACGGCCGGTAACCCTTCGCAGAGACGAGGCACTTATGAAAGCCCTCCTGACACTGCTCGACCGCCCCAGCGCAGAGTTGATCCGCGCAACCTGGCCGCTCGTGCTGGCGTCGGCCGTGCTCGCCTGGGCGGCTTCGACGGCCGCCGCCGAAAACGCGCCGCATATCATCTTCGTGATGGCCGACGACATGGGCTGGGGGCAGACCGGCTACCGCAATCATCCCGTCCTGAAAACACCGCATCTCGACGCGATGGCGGCCAATGGCCTGCGCTTCGAGCGGTTCTATGCCGGCGCCCCGGTCTGTTCGCCCACCCGCGCCAGCGTGCTCAGCGGACGCTCGCCCGATCGGACGGGCGTTCTTTCGCACGGCTACGCGCTGCGGTTGCAGGAAAAGACGATCGCCCAGGCTCTCCGAGCCGCGGGGTATGTAACCGGCCATTTCGGCAAGTGGCACCTTAACGGTCTGCGCGGACCGGGAGCGCCGATTCTCCAGGGCGACCGCTATCATCCCGGCCGGTTCGGCTTCGACCAGTGGGTCTCGGTAACCAATTTCTACGACCTTGATCCGCTGATGAGCCGCCAGGGGAAGATCGAGCAATTCGAGGGCGACTCTTCGGAGCTCGCCGTGGCCGAAGCGGTGGCCTTCCTCGACCGGCACCGGCGCAGCGGCCGGCCCATGTTCGCCGTCATCTGGTACGGCACGCCGCACAGCCCGTTCAAGGCCCTGGACGAAGACCAGGCGGCGTTCGGCCAATTGAATGAGACCTCCGCCAATCACTACGGCGAACTCGTGGCCCTGGACCGCAGCATCGGCACGCTGCGCGCGAAGCTGCGCGAGCTCAACATCGCCCACAACACGCTGCTCGTGTTTTGTAGCGACAACGGCGGCTTGCCGGGAATTGAACCGGAAACGGTCGGCGGGTTGCGCGGCCACAAGGGCACGCTCTACGAAGGCGGCCTGCGCGTGCCCGCAGTGATCGAATGGCCGGCCGTCGTCAAGCCGCGGGTGACAAGCTATCCGGCGTGCACCATGGACTTGTTTCCGACCGTCGCCGATCTGCTCGGCCTGCCGGCAGAAGTCTTCGTGCAACCGCTGGACGGCATAAGCCTGGCATCCTTGCTGGTGCAAGACCTCAAACAGCGCCCGCAGCCGATTCCCTTTCGTTTCGGCGCCAAGGCGGCATGGATCGACAACCGCTACAAGCTGCTGACCAACGATCTGCAAAGGGGTACGTTCGAACTGTACGACCTGGAAAACGATCCCGGCGAAACCACAGACCTGAGCGACCAGCAGCCGCAGCGCCGGGAACGGATGAAGGCCGAACTGCTCCGGTGGTGCCGCTCCGTCGACGCCAGCTTTGCGGGCCAGGATTATCCGGAAAAACGGGTCACCCCCGCCGATCCGCAACCGGTACACTGGAAGGAAACCGAAGCCTATCGCCCGTTTCTTCCCCAGTGGAGAGACCGCTGGGAGTTCACGCGGTACCTCGATCGCGCGACACCGGCGAAGAAGAGGTAAACGAGCTGGAAGATAAAGCCCCAGCAGCGCGTGCCTTGAACCGCAAGTAAGCACTTGTAAGGGTATAACTTCCCGGGAAAAGGTGACAGGCACCATTTGCCGGAACGGCCCAGAGGGTGCTTCGCACAAATGGTGCCTGTCACCTTTCCCCCGCACTAACCCCTGAGCCGGCATTTACTGAGAATCCGGGAGTGCTGACAATGAACCGCGCGACAACCTTTGCTGTCGTCTTGATCTTCTGCCTGCCGGCCACCGCCAAGCCGGAGCCGGCCGAGCAAACGGCCGGGCAGATTGTGCAGCAAAGTGGCGTGCAAGCCGGACTGATCGTCCACCTGGGCTGCGGCGACGGCCGCCGCACCGCGCAACTGCGACTGGGCGCCAATTACCTGGTGCATGGGCTCGACCCCGATCCGGCCCGTGTCGAGGCGGCCCGGCAATACTTGCAATCCCAGGGCCTGCACGGCCCGGTGTCGATCGACCACCTGCGCGGCGACAAGCTGCCATACGTCGACAATCTGGTCAATCTCCTCATGGCCGACGATCTGGGGCCGATCACCATGCAGGAAGCCATGCGCGTCGTGGCGCCCGGCGGTGTGCTGGCGGTTGGCGACGCCCGCGGCTGGCAGACTTTCGTCAAGCCCCGCCCCGAGGAATTCGACGAATGGGCGCACTATCTCCGCGGGCCGGACAACAACGCGGTCTCCCGCGATCAGGCCGTCGGACCGCCGCGCCACATGCAGTGGCTGGCCGGGCCCGAATGGACCCGCAATCACCACACGCTGTCCAGCGTCAGTTCGGTGGTGGCTGCCGGCGGCCGGCTGTTCGCGCTGGTCGACGAGGCCCCGGCGGCGAACATCAATTTGCCCGGCGACTGGAAGATCGTCGCCCGCGACGCCTTCAGCGGCGTGACGTTGTGGAAGAAACCACTCCGCTCGTGGGCTTGGCATCGCATCCGCTTCCGTTCGGGGCCGCCCCAACTGGCGCGGCTGATGGTGGCTTGCGGCGATCGGCTTTACGCGCCGCTGGAGTTGTGCGGCCCGATCTGTGAGATCGACGCGGCCACCGGCAAAACGCTGCAAACCTTCGCCGCCACGGCCGGCGCTGAAGAGTTGCTGGTTGACGACGGAGTGCTGCTCGTGCTGGCCGGCGCGCCGGTGGCCGAACAGGCCTTCCAGCACCCGATGTCCGAGGATCGTTACCGCTTTCCCAACGAGAAACGGCTGCTGGCCGTGGACGCCGAAAGCGGCAAGGTGCTTTGGCAATGGCACGACCCCGAGCTGGTGCCCATGCCCGAGACCTTGGCGGCCGACGGTGAGGGACGCGTCTTTCTCCAGGTCAACGAAGGCGTGGTCTGTCTCGACGGCCGCACCGGCAAGCTGCTCTGGACAGCCGGCCAGACAAAGCCGGCCGTGGAGCGCAAGCGTCTCTCGTTCGGCGTCCATACGCTCGTGGTAGCCGACGGCGTCGTCTTGTGCAAGCTTGCAGACAAACTGACGGCGTTGGCGGCCGACAGCGGCCAGAAGCTTTGGGACTGCGAGGCCGGCGCCGGTTTCCACGCCCCGGTGGATGTGTTCGTGATCGACGGCCTGGTGTGGCAAGGGTTTCATCCCAGCGACTCGGTCGCGCCCCCGCCTGTGAAGGATTTCAGCGAAGGCCGCGATTTGCATACCGGAGAAGTCAAAGCCACCAATCGCGTCGCCGTCGACCTGCAGACTGCCGGGCACCACCACCGCTGCTACCGCGAGAAGGCAACCGAGCGATTCATCCTCGCCGGCTACCGCGGAATCGAGTTGATCGACCTGAAAGGAAACGAGCACTCGCGCAACAATTGGGTCCGCGGCGCGTGCCAGTACGGCATCCTGCCGGCCAACGGCCTGATCTACGCACCACCCCACTCATGCGGGTGCTACATGGAAGCCAAGCTGCGGGGATTCTGGGCCTTGGCCGCCGACTCGCCGCAACGCCGCGCGCTGGTCAAACCGGTTGCCGATTCCGCACGGCTGGCAACCGGCCCGCCACTTCGCCCGCCACTCGCCGGCCGTACAGCATCCCGCGCCGACTGGCCGACGTATCGCGGCGACCCACTGCGAAGCGGCGTTGCTGCCACGCTGCTGCCCGAGCGTGTGAAAGAAACCTGGAAAACGAGACTCGGCGGGCGACTGACGCAGCCGGTCGTCGCCGAAGGCAAGGTCGTGGTTTCCCGCACCGACAACAACACAATCTACGCGCTTGACGAAGCCAGCGGGAAGATCGTCTGGCAGCGGGCCTTGGGCGGGCGCGCCGACTCGCCCCCCACGATCTACCGAGGCACCGCGATCGTCGGCAGTGCCGACGGTTGGGTCTACTGCCTGCGCCTTGCCGACGGTGAGTTGCGCTGGCGGTTCCTGGCCGCGCCGGCCGACGTGCGCACCGTGGCCTGCGACCGCCTGGAATCGCTTTGGCCTGTCCACGGCAGCATCCTCCTGCTCAAGGGCGTGGCCTATTGTTCGGCGGGCCGCTCGACCTGGATCGACGGCGGCATTCGCCTCTACGGCCTGGACCCCGCCAGCGGCGAAATACTCCATCGCCATTATTTCGCCAGCCCTCATCCCGAGTTCCGCGCCGGCGAGGCGCAGGCGAGTGAAGGACACCAGTCGCGGATCGATCAGAATATGACCGATTACAAAACCTTTTTCCAGTCCGACCGCAGCGACGCCTTTTCCATGGCGGAAGGTGCTGTCTCGGATGTCCTGGTCAGCGATGGGACCAACGTCTTCCTCCACCACGTGAAGTTCAATGCCGCCCTCGAAAAACAGGACCATTCCTCCCGCCACCTCTTTTCCACCTCCAGCCTGCTCGACGACGCAGAGAACCACCGCTCCCACTGGGTGCTCGGCAGCGGCGATTTCAGCCGCGTTCCGGTGGCCTACTCCTGGATCGTCAATCGACCCGGAAGGCGCATGCCCACCATCGCCGTGCCGACCGGCCTGATGATGGTCTTCGACACGCAGGCCGTCTGGGGCGTACGGCGCAAGGGCAATTCCGACGGGCGCTACGCCCTGTTCAAGATGGCCAATCGCCCGTTCGACGCCGGCGAAGCCGCTCCGCCCGATTTCCGCAGGCTCCCCAAGGACCAGGTCCAGCCGAACCTCTGGCAATTCGACCTCCCCGTACGAGCCACGGCCCTGCTCAAGTCGGGCGACCGGCTGTATCTGGGCACCTCGCCCGTCGAAATCCCGCCCGACGACCCCTACGCCGCCTACCAGGGCCGCCTGGGAGGCGCCGTCTGGGTGTGCTCGGCCGACGACGGCGCCAAGCAGGCGGAATTGCCCCTGGAATCGCCCCCGGTCTGGGACGGCATGGCCGCGTCCAACGGCAAACTGTTTGTCGCTTCTGCCCGCGGCTGGGTCACTTGCTTCTGCGGTTCGCCCGCGCAGTGAGCTTATTAGCGATACCGACGGCGCTGCCTTGAATTCCTTTGTCATGGTGACGGCGCCTTGTCGCCGATCCCGAATAGATGGTTGAGCCCACCCGCAGTTCGTGGAAGCTCCCAGCCCGATCCCGATCGACGAGCTGACGGTGGGTCTCGCTTTTCGCTCGACCCACCCTACAAGCTGCTTGGGCAATGGCCAGGGGATTGCCTGCGCCGGAGAACCTGAACATCATATAAGCTTTGGCGTCGGCCGAACGGGGAGGCCGCGCCCCAGGGTGGCTTTGAGCGGAGCGCACGCAGGTTGATGAAGATCGCCATTGCGTCGGACCATGCCGGGTTCGGCTACAAGGAACAGATCAAGCAGCACCTCGCCCAACGGGGCCACGAGCTGGTGGACTTCGGCACTTTCGGCCCCGAGCCGCGCGTGGACTATCCCGACTTTATCCGTCCGGCCGCCCAGGCCGTGGCCTCGGGCCAGTGCGAGCGAGGCATTGTGCTCGGCGGGTCGGGCAACGGCGAGGCCATGGCCGCCAATCGGTTCAAACACGTGCGCTGTGCGCTGTGCTGGGATCGCCGTTCCGCGGAGCTGGCCGCCCGCCACAACGACGCCAACATGATCTCGCTGGGTCAACGCTTGATCGACGCTAAGACCGCGCTGGAGATCGTCGACGCCTGGCTCAGCACGCCGTTCGAAGGCGGGCGCCACCTGCGACGCATCCGCAAGATCGACCAGCTCGATTGATCGCCTGGACCGGCCGTATTTGTGCGCCGGCCGCGCGGCGCGTCCGTCAACCGCCGTCCTGAACAACCACCGTCAGTCAATGGAGAGACCAACCATGAGCGCGCGAGACCGTGGCTCTAGAACTCGTAAAGGAATAACCTCCCGGGGCTTCGCTTCGCTGAGAGCCCCGGCCACCCATGCGTGAGGCCACGATTGCGGAGACAATTCGCTTGCGAGTTCTTACGGGTCGAACCGCCTCGACAGCCGCGCCTGGCACGCCCGGCGCCTGGTTTTGCGGGGCGCCGGGTACGGCAGTCGCCCGGGCACTGCTGGTGCTCAGCGCGCTGGCGGCGCTGGCCGCGGGCGGGCCGGCGCCGGCGGCCGACGAGCTATGGCCCTATGCAGTGGATGTGGCGCGCGGGCCCGACCGCCAGGGCCGACCGCGCGAACCGGCCCATGCCCAGCTTTGGATTCCCCCGGACTGCCGGCGCGTGCGGGGCATCATCATCGGCCAGATCACGCGCCTCGAAAAGACGCTCACGGTCGATCCGATCATCCGCAAGGCGGCCGCTGACACAGACCTGGCCGTGATCTTTGTCGAGCCCAGCTTCGACATTCTCTTCAACTACGTGGAAAACGACGCCGGACGGAAGCTCAAAGGGATGCTCGCCGCGCTGGCCCGCCAGAGCAGACACCCGGAGCTGGAATTCGCCCCCATGATCACCGTGGGCCATTCGACCGGCGGCATCTTTGCCCGCAACGTGGCCTACTGGAAGCCCGAGCGCGTGATCGCCGTCATCCACATCAAGAGCGGCAACCTGCACCAGCACATCTATGGCGAGAACAAGAGTCTGGCCGGCGTGCCCTTCCTGGCCATCAACGGCGAGTTCGAAGAATACGGGCCCGAAGGCGGCATCCGGCCGGAATACGGCCTGGAAACCCAGTGGATCATGCTCCGCCAGCAACTGCTCGAGCGCCGCCGGCAGGAGCCGAACAACCTGATGAGCATGATCGTACACCCGGGCGGCAACCACACGTCGTGGGACCGCGGGCTGTCGGAGTATTGCGCGCTATTCATTCGCAGGGCCGTGGAACACCGCGTTCCCAAAGCGCCCAACGCCGATCGCCGGCCGGTGCGCTGCCTTCAGATCAAGGCCGAGGACGGCTGGCTGACGGATGCCGACATCAAGCACCCCGAGCACCAGCCGGCGCCGTATGCCGAGTACACAGGCGACAAGTCGCGGGCCTTCTGGCACTTTGACGCCGAGACGGCCCGGGCCACGTACAAGTATCATGAGGGGAAGTTCGAGAACTGATGTGGCAGGAATTGCCCGCTTGACTTCAGGGCCAGGCAGCGACCACAATACGCAATGGGTTCGTGCTACAAGATCGGCGGGAGGACTTCCCGCGTCGATCGGGCACGCGGACCGCGCTCTGCCGGCTGGGCAGCCAGAGGTCGAAGTGGCAGACTGTCGCAGGGCGGCGGGAAACTGAGTGGCTCGTTGCAGAGGGACCGACGGTTATTGCATTTCTGGGACGACGAAATGGAAGTGCCAATCCCCCTGAGGCTGCGCAAGGAACCGCTGCTTGAAGCGGCGTGGGAGGTCCGCTTTACGGGCAAGCGGGCGTCAGTGGGAGATGTGTTGCCGGGGATTGTGTTCAAGGAGTTGGGCGGGAAGTATCCCGAGACGGTCCGCCTGGCGGCTGCTGAGATCCCAAGAGTTGTGGCCGAGCAAGACCCGAAACTGCGGCATGCTCCGAGAATCAGACTGGAAGGGGACAATCAGTCGATCCAGATCGGGGAACAGGTGGTCTCTTTGAATTGTCGACGGCCGTATCCCGGCTGGCACGAGTTCTCAGCGAGTATCCGGGAGCTGATCGGGGTCCTGCGCGCGTCGGAACTGATCGGCGCTGTCCAACGGTTTTCGCTGCGATATATCGACCTGATAGAGCTTGGTGATCCACCGAGTCTGGACTGGCTGGGCTTGCACGTCCAGTTGGCGCAGCGGGCTGTCACCAGCCAGCCGGTTCAGCTTCGGACCGAAATACGCGAGGACGAGCTGCTCCACATTGTGCAGATCATCGCTCCTGCCGAAGTTTCGATTCCCGGGCAGGATCGTAGAATGCGCGGGGTCTTGGTGGACATCGATTCAATTTGGGCGCTGAAACCGACCGAGTCGTGGAATGGGATTGTGGACCGCCTCGACAGCGTCCATTCTTCCTCCAAGAGGCTCTTCTTCGAGTTGCTGACAAAAGAAGCGCTTTCCAGGCTTGAGCCGGAATACGAGACTTCCCAGCCATGAGCATTGCCGAAGACCTGGCTGACGGTAACATCGCGGCGAACACGTGCATCGCCTACACCAGCACGACGGTACTCCCCGGGGCCACTGCGCCGCCTGATGATCGGGGATATTTGCGCATATCGCCCGAATG
>CAYXPN010000116.1:0-7188 GCA_964467075.1 uncultured Planctomycetaceae bacterium
AAGCGAGCCCCGGGGTTCATCCCCGGGGGAGCGACGGCCTTCTGGGCCAAGAGACGGCACGGGTAGGGGCGACGCATGCATCGCCCCTACACCCGGCGGGATAAAGTAAGCCGGCTCGCCCGCGCATCGTCTTGACCGCAAGAACGCTTTGACAACGGCAACCCAAACGCGCCGGCCGCATGCTCCCCGAACCATTCACTCCGATCGGAGAACAAGCATGTTCAGACTCACCGCAGTTGGCGGACTGACGGGCTCGCTGCTGCTGGCCCTCGCGCTGGGCGCGCCGGACTGCCGACAAGCCGGTGCCGCTAAAGCCGCAGATGGCGAAGCCCAGCAGGCCGCAGAGGTTTTGCAAGCCACGGGCGTACAAGGCGGCTTGATCGTCCATCTCGGCTGCGGCGACGGCCGGCTTGCCGCGGCCCTGGCGGCCCAAAGCCGCTGCCTGGTCCACGGGCTCGACAGCCCACCGGAAAACGTCCGGCAGGCGCGGGAGCACTTCCTGGCGCGCGGCCTGGCCGGGCGCGCAAGCGCCGACGTCCTGCGCGGTGCAGAGCTGCCTTATGCCGACAACCTGGTCAACCTGCTGGTGGTCGAAAAGTCGGTGGAAATTCCGCAGGAGGAGCTGCTCCGCGTGCTGGCGCCCGGCGGCGTGGCCTTGTTGCGCCAAGATGCGGGCTGGACCACGCTGCGCAAAGACTGGCCCACAGAGATCGACCAGTGGACCCACTACCTGCACGACGCCTCGAACAACGCCGTGGCCCGCGACCAGCGCGTCGGTTCTCCGCGCCACGTCCAGTGGCAGGCCGGCCCGCTCTGGTCGCGCAGCCACGAGTTCAATTCCAGTCTGTCGGCCATGGTCACCGCGGGCGGGCGGTTGTACTACATCTTCGACGAGGGCTTGACCGGCGTGACCCCGCCGTTTCTGCCCGAGCGCTGGACGCTCACCGCGCGCGACGCGCTGAACGGCGTGTTGCTCTGGAAGCGGCCCCTGCCGGAGCTCAGTTCGCGCCATTGGCGCAACCGCGCGCTGCGCAGTGTGCCCAAGACCGTGATGCGGCGCCTGGTGGCGGCCGACGATCGGGTGTATGTGACCCTGAGCTACGACGGGCCGGTCTCCGTGCTGGACGGGGCCACCGGGCGCGTGTTGACGGCGTATGAAGACACCGCCGGCGCGGACGAGCTGCGCTGGCTCGACGGCGTATTGCTTTCGCGCACAGGCGACGGCCGCCTGGTGGCCGTAGATACGACCAGCGGAGAAACCCTCTGGCAACTGAAGGGTCGCTGGCAACCGCTGGCCCTGGCCGCGGAAGACGGCCGGGTGTTCTTCCAGGATCACCAGTCGCTTGGGTGCTGCGCGCTGCGCACCGGCGAGCTGCTCTGGGAAGTGGACTGCCGGGCGAATGTGGGCGTGCTGGTGGCCTCGGGCGATAAGCTGCTCATCAGCGCAGGAGACTTCCGCGCACTGAGCGCAACCGACGGCAAGCTGCTCTGGAGCCAGCAGATGCGCCTGCCGCGCAACGAGCTGTTCGTCACGGGCGATCGGGCCTGGCACTGGAATGGCGACCGCATCGCCGGCCGCGATCTGGCCACCGGCCGGCTCGTCGCCCAGGTGGACACCAGCGAGGTGTTCACGCGCGGCCACCACTTTCGCTGTTATCCCAGCAAGGCTACGGAGCGGTTCCTGATTACGCCCAATCGCGGGGCGGAGTTCGTCAGCCTCGCCGGCGAGCCTTCGTTCCAGAACGATTGGATCCGCGGGGCGTGCATCTACGGCGTGATGCCGGGCAACGGGCTGCTCTACGCGCCGCCCGACCCCTGCTTCTGCTATCCCGGCGTGAAGGTCAATGGATTGAATGCCCTGGCCGCGGCCGATGAAGCCCTGCTCGAACAGCTCCAGGCCCGCGGGGCCGATCCGAATTCGCCCGAGCGCATCGAGCGCGGAGGGGCTTTCGGCAGCGTGGATGCCGCAGCTCTGTCGGGCGCGCAGGCAGCGCCGGGCGACTGGCCCACCTATCGCCACGACGCGCGCCGCTCGGGCGCCACGGGCGCGCAAGTGGCTGTTGAGCCCGCGCCGGAGTGGCGCGTAAAGCTGGGCGGCCGGCTCACGCCGCCGGTGGTTTGCGGCGGGCGGGTGTTTGTGGCGTCGAAGTCGGCGCATACACTGTTTGCCCTCGACGCGGCAAGCAGCAAGCGGCTGTGGCACTTCACGGCCGGCGGGCCCATCGACTCGCCGCCCACGATCGTCGGGCCCCTGGCGATCTTCGGCTGTGCGGACGGCTGGGTGTATTGCCTGCGGGCTGCGGACGGCGAGCTGGTCTGGCGCTATCGGGCCGCACCGCTGGAGCGGCGGATCGTGGCCTTCGACCATCTCGAGTCGCCCTGGCGCGTCCACGGCAGTGTGCTGGTCCTGGACGGCGTAGTGTATTGCACGGCCGGAAGGTCCAGCTATTTGGACGGCGGCATCTGGGTTTACGGTCTGGACGCCTGCACGGGCAAGGTGCGCTGCCACACGCGCATCGACACCTGGTCCCGCACGCGCGAGGACGCACGCGGCAAGCCGTTCGTGCCCGGCTACTACATGGAAGGGGCCCTGTCGGACATTTTGGTAAGCCAGGACGGGTTTATCTTCCTCGGCCAGTACCAGTTCGACCCCAATCTCACACCGCAGGAAGCCCCCTACTACGTGCCGGGGCCGGACGAGCGCGTGCGCATGGCGGAGGTGAGCGAGCACCCCTATGCGGCCGGCGATGCCGCGGATGAAAATGAATACGAACGCCACCAGCGCGAGTGGCTCGAGCGCAATGATCCGGCGCTCTTGAAAGAGCTGCGCCAGCGCTTCGGTGGGTTCAACGTCGGCGCCCGGGAAATGGGCCTCCATTTGCTGGCCACGTCCGGTTTCCTGGACGACTCGTGGTTCAACCGCACGTACTGGATGTACTCGCGCCACTGGCCCGGCTACTACATCGCCCACTTGGCGCCCAAGACCGGCCAACTGCTGATCGTCGGCCCGGAAAGGACCTATGCCTTGCAGTCCTATCCCACGCGCAACCTCCAGAGCCCGCTCTTCACCCCGGGTCAGGACGGCTATGTGCTCATGGCCGACCGCAACGAGAATGAGCCCGTGCTCGACGAGCGCACGATCGAGACCACCAAGGGCTGGGGATTCGGCCGCCGGGAGCCGCCCGTCTGGTGCCGGCGCGTGCCCGTGCGCGTGCGGGCCATGGTGCTCTCGGGCGAGCACCTGGTCGTCGCCGGTCCGCCGGACGTGGTGCCCGAGGATGATCCCATGGCCGCGTTCGACGGGCGTTTGGGCGCGGTGCTGGCGGTTTGCTCGGCCGCGGACGGGCAGACGCTCAGCGAGCAGAAGCTCACGGCGGTGCCGGTCTTCGACGGCATGATCGCGGCCGGCGGGCGACTGTACTTGAGCCTGGCCGACGGCACGATGGTGTGTTTGGGTAGTCCACCGGACAAGAAGGGCAAATAGGCGCAGGCGTGTGGCGATTGATACGTCTGGCGAGCCGGGGGCGTAAGCCGCCGGGTTGCTCCGCGCCACAAAAAGGACGCGCCGCGCGCCGCACGTCCGCCTACACCTCGAAGAGCGTGCGCTGGGCCGTGTCTTTGTCTTTGTTGCGGCGCCGGCGCGGGTGGTGTTCGTGCCGGGCGAGCAGGTGCTCGCAGATGTCGGCCAGAAACGGCGAGGGCCGGCGCTGGCGGATGCGCCCCTGCCAGAAGCGGCGCCGGGCCCAGGTGAGGATCAAGCGGCGCTGGGCCCGCGTCATGCCCACGAACAGCAGGCGGCGCTCCTCAGCGAGTTCGGACTGCGTCGCCGCATCGCTCTTGGCCGCTCGGCCGCCACTGCCGAAGCACAGCGGCAGCAGCCCGTCCTCGCAGCCCACGATGAACACCACCGGGAACTCGAGCCCCTTGGCCGCGTGCAGGGTCAAGAGCGAGACCCGGTCGGCCCGCGGGTCCCAGAGGTCCACGTCTACGCCCAGCGCCAACTCGGAGACAAACCGCTCGCGCTCAGTGCCGCACCGCTCGGCCAGGGCCTTTAGCGGCACGCGCAAGGTCTCCACCTCGGGCAGCTCATCGCGCAAGGCCGCGGCCGCCTGTTCGATGCGCTGGGCAAGCGGCGTCTCGGCCGGCAGCCCATCCACTTCACCAAGCAGCCTTTCCAGGGCCGGGTGGCCAACCAGCGAGCGGTGGCTATGGCGCTGAAAAGGCATACCGGAGCGGGCCAGGGCCTCGACCAGCGCGTCGGCCTGGGCCTCGGTGCGGTAGAGGACGCCGAAATCGGCAAACGACAGCCCGCCGTCCTCGTCCGTCCCCACGCGCCCGCTGTCCATGGAAAAGAACGTCGATCCGCCGATCATGCGCTCAATGGTGTGGACCACCCGTTCCGCCTCGGCCCGTTCGGTGGCCGCGGCGTGGATTTCCACCAGGTCCAGCCCGTCGAGCGTGGACTGAAGCGTGCGCGGGCCGGCCAGGCTGGCCGGGGCGATCATCTCCAGGGAGGCGTCCAGGATCGGGCCGGTGGTGCGGTAGTTGCGCGAGAGCACCACCTGTCGCGCCGTGGGAAAGTCCGCTTCAAACCGCTCGAAGCAGCCGGCATCACCGCCGCGAAAGGCGTAGATGGCCTGGTCCGGGTCGCCGATCACGCACAGGTTGCCCTCCCGCGGCACCAGCAGGCGCAGCAGCTCGTATTGCAGCGGCTCGACATCCTGGAACTCATCGACCGAGACCCAGCGGTAAGCGGCGCGCACTTGTTCTCTGAGGTCCGTGTGCGCGCGGAGCAGCTCTACCGGCAGCGCGAGCAGGTCGTCCAGATCGACCATTCCCCGGGTGCGCAGGACCTTGTCATAGGCCGCAACCCGGGCGTGCAAATCCTTGGCGTCTGCCGAGCCGCCGCGCTTCCGGCGCGAGATCGCCTCGCCGAGCCGCTGGGCCCGGCGCACGGACAGCTTGAAGATCTCCTGCAACAGGCCGACCGACTCCCTGCGCCCGGCCACGCGCATCGGGTGCGTAAGTCCCAAACGTTCCCCGTATTGGCGCAGCAAACTGTATCCCAGCGCGTGGAACGTCATCACCGGCAATCGCCCGGCCTGATCCGCTGACAGCAGGTCGGCCAGGCGCCCGCGCATCTGTTCGGCCGCCCGGCGGGTGAAGGTGATGGCCAGGCACTCGTCGGGCTTCACGCCATGATCGGCCACCAGGTGGGCGATCCGGTGCGTGAGCGTGCGCGTCTTGCCCGTGCCCGGCCCGGCGACGATCACCAGCGGACCCTCGACAACGCGCGCTGCCGCTTGTTGGTCGGCGTCCAGAGCGGCCGGCAGGCGCGGCGTTTCGGCCGGGCTCACCGCTGGAGTCGCTGGAACCGGGACTTGCTCGGGCGCGGCAGTTGGTTTTCCCGGCATGGCGGCCGCTTGCCCCGGCAAGAGCGCGATTTGCTTCGGCGGGACGACCGCCCCTTTGTGCGGCATGCACGGTGCGCGGGGCTCGGCCTGGGGCAGATCGAAGAGCAGGCCGGCCGACTTGCCGCGGGCCAGCTCGTTTGGGTCGAACAGCCGGATGGTGCCGTACTCGCCGTCAAAGCCCGCCTCGCGGCGCACCCCTCCTGCGCGCAGGCGCGTGATCGCTTCGGCCAAGAGCGACCCGCCCTCGCGCCGGATGTCTTCGACGGGCACGGTCTCGAGGATGGCCAGCTCGGGGCCCAAGCGGCCCAGCAGGGTGTCGTAGCGCTGGGCCACCTGTTTGCTCTTCGGCCCCACGCGCAACAGCTCGCCCAAGATCTCTTCGAGCGGCACCAGGCTGCGGAACCCCGCGGCGCCCGGCGGGCGGGCCGACGGCTCGTCGGGCCGGTCGGCGAGTTGTTCCACGCGGTGCATCACGCCCAGCGTGACCGGCTTGCCGCACTCGGGACACAGCCCACCGTGTTGCCGTGTTTCTTCCGGGCAAAAGCAAATCCCGCACTTGCGGTGGCCGTCGAAGTGGTACTTGCCCTCTTCGGGAAAGAACTCGATGGTCCCGCTGTAGCCCTCGCGCGTGCGCAGGGCCGCGAATACCGCTTCGTAGGTACACGCGGTCTCGAAGCGACAGGCCTCGCGCCCGAGCTTGGAGGGCGAATGGGCGTCGGAATTGGACACCAGGGTGTAGCGGTCCAGGGCCGAGAGCCGCCAGTTCATGGGCGGGTCGGACGACAGCCCGGTCTCCGCGGCGAAAACCCGCGCGCTCAGCTCACCGTAGCACTCCTCAATCGCATCGAATCCCGACTTCGAGCCCAACACCGCGAACCAGGGCGTCCAGATGTGGGCGGGGATCAGGTGGCAATCGTCGCCCAGCTCGCAGACCATCTCCATTAGATCGCGCGAATCCAGCCCCAGGATCGGTCGCCCGTCGGAGGCGATGTTGCCGATGCGCTCCAGGCGCCGGCGCAGGCGCTCGGCCTTGTCCAACTCGGGCACATAGATCAAATGGTGGACCTTGCGCGTGCGGTCGCCCTTCTTGTAGATCGTGGAAATCTCCACCTGGAGCACAAAGCGCACCGCGGCCAACCGGCCCGTGCCGGCCTGGTGCGCGCCGACGTAGTGCGCGCCGGCATGCTTTTCCAGGGGCGCGAGCAGCTCATCGCGCAGGCGCAACAGCCCCGCGTCGTCCGGCACGAGCTTCTCGCGAATCTCGGCAAACCAGCCGGGATGGGTGAAGTCGCCCGTGCCCAACAGCGCGATTCCCTTGCGCACCGCCCAAGAGGCCAGGTGCTCCAGGTCGCAATCGCGGCTGGTGGCCCGGGAAAACTTGGAATGGATGTGAAGATCGGCGTAGAACCCCACGGGAGCGGCCTCCGTGCGCGAGTGTGTTCGAAGAGCAAGAGATCATCCGCTGGCCGGCCGCGCTGCCGGCTGCTTTTTCGCCGGCGCCGTGCCAACTGGCGGCGATTATACCGCGCCGCGCTGCGCCGACCAGCCCCCGAGACCGGTCTTCCAGTTTTCCCTTTCGGCCTCGGCGCGGATTCGCGTGCGGGCAAGCACACACCCTACGGGTCTGCAATGGAGGGCCACGCTCTGTCGTGGCCGGCAATGGAGGGCCACGCTCTGTCGTGGCCGCCAAATGGAGGGCCACGCTCTGTCGTGGCCGCCAATCAACAGGCGACGCACGCAACGGACGCGAGGGACCGCGTCCCTCCAGGTGGCC
>CAYXPN010000116.1:7288-15333 GCA_964467075.1 uncultured Planctomycetaceae bacterium
CAGGTCGCGCCAATGGAGGGCCACGCAACGGACGCGAGGGACCGCGTCCCTCCAGGTCGCGCCAATGGAGGGCCACGCAACGGACGCGAGGGACCGCGTCCCTCCAGGTCGCGCCAATGGAGGGCCACGCAACGGACGCGAGGGACCGCGTCCCTCCAGCAGACACTCGCCTGCGTGCAAGCACGCACCCTACGGGCTACGGCGCCGGCAGGGGCAGGCCGAGGATCGGCGTAGGGGTGACCGCGGGCGGTTCACTGTCGATGGCCTGCCAGGCCGGCTCCAGCCCGGCGCGGGCGACCAGCTCCTTGGGAAAGCCCGGCTCACTCGGGCCGACGCCCAGCACATTGTCGCGGAAGGTGTGCCATTCGGGCTGGCACTGGTTGTAGCGCAGGAGCCGGTTGGCCGTGTCGTAGATCACGTTCTTTTCGACCAGGAAGCCCTTGCTGCCCTGGTCGAAGAAGATGCCGTTGTTCTCAGCACGCCCGGCGAACCGGCTGCGATGGACCGCGTGGATATGGTTGCCGCGCAGCACCGTGCCCGGCTGAAGGCCGAGCGTGTAGATGCCCCCGCCGTCGGCCAGCAGCATCATGGCATCGTGGATGTGGTTCCATTCGATCACGTTCTCGCGGCACTCGGTGGGCTGGTCGTTCCAGCTCCAGCCAGCCGACACCGTGCTGTAGAGAAAGCGGCGCACCACGTTGTGGCTCACGCGCGTGCGCGCGGCAATGCCCACCCAGACGCCGTGGGCCGAGTAGTGGATCAGCCCGCCGTCGGAGATCACGCTATTGGCGATCACGTTGCCCGTGGGCGTGATCGGCGGGGGATCATTGCGCGCGGTCACACCCACCATCACCCCGCCGCCGCCTAAGTCGAACATGCGGCAGCCGATCACCTGGTTCTCATGGCAGCCGGCGCCGAGCTGGAGCGCATATCCGCCCAGATGGGCGAAGGTGCATCGCTCGAACCGGCAGCGGCGCGCCCCGGACGCTTCCACCGCCGCGGGCAGGTCGATCATGCCCTGGCGCGAGCCATAGCCCTCCGGCGGCAGGGTCCAATGGGTATGCGTGAATGCCAGCCGCCGGAAGACCACGTGCTCCACATACCGACCCTCGCCCACGTCGCCGCGCAGCACCACGAGCCGCTCGGTCCTGGGGGCCACGAACACCAGCCCCTCGGGCTGCTCGTCCGGCAGCAGGCGGTAGGACAGCCGGCCGCTCGAACGGTCCAGATACCAGCGGCCGGGCCGGCCGAAGGCCTCGGCCACGTTTTCGGCAAAGTAGGGATTGCGATCTTCGCCATACCAGTGGCCGATCCGGTAGACCGGAAAGCCGGTGAACCGCACGATGTGCTGCTCGGGGTCCAGCTCCGCGATGCGCAGGCGCGAGGCGGTCCAGTCGTGCAAGGCCACGATCTCCACGTCTTCCAGGTTCTTCCACTGCTGGATGTCGCCCGGGCGGAAGCGAAACTCCTGCTGGCTCTGGGCGTGGCGCGAGCTGGTCCGGCGCGTCGGCGCGTCGGTCAGGCCCGCGGTCACAAAGGCGCCCTGCTCGGGCCGATAGCGCCGCTGGTAGTGCGCTTCGCCCGGGCGACGCACAAACAACTGGCGGAAGTGCCACCGGCCTTGCTTCACCTCGGGCAATTCCGCCGCGAGCGTGCCGTCGTCGGCCGCTTGCCAGCCTTCGATGCGCACCCCGCCGGTCAGGCGTGCGGGCTCGTCGCCCGTCGCGCTATAGACCACCGGGCAGTCGGCCGTGCCCGAGTCTTCCGGGCCCAACTCAAAGGGCTCGGCCAGGAAGTGCTCGACCCCGCCGCGCAGCAAGACGTGGACCGGGCCGGGCAGCTCGCCCGAGCGGGTCTTCAAGCCGCGCACGGCATCGCGTGCCCGCTGGAGGCTGGCAAAGGGCCCGTCGGTGCGTTGGCTGTTGGCCTCGGGCAGTCGGCCCGACCAGTCGTCGTTGCCGTCGGGTGATACGTAGAAGGTAATGGGCGAAGCAGCTTGGGCCGCCGCGGCAGGGGCAGCGGGTGCGACTGCTGCTTCAGCAGCTTGGAGCGCTGTGGCGATGGTGATGCCGACCAACACCGCGGGCAGCACACACGCGGCGATCCAAGTGCTCGCGGTGTGCCACTGCTTGCCCGGCGGGCAAGCAGTGCGAGCGGCGGCCAGGCACTGCTTCTGGCGAAGCAGTGGCACACTGAGTTTCCGGACACGCTCGGACAACTTGGGAGGCAACAGGCGCCCGGGGCTTCGCTGCGCTCCAGCCCCGGCCACCCCGCCGGCCACCCCGCCGGCCACCCCGCCGGCCACCCAGCGCAAGCAGAGTACAAGCGTAGACGGGATGGCGGCCGCCATGGCCGACAGAAAAAGGGACAACGTGGTGAGCAGCATGACGGGGACTCCTCTTGGCAGGGAATTGCGTGCCGCATTATCATAAGGAGCAGCAAGTTGAGTTGCAAGTCGCCGGCGAGCTGCCTGCGTTTGGGGGCGCGGAATCGCCGGCGTTGTCGTTCGGTTTTCGCGATTCGCCCGCCGCTATTGGTGTGTAAACACGTAGGGTGGGTCAAGCCGTAGGCGCAGACCCACCAATTGCTGCCTTGGCGGTTAATCTCACCGTAGGCGCAGAGCCACCAATGGTTGTTTTGGCGGTGGGTCTCGCTAAAGCTCGACCCACCCTACAACCTCGACCCATCCTACAGACTCTCACGCCACGGACTCAATAGTTGTCCGAGCAACAAGCCTGTACCAGCCCATGATCCTGCTCGAAGCAGAAGGACTGCGCAAGGTATACGGCGAGCAGGCGCTGCTCGACGGGGTGACGTTCCAGGTGCGCGCCGGGCAGCGCATCGGCCTGCTGGGCCCGAACGGCTGTGGCAAGACCACCTTGCTGCGCCTGCTGGCCGGGCGCATCGACTCCGACGGTGGTCGTTGCCGAATGCACGCCTCGGCCAGCCCGGCTTATCTCGAACAACAACCCCGCTTCAATCCCGCGCGCAGCGTACGCCACGAGGCCGCGGCCGCGCTGGCGGGCCTGATGCGATTGCAGCACGAAGCTCAAAGCGTGGCCGAGGCCATGGCCGCGGCCGACGACGAGGCTGATCGCCTGCGCCTGGCCGCCCGTTTCGATCATCTTCAGCAGGAGCTCGTGCGCCAGGACGCCTACAACCTGGAACACAAGATCGAGCGTGTGCTCGAGGGATTGGGCTTTGCACAAACCACGTTCTCGCAGCCGGTGGGCCGACTGAGCGGCGGCGAGCAGAACCGGCTCTTGCTCGCCCAGTTGCTGCTGGCCGAACCGAACCTGATGCTGCTCGACGAGCCCTCGAACCACCTCGACCTGGCCAGCACCGAATGGCTCGAACAGTTCCTGGTCGAAAGCTCCGCGGCGATGATCATCGTCAGCCACGATCGCACCCTGCTCGACAAGGTAACCAACCACACGCTCGAGCTGTTCCGCGGCCGGGTGGAATCCTATCGGGGCAACTTCTCGGCCTACTCGCGCCAGAAGGCCCAGCGCCTGCTCGTCCAGCAGCGCACCTACGAGAAGCAGCAGGCCGAAATCGCCCGCGCCGAGGAGTTCATCCGTCGCAACGCCTCCGGCCAGAAACACGCCCAGGCCGAAGACCGCCGCAAAAAGCTCGCCCGCATCCGCCGCGTCGAGCCGCCGCGCGAAATCCCCGTGCCGGCCATGCAATTCCCCGCCGGTCCGCCCAGTGGTCAGATCGTGCTCCGCGCCGAAGGATTGGCCAAGTCCTACGGCCGAACGCTGTTCGCCGGCCTCGACCTGGAGATCGCCCGCGGCCAGCACTGGGCCCTGATCGGCCCGAACGGCTGCGGCAAGACCACGCTGCTGCGCTGCCTGCTGGGCATGGAAACGCCGGAGCAGGGCCGAGTGGTGCTGGGCCATCACGTGGAAGTGGGCTATTTCGACCAGCACCTGGAGACGATTCCCGCGGACCTCTCCGCGGTCGAGGCCGTGCGACCGGACGACCGCCCGCTTTCGCTCGAAGCGCGCCGCAGCCTGCTGGCCCGCTTCGGGCTGGTGGGCGAGACCGTGCTTGCGCCGCTGGGTCGCTTAAGCGGCGGCGAGCGGTGCCGCGTGGCGCTGGCCCGGGTGGCGGCGCGAAAGGCCAATTTCCTGGTCTTCGACGAGCCGACCAACCATCTGGACATCTGGGCGCGCCAGGGGCTCGAAGGGGCGCTGCGCCGGTTCGAGGGCACGGTGCTGTTTGTCAGCCACGACCGCACCCTGATCAACGAGGTGGCCGACCACGTGATCGCCTTCGAGACCCAACGCGTGAGGGTGGTGCCGGGCAATTACGCGACCTATCGTCACGTTTCCCAACAGAACGGAGAGGACAAGGCTTCCGAGGCCGCGGTCGGCCGGTCGAACATCTCCCTGCGCAAAGCGAGCGCTGCGCCCGGCTCTCCGACCACCGGGCGGCGCAAACGGCGTTTTCCCTACCGCAAGCTGGCCGACCTGGAGGCCGAAATCCTCCACCGCGAAGCGCGTATCGAGCAGATTCACCACGAGCTGGCGACCCCGCAAATCTATCGCAGCGGCGAGCTGGTCAAACAGCTCAAGGCCGAGCTGGCCGAACACCGCCAATCGCTCGAACCGCTCTACGAGCAGTGGGAAGAAGTGGTCGAGCGGGACGAGTAGCCCGCGGCCGGCTGCGACTTCGAGCCCGATCCCCGCCCGCCGGCCGGCACGTTCCGCCCAGTCGCCAAAGTCGGCCCAGTCGCCATCATCCGCACTGCCCCCTTGGGCGGCTGAAACAGGCGAACGCCCATTGCAACCTCTGTGCCGACCTAGAGTTGCGTGAGGCAAGGTAGCGGCGGCAATCGGCGCGCGCCGGATACGTGCCGTGCGCGCCGCGCGTACGCCGCTGAACACCACAAACCACCGGCGGAATGACGATGCGCCCGTAGTGCGTCGTCGTCCGTGCGAACCTCCCGGCCGTCCGCGGGGTCGCCAGATCGTGTTTTGGTACATCCTGGTCATTGCCTTGCTGAACATCTGCCTGGGCTTTGCCCTGGCGGCGCATCTGGGTGCGCGCTATCGGGCGATGCTGGCGATGATCGGCGCGGATCAGTCGCCGGCGCCGTCGGCCGTGGAGCCGGCGCTTGTGACCACCAAAGCCCCGGTGGAGCCGTCTGCCGGGGAGCAGGCGCAGGGGGCCAGCCTCGACAGTGAGTTCCCCAGCGACCTGTTCGGTTCACTGGATTCGGACCCCAAGGTCTCGACGCCTGCCGGCGATGCACCTGCGCCGGCAGACGAGTCAGCGGCCGATCAGCCGCCCGGTGCAGCGCCCGAGGGCGAGCCGTCCGAAAGCCCACAGCCGGCTTCCAGAGCAGAGGAAACGTTGGAAGCAAGTCTAGCTGAGGCCGCCCCGTCGGAACAATCGAAGCCGGACACCGAAGCGCTGGCCGCGGTCGAGTCGGCCACTGCGGCGCTCGAAGGAGAAGTGGCGACCTACGACGTGGTGTTGATCGAGACAAACGAGAAACTGCGCGCCCAGGTGCAGTCGCCCGAGGCAGCCGCCATCGAAGCGTGCCTGGCCTCGCTCCTGGGTGCGACCGATCAATACATCCGCCGGCGCAAGCAGGCCCAGGGCCAACTGGTCGAAGCGCAGCAGGCAGCAAGCACAAGCCAACCCGACGCCGAGGGCTGGCCCGCGGCCGTGGAAGACCAGGATCGCGGGATCGCCGAAACCACCGAGGTCGCCCAATCGTTCGACTCCGAGGGCGACCTGTCGGAACAGTGCCGCCAGATGGTCGCCAGAACGGATCACCTGCTCGATGCCAACCATCGGGTGCGTGGGGCCTTGGAGGAATATCGCATCGAGGTGGCCAGGCAGAGCGGTTTGCTGGACGACCCCGAGCTGGCCAGGCAGACCGACCCGCTCACCGGGCTGCACACGCGAGTGGCCCTCGAGGCGTGGCTGCACCAGTTCTGGGTGCAGCAAACTCAGCGGGCTCGGCGCCTCTGTATGGGCACGATCGATGTGGACGGACTGGGAGAGGTCAACGCCAACTACGGTCGCCGGACCGGCGACCAACTGCTGCGCGCCGTCACCAGACTCCTGCAGGCCGACCAGCAGAGTCACTTGATCGCGAGGATCGGAGGGCAGCGATTCGTGCTGGTCTTCCCGGACGTGGAGAGCCATGCGGCCATCAGCAGCATCGAGCGCATCCGGCAAACACTTGAACTGGCGCGATTTCGACACCTGCAAGGCGATATCCGCATCACCATCAGCGGCGCGGTGGCCGAAGCCACCGCGGAGGATACGTCCAACTCGCTCCTGACGCGCCTGGACGTCACCCTCCAGGAGGCCAAACGCTACGGCCGAAATCGCACGTTCGCGTACGAGGGCAGGTATCCCACTCCGGTCGTGCCTCCGAATTTCACGTTGGAGGAGAAGGTGGTCACCCTGTAATTCCCCGCGGCACACGTTTCGGGAAAGACACTCACCATGCCCAGCTCGACCGAGCTTACGACACAAACACCGCCGGACGGGGACCCTCGAGTCTCCCCGCCCGCCGCGCCTGCGGATCGCACGGCCGAGGGAGGCGCGAATCGCCAGGAAGCGCTGGTGGCCCTGGGACGGCGTGCGCTGGCCTCACCCGATCCGGACATGCTGTTGCGCGACGCCGCGTCGCTGTTGGCCGAGATCTTCGGCGCCCCGTTCTGTGGGGCGGCCCGGGTAGGGCCTGACGGGCGCTCACTTCGGTTTCAGTTCGTGCACACCGACGGCGAGGCTGCTGCGGGACGGCCGAGATGTCACGAATACACCACGCGCGGCGATCAGTCGCTGGCCGGCTATGCCCTGTACGTGGCCCGCCCCGTGACCGCCGACGACCTCAGCCGCGAACAGCGCTTCGGCGATGCGTTTCTGCAGGAGCAGGGTGTGCGCAGCGCCGTGGCGGTTCCCCTGAAAATGCCCGGCCGCGCCTTCGGTGCCTTGGTGGCTTGCAGTCCGAAGCCGCACGCGTTCCGCACCGGTGACTTGCCCTTTGCCGAGACCGTGGCCCATCTGGTGGGCACCACGCTGGCTCGCGCCGAAGCCGAGACAAGCCTGGCCCGCGAACGCCGGTTCGCCACCAGCGTGATCGACACGGTGGACGCGCTGGTGCTGATGTTGGACAAGCGGGGCCACGTGGTTCGCATCAATCGAATGTGTGAACAGGTGACCGGCTTCGCCGTGCTGGACATCCAGGGGCGCCCGGTGTGGACCGTGTTGTCGGGACCCGACGAGGCGGGGCTCTTCCAGCGCGCGTTGGACAGAATCGCCGCCGGGGAACCCGCGGTTGAATTCGAGAGCGTGGTGCTCACGAAACGCTCGGAAAAACGGCAGATCGCCTGGACCGCCGGCGCCGTGCCGGACCGCGACGGCACCACGAGCATCCTGCTGACGGGCCTGGACATCACGGCCCAGCGCCGGGCCGAGGCCGCGGCCCGTCGGGCTGAAGAAGCGACCCAAAAGGCCCGGCAGACTGTCACCCGGCTGCTTCAAGGTAAGCCGGTCAAAGACTTCTCGGACACCGAAGGTGAAGGCGCGGCTGCGGCACCGTTTGGACGGATGCCGGTTCCTGCCGGCGGCGAACGGCGCCGGCATCCCCGCCGGGCCTATCCCTACATCCAGAAGATTGCACCGATCACCGGCGCCGGCCTTCCGCCCCGGGCGAGTTTCTACGAAGTTCAGTGCCACGATATCGCGGCCGGAGGTTTCTCGTTCTACGCCGACGCACCCCTGGCAGTCGACGCCCTGGTGGTGGCCTTGGGCACTCCGCCGAAACTCACCTATCTCGTGGCCCAGGTGGCCCACGTGACCCGCATCGAACGCGACGGACGCAAGGTGTTCCTGATCGGCTGCAACTACACGGACCGTGCGGGTTACTGAAGCAGCCCAAATGGAGGGCCACGCTTTGTCGTGGCCGGCAATCAACGCGCAACGCACCCAACGGACGCGAGGGACCGCGTCCCTCCAGGTCGCCCAAATGGAGGGCCACGCTTTGTCGTGGCCGGCAATCAACGCGCAACGCACCC
>CAYXPN010000117.1:0-15260 GCA_964467075.1 uncultured Planctomycetaceae bacterium
CAGCTTACCGATACGCATCCCGCGTGTCAAGAAATGGTTCCTGACACCTTTTCTGACAGGCTGGCAAGTACATTATCGACACCGGGCCGGAACCGCCGGTCATCGAGCACTACAAGTCTGCGAAGGATCGGCAACCCGCTGTCAGCAGAGTACATCGCCTTCCGCGACGCGATTCGACAAGACAGAGCGTTTATACGACTCGCTGCTGAGATCGACACGGCTGTGCCAACGGCGTCACAGGAGCAGCCAACCTAGACTGTGGGCGGGGGACAAGAGTCTATCCGCCGGATGTTGGCGGTTGCCCGATGGCTCGCAAGAGGCGAAGTTGAGACCGGTTCTGGGCGGTGGCTGCCTTCGTATAGGCATCTTGGGCGGTGGCGCGAGCGCGGATGGCCTGGATGAGTTCGATGGGCAGGGCCGCGCCCTGGTTGATTCGCTGCTCGGTCAGCCGGACGGTGCGGTCGGCCGCCTGGATGCTGTCGGATGTGGTCTCGATCTGATGCCGGTAGCTGGCGATGTCGGCCGCGGCGGTGGTCACTTCGGCCGCTACGCGGTCGCGGATCATCTGGTACTGGAAGTACGTCTGCCGCTGCTGGCTTCGGCGCTGGCGGTGATGAACGCTGTTGCCGAGGCCGAGGTTCTGTAGCTCCCAGACGGCCAAGGCGTCGAAGTCACCGCGCCCGCCTTGGTTGTCGAAGGTGCCGGAGGGGCCTCCACCGAAGCTTCCCGCACTGTATCCTACGGCCATGTTCGGAAGCCAGGGCCGCCATGCCTCCTGGCGGATGTTCTCGTCGGCGGCAGCGATCAGGTGCTGGTACTGGCGTAATTCCGGCCGGTTCGCCAGACCCGTGCTCACCATTTCGTCCACGCCGCCGGAATCCTTGACGATTTCCAGCGGTACGATCCGATCTTCTCCCGGAACCAGCGCCACGCGGGGATCGAGGCGGAGCACCCGGGCCAGTTCTGTGCTGCGGGTAATCGTCAGCCGCTTGGCGTCCTCCACGGCCTGCTGCCAGAGGCCACGCTCGGCCTCGGCGCGGGCGACTTCGGACTGGGAGGTTTGGCCTTGTTCGGCGAATTTCCGGGTGAGGTCCAGCATCCGATCAGCGGCCTCCAACCCTGTCTCGGCGTTGGACAGAAGGCCGTAAGCTTCCACCAGATCATAATATGCCAATCCGACAGCCAGCAGCGTATCGTTCATCGTGGCTTCGCTTGCCGCTTGCGCGGCGCCGACCGTTTGCCTTGCGGCCAGTCTGGTGAACCAGGCATCGGCCAGCGAAAGATCCATGACGAGTCGAGGCGGGCCGCCGGCTCCGCCCGTGAGCGATGCGGTGCCCAGACCTGCGCCCCCGCCAAGGAACAACGAGTTGCGGCCGGCGTCGATGACCTCGCCCTCGGTTGCCTGGAGCCGGCCATCGTGTCGATTGTAGCCGATGCCGGCGCGGAGAGAGGGGACCCACATCAGTCGGGCTTCCGAGAGATTCAAGTAGGCTTCGCGGACCCGTTCGCGCACGAATTGGATTTGGAGGTTGTTGGCCCCGGCCAGGGCCAGGGCGTTCGAGAGATCAATCGGGTAGGTCTCACCAGCGGAGGTTCCTTCCATGCCAGCGACCGTCTGCGGCATGTCGGACCGATCCTTCACATCCTTTCCGGCCGGAGTATCGGGTAAGGGTGGGTCGGTGAAGGAAGCGAGTTGTACCGCAGTTGGTTGGACTGGGGCAGATGCTTGTTCCCGGCGTGGTTGGCCGGGCGCGGTAACGGCTGACTGGCGATCGGGGTCTGGACTGTGGCCGGTGGAGGCGCAGCCGGCCACGAGGCCCAGCAACCCGATCGCAACCAGCATGGCAAACGCCGCAAGTGCGATCCTTCGCATCTATCGTTCCCTTCGGTCGAGAGGACCAACGTTCCTCCGCAAGGCAAAGCTTGCCCAGTCCGCCATCTCTTCGTGTTCGGAATGATCCGCGCAACTTCTTTAGCACGAAATCTCTGTTTGCAGATTCGCACAACCACTGGGCAAAATGGGGAAGACAGGGCATCCCGAACTGATGGCCGGCAGCCTCAGCCCCCGGATGTGTCTGCTGACGCAAGAACCGGGATTACTTCCTCACCATCATTCAGGGAGCCGGCGCCAGTGCGGACGACCTGTTCGCCACCCTTCAAGCCGGTCGCGATCCCGGCAATCCGGCCATCGTAGAAGTTCAGCGTCACCGCCCGCCGCCGACACACGTTGGCATCTACGACGCTGACGAAGTGCGCTGTCCCCTCCTTGGCCAACGCGGATGACGGCACGACGGGTGTGCGGGGGTACTGTTCCAGAAAGACGGTCACGTAACCGTAGTAGCCCGGCATCAGCTTGCCGTCGGGATTATCCAGGTCGATCTCGACGCGCATCATGCGGGAAGTCATATCCAAGGCCGACGCGAACCGAGTGATCTCGCCCGGGAATCGTTTGTCCGGAAACACGGCGATCCGGTCCAGGACGGCCTTGTCGCCGCGATCAAGCGCGCCGACTTCGGCCATCGGGAGGTCAACGAACACGCGGACCACATCCGTTCGCGTGACGGCCAGCAGCGGCCTGGCGGCGCTGTTGCCGGCGGCAGGCTGGATGAAGGCTCCGCGATCGACCCAACGCTTGGTCACGACCCCGGGAAACGGGGAGCGGATCGTCGCATATTGCATCATTGTTTCGGCCCGGCTCTGGTCTGCGTTGGCCACGGCGACCTCAGCCTGGGCCGTCTTGGCGTCGGCCTTCGCCTTGTCCAAGTTGGCCCGGGCCGCGCCCACCGTCGCCTCGGCCGTGCGAACGCGGGCCTCGGCGGCGCGTTCGGCGGCAAGAGCGGCGTCCAACTGGTAGGTTGCCTCGTCCAGAAGCTTCCTCGACACCGCGCCACTATCGACTAATCCCTTGATCCGGCGGTACTCCGCCTGGCGATATTCCCGCTGGGCCTTCTTTTCCAGGGCCTCGGCAGCGGTCTCTTCGAGAGCGGCACCGGCCCTGGTCACTTCGGCCTCCATCTGGCGGATCGCCGCCTGCGTCTGCTCGACGGCGGCTGTGGCGCGGGCTATCTCGGCCTCCTTCTGGTCGAGTTCGCGAAGCATCTCGGGAACGTAAAGTGTCGCCAGCGTCTGGCCCTCTTTGACCGTATCCCCGATGTCCACGGAGATTGTATGCAGGTATCCGCCGATCTTGGCGTAAAGCTCGACGGATTCAAAGCCCTCCACGGTTCCGGGCATTTCGATCGTCCGCGCAAGGTCTTTGCGCTGGACGACGATCGTCGGGACTCGCGGCACACGCTGAGACGTTTCAGCGGAGCCGGGCTTTGCGTTTTCGGCGGGGTTATTGCGGCCAGCAAACGCTGCGATCGCAAAGATCGCTGCGGGCAGTATCAGAAGAACGACCGCGGCCGGCCAGAGCCAGCGCTTGAGTCTGGATTGTTCGGCACTCATTCTTGCTCCTCCACACAGTCAGCCGTCGGATCGTAGGGCGGGTCGAGCGCAGCGAGCCCCACCAAAACACAAAAAGCTCCGTGGTGGGGCTCGCTGCGCTCGACCCACCCTACAGTTCCGCCGCACGCGGCGTTCCTTTCATCATGACGTACAGGCACGGTACGACGACCAGCGCAAGCAGCGTGGCCCCGAGCACGCCGCCAATGATCGCCCGCGCCAAGGGGATATTCGCGTCGCCGCCGCCGAAGCCGATGGCCATCGGCAACAGCGCCAGCCAGGTCGTCAACGAGGTCATCAGGATCGGCCGCAGCCGGACTTTCGCGGCATCGACGATAGCCTCGCGGACGGGCATTCCCTCGCTTATTCGGCGGTTGGCGAAATCGACGAGGATGATGGAGTATTCCACCACGATACCCACCATCATGATGATACCCATGAAGGCCATGATGGAGAGGTTCGTCCCCGTCAAGTAGAGCAAGGCCACGACGCCGATGAAACCCAGCGGTACGGTCAACAGGACGATCAACGGGTCGCGAAAGCTTCGGAACTGGGCAACCATCACCAGGTACACGAGGATCACGGCGATCAGGAGTCCCTGCGAGAACTGCCCGAACGACTCGCGCATCGAGCGGACCTCCCCCTGCATCTCGACGGAGTAGCCTTTGCCCTCAAATTGCGGCCCGGCTACGTCGTAAACCTGGCCTCGTTCCGTCCATTGGGAGGCGAGCTTCAGCTCGGGGTTGGCTTCCAGTCGGCGCTCGATGGCTGTGACCACGGAACCCACATCGTAGCCGGGCAATACGTTGGCATACACGTCGGTGGCCCGGGTGATGTTCATGTGGTTGATAACGGCCGGGCCGGTCGCCCGTTCGATCCGTGCGATGTTTCGCAAAAGTGCCGGCCGCACCGTACCTTCCCCCGTGATGGGGATGTCGCGCAGCGTGTCGAGCGAACGGATGTCATCCTCCCGGTACTGGACGCCGAGGAAGTAGTGGTTGCCGTTTTTGGGGTCGATCCAGAAGGCGGGCTGGAAATTGATCGAACTGTTGGTGGCACTGACGACGTTCTTCATCGCGTCGTCCACGGTGACGCCCTGGTACGCGGCCACCACGCGGTCCATTTCCACGTTCAGCACCGGGTAGTCCATGCGCTGCGCGACGCGCACGTCGGCGGTGCCTTCGACCTGCCGCGCCTCTTGCCTGACCAGCCGGGCGATCTCCTGAGCGGTGTGCAGGTTCGAGCCGGTGACCTGGAAGTGGATCGGCGAGGGCTCTCCCATGTTCAGTGCTGCCGTCATCATGCCGCCCGTGTCGAAGGCGAACTCTACGCCCGGGAATCGCGCGCGCAACTCGCCTCGCAACTCGGTCACAAGCCGAAACACGTCCGGGCGACCGGGCTTGTCCTTCAATTGCACCAGAACGAAAGCGTCCATCGGCCCCGTGTTGGGCGTGTAGGCCGCGGGCCAGTCCATCAGCACGCCGATGTTCGAGATCAGGATTTGGAGGTGAGAGTCCGGGTGTTTCTCCTCGCCCAGTGCAAAGGCAGGGTCGGGTTGGCCGAGGCGGTCGATGATGGCCCCTTCGATCCCCTGGATGGCCTCCTCCGTCCGCTCGATGCGCGTGCCGGAAGGCAAGCGGACGTACATCGTGAACTGGCCCGAATCGACCGGGGGAAAGAGTTCCCGGCCCATGACCGCTACTAAGAGCAGTGAGCCGACGAAGGCCGCCAACGCGACCAACGCTACCAGCCAGCGAAGCCGAATTGCTCCCGCCAAGACCCGCCCGAACGCCCGCACGAGCCGGCCTTCCTTCCGTTGTGGGGCTCCGTTGTGGGGCGGTCTGCCGACCGCCCCACCGGAAGTGGTCGGGTCAGGAGACCCGCCCACAACCCCCGCCGATCCGAGAAACTTCGCGCAGTAGGCGGGAACCAGGGTCATCGAGAGGAGGAACGATGCCAGAATCGCTATGCTGGCGGCGATGGCCAGCGGCGTGAAGAGGAACTTGGCCATCCCGGACAGGAACACGACCGGATAGAAGACGGCGCAGAAGGTGATGGTCGATACGAGGATGGGCAGCGCCACTTCACGGGTCCCGTCCAGGGCGGCTTGCGCGGGTTCCTTGCCCATCCGCGCGTGCCGCACCACGTTTTCCAAGACCACGATCGACTGGTCCACGAGGATGCCTACGGCCAAGGCGAGCCCGCCGAGCGTCATGGCGTTGATCGTGTCGCCGGTGTAGAACAGGCCGATCACCGCGGCGAGGATCGAAAGGGGGATCGCCAGGAAGATGATGAAGGCCGATCGCAGGTTGCGCAAGAAGAGCATGACCACCAGTCCGGCCAGCGCCGCCCCCAGCCCGCCTGCGATCTGAAGGCCCGTGATGCTCTGCCGGACGCCGACCGACTGATCCATCACGACGCTCAGTACGAGGCTCTGCATCTTGGGGTTGTCGGCGTTCATTTCCTTGAGTCGCGCCAGGATGCGGGTCAGGCGGTCGTTGATGGCGTCCACGATCTGGATCGTGTTGGCACCGGGCTGCCGGTAGATCGGGATGTAGACCTGGCGGGCACCGTTGACGCGGACGACGTTCGTCTGGATTTGCCCGGCGTCGCGGACCTCGCCCACGTCGCGCAAGAGCACGGGCGCACCGTGGACCATCTTGATGGGAGTGTCGTTGAGTAACTCCACGGTGTCGGGCAGGGCGTTGGTGAAAATCTGGAAGTCGATGTCGCCCATCTTGGCGTTGCCCGCCGGGATCAGCACGTTCTGCTTCAACAGCGCCTTCTGGACGTCCATCAGCGAAAGCCCCCGCGCTTCGAGCTTCTCCCGGTCCACGTAAGCCAGGATGCGCCGCAGCTTGCCGCCGTACACGGCCGGGGCGATCACGCCCTGGATGGCCTGCAAGCGGTTGCGCAGCTCGAAATACGCGATGTCGTACAGCTCCTTCTCGCTCATCTCGGTGCTGGATACGCTCACTAGGCAGAGCGGCACCGAGGCGGTCGGGTCGAACGGCATGACCATCGGCGGAATCGTGCCGGGCGGCAAATAGAACATGTCGCTCACGGCATAGCTGGTCACCTGGGACATTGCCGTGTCCATCGAAATGTCTTCGCGGAAGAAGTCCTTCACGATGCACACGCCGAGCATCGCCTTGCCTTCCTGATGCGCGATGCCCACCGACTGGCCGGTCCACCGTTCCAGCCGGCTCATGATGTCGCGTTCCATCACCTCCGGCGGCATCCCGGGATAGAACGTGACGATCTGCACGGCCGGGGTCTTGAAGATCGGCAACAGGTCGGCAGGAATCTTCTGGTAGGAGACCACGCCGACCACGAGCACAATCAGTGCCAGTACGACGACGACGTGCGGATTCTTGAGGGTGGTGAGGATCATGTGTGAGTTCCTCCAATGGTCGGAGGCCATTAGCCGTCAACGAATCGCAACCAGGCGCGGCTGGTCAGCGGTGTTGCTCGCGTGGTGGCTTCCGTAGCCCTGGAGAATCTCCGCCAGAACGTCCGGGCCTACACTACCGAGGACGACGACCACGTGACCGTGAAGCAGCGACGCGATCATCTCGTAGCGACCTTCGCGGCATCGGTGAGACTTGCCTTCGCCGGTGAGGTGCCCGCGCATGTGGGGGAAGGACCGCAGGGCGTCGCCGGGGAGCACGATGACGGAGACGGGGTGAGTCTGAACGTCACCGACAATGTGGACACCGGTCTCGTGACCAAGCCGGCAGAGCCCGCCACCACGGAGGTGAAAACCAGCCTGCCCCTTCGGCGGGCAGCGGACGGCAAAACCGGCACGCCCGCGCAGCGCCTGCTCAACTTCGTCCACCGACTCGGACTGCACTTCCGCTTGCCAGCGGCCCTCGACGTACCGTTGGTGCTCAGCAGCCGCCAACTGCGAAAGATCGGGGATGGACTCGCCACCGTGCGGCCACCCGCGCAGCGCAACGCCCACCAACACGGTTGCCGCGATCGCCAAGGCCGCCGTGGCGACTTTCCAGAAGGGAAGGCGGAGCAATCGTTGTCGGGGGCGTGTGGATGCTCGCACTTGACTCTCGATCGCCTCCCATGTCGTCGGCGTCGCTTCGCCCGCCCAGAGCAACCGGACGAGCGCGTCTTCACCGCGCGATTGACGCGAAAACCACTCTTGGCAGTCGGGGCAAACGGCCAGGTGGTCGCCGATCTCAAGCTGCAACCCGGCGTCGCCTTCGCTGTCGTAGTAGAGAGGAAACAGTTTTCGCGCTTCGTTGCAGTTCATTCCTCATGCCCTCCTTCGTGCGCGGAGGGGCGGTTGGAAGTTGAATCATCGTCGGCATAATCCGCAAGAAACAAGCGCATTCGGCGACGCGCCCGGGCGAGATACCCCATGACGCTGCCGACGGGTATGTCGAGCAGCCCGTGGATCTCCTGGTACGTGAACCCGCCGACGGCCTTCAATAGCAGGCAGGCACGCTCGGGAGCAGCCAGCCGTGCCAGCGCTGCCGCTAATGGCTGTTCCAATGATTGGCTGAAACGATGAGGATCGGCCATCAGAAAAAGGAAAGCTTCTTCGGCATCTGACCCCGCCCAAAGTTCCTCAACCGTCAGTTCAACGGGGATGTCTCCGAGCGAAACGGCCTCTACCCGCCGGTTGGCGTTGAGAATCTTGTGGGTCAGGAAACGAAACACCCACGCCTTGAAATTCGTGCCCAGGGTGAACTCGGGAAAATGTCGCCACGCCTCCATAACTGCTTCCTGAAGAACGTCCTCGGTTTGTGAAGCATCCCGAAGCATCCGCCGCGCGTATAACTCCAGCGACCGCTCCAGCGGCCTCAGCAAGACAAGAAAGGTTTCAGCATCCGCAGGATGTTGCACGAACGCGCCCGCTCTCAATCGAGGTTGTTGGCTCTCTATCTACAAATGTTTCGGGAGGCCCGAAATCAGACAAGAATATCCCCAACCCCAGGCGAATATCCCCACACGGGTGGTTCGGCGGGGCCCGAAGAGGCCATGGCCGCGCTCACGGCTTGAGAATCGTGGCATGTCTCTCTCCCTCTTGCGAACCATCGGCTGCGACGGTCATCGTCAGTTCGATTTCATCCGTCCGCGGCGCGAGGCAGCGGTTCTGATCGCAGGCTTGTGTCTTGATCTGCACTTTCAAGGTGGCGCGGCCCTCGGTCGCCTCCTGCCGGACTTCGAGCGGAACGAAGAACCAGACGCGGCCCTGGTAGATGGCTGGAACCTGCTTGAGCGCCGGCTCTTGCTTCCGGTGAGGCTCGGGAGGGGTTATCTTGCCGGCTGCGAACGGGATGCTGTTTCTTTCGTTGGCCGACGGGCGCGTGGTGTGCATGGGGCCGCCGTGAGGCTTGTGAGGAATCGCATCCGTCAGCGGCCTGCTCGCCAAGACCCGGCCCGCGTGGCATGAGAGTCCAAATTCCCCGTGCCGCCAGGCGGCGTGTGCGAGTGTGCCGGATGCGATGGAATTGCCTTTTCCAAATCAGCGTGCGCGATTCGTGCGCCGCGGGCAAGCAGTGGTACACGGGAACGCATCCAACTGGGTAGGGGCGGGCATCAGAATGGGCAGGGGCGACGCATGCGTCGCCCCTACGGGGAGCGACACGTCTTGGGACGAAAGGAATCAGCCCCTCCAGGGTTCCCGTGGGGTTTAGAGACTATCCGTAAACACTGCCGGCCAGCACAAAGAGGTGGCCGGGCCAGACACAGCTCAATGGACCGCCGCGGCCAGGGAGTTGCGGTTGTGCTGCCGGCTTTCGGCCCCTCGCGTATTGAGGGTCAACTGGAGCGTGACCCCCCAGCGTCCTTTGGAGTCGGCCTGGATGAGCCAGTGGGGCAACACGGCGACCGACTGGTGTACCAGCTCAAACCCGCCCTCCGACTGGCTGACCGACTCGACCGGGAAGCTCCAGAAGGCCGTCGGACGCGAGCTGCCGAGGGTGGCGCGCAGCCCCAGGTACTCGTCGCAGACTTCCAGCCCAGCCAGCCCGGCCAGGTCCAGGTGCGTGCCCAGGTCCCCCAGGCGGTTGCCCTCCGTATCGGCGAAGAAACGGTCGTCCTGTCCGGCGGGCATGCCGGCGAAGTTCATCTCCACGGCAAAGCACCATCGGCCATCCCGCGGCAGATTCTCGATCAGATAAGCAATCTCCAGCGTATCGCTGCCCGCGGCCAGGGTCACCGCCTTGGTAATCTTCAGCGCCTGCCCGTCCACCGCCCCTTCGCGCGCAAGCTGCACCTGGATGCGGTCGGGATTGCGGCGAATGCGCGCTTCGTAGCGTCCGGTGGCGAAATCGCCTGTTTGGGGCGCGGTTGCCCGGGCCATGGCTTCGAGGGTGGCCTCGGGGTGGAAGAACAGATCGACCAGGGCCTTGCGCGGGTAGGAGTCGTACTGGATGCGCTGGTCGAGGTCCTGCTGCTTGAACACGACCCGGTCGTGGATGCTGGCGAGCTGCTCGTGGTCCTGGCCGGCGCCGGCGAGGACTCTCTGGTGGTAGGCTTCGGGCCGTCGGGTGAGCGTGGCCAGCAGGTTGTGGCAGATCGGTCGGACATCGAGTTCGAGCAGTTGCCCGCCGCGCGCGGGGCTCAGCAGGGTCCAGAGCCGGTCGTTGGCCAGCCGGATTTCGTTGCGCGTGTCGAAGTCGAAATCGCCGGCCACGGCCTCGACCCACGGCCCGTCGCGCCCCTGGGCCCGATCCAGCAGGTTGTCGGCCGCGATCAGGTGGCGATAGACGGCATGGCGCAGGTGGGGCAGATACAGGCCACCGAACGCACCGTGCCAGTAGGCGCAATTGCACTGGCCCCGGTAGAGCTCGGTGCGGGCCTGTTCGACCGAGTCGGCCGCGGCGCCCTCGGCCAGTTGCTGCTGCAAGCGGCGGCTGACGATCATCATGCGGGCATACATCTCGTTGGCTTCCGCGTATTTCACGCGGAAATTGCGCCAGAACCCGCCGCGCACGAACGGGCGCAGGGCCGGCCAGCGCGGGTCGTCTTTCATCTGTCCGGCCAGGCGTTCGAACTGCACCAGGCGCTCGGTGGGCAGGACCCACTCGGTCATTTCCCGATAGCTGCAATCGGGCAGATAGACCTTGCCGACCGGCGGCAACGTGTCGAGCACCTCGGAGGGCGTGGTGGTATGGAGCCACTCGCGGTTGTCGCAGAGCGCCTGGAAGAAGCGTTCCAGCCAGCGGTCGTCGTAGACGTGTTTCTTGGTCTCCGGCCAGGTGCCGAGTTTCTCGCCGTCGTCGCCGAAGGTGACCACCGCAGACTCGCGGGCCTCGGCCATCTCAGCCAAGTGCTGGACAGTCTGTTCCGGGTCTCCGAAGGGGATCAGGTATCGCAGCCGTTCGCTGCCCGGGAAGACCGCCAGCACGCGGCCTTCATCTTCGGTGGCCAGATAGCCGGCCAGTTGGTGGTCTTCGAGCCCTGCGGTCTTGAAATGGAAATCGTCCAGGATGGTGTATTCCACCCCGGCATCCACCAGATCGCGGGCGAACGACTGCTCCCAGACCCGTTCGGCCACCCACATCCCGCGCACCGGCACGCCGAATCGCTCCTGGAGACGGCGCCGGAAGGCGCGGACCTGGCCCTGCCGGTCGCAGGCGGGGATCATGGCCAGGATGGGCTCATAGTAGGCCCCGCCGATGATCTCCACGCGCCCGCAGCGGACCAGCTCGGCCAGGCGGTCCAGGTAGTCGGGCTGATGGGCCTCGATCCATTCGAGCAGCGGCCCGCTCAGGTGCAATGCGATGCGCAGCGCGTCGAAGCGGGAGAACACGTCGAGGAACGGGCGGTAGCTGTCCTGGTAGGCCTGTTGGAAGACGTGGTCGAAATTGCCGACCGGCTGGTGATTGTGCAGGGCAAGGATGAATCGGACGGGCTGAGGCATGATGGATCGAGATCGTTGACGGCAGGAGGATCGGACTTCTTGATGGTCAGAGAGCCAATGTCATGCGGGGGCGCTACGCTTCTTTCGGAAGCCCCGGCCTCCGGCTCGCTCGGCCTCGCGTCATTGGCTTTCTGAGGGTGGGTACCCCGTCGGCCGACACCGGTGCGCTGCGGCCGCGGCGGCTGCGCATGACACGTTTACTTAATCGGCAGCCACCGCCCAGATTATCCAGTTTCGCCAGTCGGAATCTCTTGGGGTTCCAGCGCGTCGATTTCCACCTCGCGGAGGAAGCCTGCGGCCTGCTCGGGCGGGACGGGGTTGATGTAAAAACCCGTACCCCATTCAAAGCCGGCCGTTTTCGTCAAACTCGGAATAATCTCTATATGCCAGTGATAGTGGGCCAGCTCCTGCGTGTCAAACGGGGCCGTGTGGATGATGTAATTGTAGGCAGGCTGGTCCAGGGCGGCTTCCACTTTGCCGATCACCTGGCGCAGCACCGCGGCCAGGTCCTCCACGCCGTTTTTTTGGATGTTCTCGTAGTGGCTCGAGTGGTTCTTGGGCAGAATCCAGGTTTCGAAGGGAAACCGGCTGGCAAAGGGACAGAATCCCACATAGCTCGGCGTGTCCATCACGATCCGCTTTTCCATAGCCAGCTCCTGCTGGATCATGTCGCAGTAGACACACCGGCCGCGATAGTTGTAGAACTCCAGCGAGCCGGTCATCTCCTCCCAGACGTTGATGGGCACGATGGGGGTGACGATCAACTGGCTGTGGGAGTGCTCCAGCGATGCGCCGGCCGCCGCGCCCACATTCTTGAAGATCATCCCGTAGACCAGGCGCGGGTCCTTCTTCAGGTCCACCAGCCGGTCGCGATAGGCCCAGAGCACCTCGCGCAACTGCTCCTCGCTCAGCTCCGAGGTGCTGATCACGTGGCGCGGCGACTCGATGATCACCTCGTGGGCCCCCACGCCGCGCATCATGTCGTAGATGCCTTCGCCCCGTTTGTGCAGCTCGCCTTCGATTTCCAGGGCGGGGAACTTGTTGGGAATCACCCGCACCCGCCAGCCCGGCCGGTTGCGGTGGGTGCCCGGGCTGCGATAGGCGATGATCTCTCCGGGGGTGGCTTCTTCGTTGCCTTCGCAGAAGGGGCAGAAACGGGCCCGGTTGCGTGTAGGCGTGGTGTCGAAATCGTGGGGGCGCCGGGCCCGGCTGGTGGCGATGATCACCCAGCGGCCCACGATCGGGTCTTTGCGCAGATCAGGCATTCTCAAAACCTCGAACGAGTGACAAGGACGCGATGTTGGCTGACTCTTCCCTTCTCTTGATTCACCCTGCGATCGCCCCTTTTTTGGCCGCGGCGATGGCAGGAAAACGCACAAGCATCGCAGATTCTGCGTTTCGATTTCGGGTTGTGCGATTGATTTGTGCGTTTTCTGAAGGAGAACGATGGTCTGCTGCGTAGACACCCTCGTTCTCCAGCACCCCTTGGCTAGACCGCACGGCGCCGCGGCCCTCCTTACGCCTGCCACATGATCAGCTCATAATCGGGCGAGGGCACGGCCGTTTCAACGGCTCCTTCGTGGGGGATGCGCTCCACGGAGTTCTCCTGCTGCTTCAGCTCCACGAAAAAGTGGATCGGCTCCTCGGTGGCCACGGCCAGGCTGCGGAAGGGGACGGACAGCTCGAAGAGCACGTCGGCCGCGGCCTCCACCCCCGCATCCGCCACCGGCACCCCGTCGTGATACAGTTGGGCCGTGGGCCGGCGCCGGGCGGGCTCGGCCACGCGCAGCTCGAAACCCTCCGGCTGGAAGAACGCCACGCGCAGGGCGTCCACCTCGGAGAGCTGTTCGCGGAACGGACCGTTGCGCGAGTCCAGACGCAGGAAAAGCCGCTGCTGGTCGAAACCGAAGTAGAGATCGGAGATCATGCCCTGGCCGGCCATGCTCATCGTGCCGCGCGGGCCGCGGCAGACGTAGTGTCCGGCGTTGATCCACTCGAAGTAGGTGCGCCGGCCGTCCACTTTGACTTTCAACAGGCCGGTCGGCGGCGCACACAGGCTGGCATGGCCCGCCCCGCTGCGAATAGGCCGGGCCAGCTCGGCCGGCGGCTGTTGGCCGAGCAATTGGTAGACGTTCTGCAGGTGCTTGCGGAAGAGCCGGTCGAACAGGCCGTCCTGGGCGCTGGAATGGTCGTCGCCGAACCACCAGAACCAGTCGCTGCCCTCGGCGATATACAGCTCCTCCCAGGCGCGGGCCAACTGGTCGGCCGGCTGGTCTTCTTGCTGGTCGGCCTGGACGAGGAACTGCCGGGTCTGGTGCAGTGCGTCCCAGGCGTGATTGCACTCGGGATGCCCGATCCAGATGCCGAAATTGTGCTGAATCCAACTGCCGGGAAACAGGTGGCCCAGCTTGTCGGTGGCCGGGTATTGCTCCAGGTAGTCGCAGATGCGCACGGGCGTGACCTGGGGATGTTCGAGCACGCGGCGGTAGAGCCGGCGCAGGAAATCCACGCCGCCGTTCGGGTAGTATTCCCAGCAGTTCTCGCCGTCGAGGATGATGCTCACCAGCGAGGGCCGGTGGCCGGCGTTGCCGGTGGTGGCCCGGCCGATGGCCTCCAGCTTGCCGAACAGATCGTCCACGGCCTGCTGGGCGGCGTAGCGCTGGTAGTGGAAGCCGATCTGGTCGCTCATGGCATGGTCGCGGAAGACGATCTGCAGGCTGCGTCCCTGCTCTTCCACGCGCCAGGGCCGGTAGAGCATCTCGGGATTGCGCAGGAATCCGTCACCGTCGCGCGACACCCAGCCGTGGGTGGAACAAGAGAGGATTTCCTCGTCGGTGGCCATCCAGTGAATCCCGGCGTCGGCGATCGCCGGGATGATGCCCTGGCAGACCGAGCCTTCCGAAGGCCACATGCCGCGCGGCTTCTGGCCGAAAAGCTGCTCGTGGAACTCCACGGCGCGGCGCACATGGATCTGTACGTCCTCGGCCAGGCCGTCGAGGTGTTTGGGCAATAGCACCTCGGGCATCGCCCGGCGGGCCTGGCGCTTGTCCCACAGTAGCGGCAAAATGGGATGGTAGAAGGGGGTGGTGGTCAGCTCGACCTGGCCGCGCTCGAGCAGCTCGCGGTGGAGCGGGACCACCTCGGCCAGCAAAGCCAGTTGCCGGTCGAGCAACCACTGCTTTTCCTTCTCCGTCCAGTGGCGGCCCTTCTTGCGGAACTCGGCCAGCTCCGGATCGAGCTCGAAGGCCAGCGGATGAATCCACACCAGGTTCGACCAGCACTGCAAGTCGATGATGTCGCGCCGGCTGAACCGTTTGCGCGCCTGCAGGGCCGTGTCGACCGACAGGCCCCGCTTCTTGTACAGCTCGAAATAGCGCCGATAGGGCCGGATCATCTGGTCCGCATGGACCATGAAAAAATTGTCCAGCAGGTACGCCAGGTCCTCCTCGCTCAATCCGTCGGCCGGTATGCGCGAGACGCGCAGATGCGTGTCCACATGGCCCGCTTCGGTGTAAGCCAGAATCTGCTTCAACAAACTGGGCACCAGGTTGATCGTGGCCCGCAGCTCCGGCGCCTCGCGCAAGAGCGCGGCCATGCCCCAGTAGTCCTTGGTGCCGTGCAGGCGGACCCAAGGCATGGGGTTCTCGCCGGTCACGTCGTCGGGATAGTAGGGCTGGTGCTGGTGCCAGTAGAACGCCAGAGCAATGTCGTGCATGGTGATCCTTCGCCATGGTCAAAGGAGCTGTCTCAAGACCACACCCAGCGGACCCGTGGCGGGGTATGTGCGACAAGCAGTGTAAGGTCTTGCTACAGCCTCCAAAAGCCTTCTCGGCCGAATGTCCGCTGAGCGCAAGGGCGTAGGGTGAGCGCAAGGGCGTAGGGTGGGTCAAGCCGTAGGCGCAGACCCACCAGGAAAGCCTTGTCGGTG
>CAYXPN010000118.1:0-15260 GCA_964467075.1 uncultured Planctomycetaceae bacterium
GGCCGCTTCCAGAACCGATCCACCTGATCCGCGTCTAACTCTACCATGGCTTCATAAGACGCTTCGTCTTTGACGATGAACTCCGGACCAAGCAGCATCAGACGCTTGTTTATGTCAGTCCCTGGCAGGAGGTTGCATTCCCAATCATCCGGCAGACTCTTGTCGACCAAATCGAATAGTACGGAGGCGTACCACGCCGGATAGCCCATGTCGTCCACAATTTGCAGATGAACGATTCCATCGAACACTACGATGCAGTGAACATCATACTTATTCCCCGGTGTTACGAATATCTGACGGATGTACCGTTCGACCTCGGGAGGTACCTCCTCCGGGCGCAGATTCTTGGCACGTACTCTCATCGCAATGCTCCCCTTATCCGCTCCCAGGGAGGACGATCTTCAAGTCGTCGACTTCGTCGGTGATGATGTTGTAGAGGTAATGAACGTTGATGCGTTCGCCGCCAGGTTTGATTATTTGCTGCATCTTTCACCAGCCGTGTGAACCAGGCCAACGAGGATCGCTGCTCTTGAAAAGCGGCCCCGGGAAGTAATACTCTTACAAGTTCTTACGGTGGCGCCACGTCACACGACGCCTCGGCGGCCGCTTCCAGCCGCACCCGCGCCGCGCGGTGGTTGACCATGTCGGCCACGTACACCGCCTCGTGCGAGGCCGCCACGGCATGGGGCCAGCCGAGCGGGATCGCGTCGCCCCGGCCGGGGTCGTCCTGGTTGCCGTACTGCCCGAACCGGGTAATCAGGTTGCCGGCCGCGTCGAGCACGGCCACCCCGAAACGGTACGGATCAGGCAGGTAGACGCGCTCGTGGCCGTCGAGGTCGAAGCGCGGCGTCTGGCAGGAGCATCGCGGGCCGCCTAAATGCCGCGACGTGCCCCGGCGCGACGGCATCGGCGCCAGGCCGTACCACGTCCACTCGACGCCTTCGGCGCGGACCGATCCGCGGGCGGTCCGCCAGTCGGGCGTCCAACTGGCGTGCTCGCCGCCGACGTTCGGCGCGAAGTACGGCCCGTCTTCCTCGAACACCAGCCGACCGCGGTCCGGGCGAAACTTCACCACCGAGCCATACTGCTCGACGTACCACGGCGCGGGGCCGGGCGGCAACTGACCGGGCTCCGTCCCCCAGCCGTCCGGAGGCTCCGGCGCGGGCGGGATGTGGCCGCCGGGAAAGATCGAGAACCACTTGGGCAGCAGTTCGCGCGCCGGCTTCAAGTGAACGCCGACGTAAATATGTCCGCTGCGGCCCACCCGAACGCCGCCGACCGGCACGTCGCTCCGCACGATGTCGCGCCGGACGACCGAGCCGTCGGGCCCGACCCGGCTGACCCGGCCGTTGTTCCAGGTCCGGTGGTCTTCGTGATGCAGCACGAAGAAGCCGCCGTCGGGCGCGGCGGCCAGCCCGCGCGAGTGCATGAACCCCTGCGGCAGGTCGCCGGCCACCTCGTGCGGCGCGCGCTCGTTGGGTTGGCGTCCCGGCCAGGGGACCGGGTCGCCGCGCCGGTCGAAACGGAACAGCCGCTCGTGCCCCGTTTGATGGAGAAGCGTCCGGCCGTCGAAGGCGAACTCAATCTCTCCCCAATCGGCGCCGGGAATCTGCCGGGCGTTCTCAAAGCACACGCGGCCGAGGTGCTCGCCCGTCCGGCCGTCGTAACGCTGGGCCGTCATCTTGCCGACGACCACTTCCTCGGTATGAGGATCGACCGTCAGGTCGATGTAGCCGACCGGCGCGGCGCCTTCGGGCACGCGGTCGCGGATGGGATACTCCGCCGCGGAGAAGGCGTCGCCCCGATCCACCACCCGCATCAACTCGCGGTCTCCGTATCGAATCTGGCCGATCCACAGAACGGCCTCGTCGCGCGAGTCGTCGAGGCAGAAAAGCGTCTTGACCGGGCTGGTCGGCAGGTCCATCGCCGCCGAGGGGTCCGTCGCCTCGATGCCGTCGAACTTCACCAGCCGCTTGCCCTCGTACCAGTTGTGACCCTGGCCCCAGCGCGCGCGGTCGCGGTTGCGCTCCGGGTCGGGACGAATCGTCAGGACATAGACGGCGCCGCTGGTGCGGTGGACGGCGACCGTGTCCGGGTGCTCGACCGGAATCCGCCCGATGAGCCGCCCGGCCGGTGAGAAGACCGCCACGCGCCCGGCGGCGTTGTCGCACACGTACAGGTTGCCCTGGCGGTCGACGGCCAACCCGCGCGGCTCCACCAGCCCGTGCGGCCCGGCGCCGGGGGTGGCGGGATCGCCCAGGAAAACCTCCGGCTCGCCCTCGGCGTTCCAGGTGGTTCGCGTCACGGCGGGCACGGGCACGCCGTCGTCGCGGTAGCCGGCGGCGTAGATCGTCTCGCCGTCGGGCGAGAGGGCCAGCATGATATACGATCCGCCGCGCCACGCGCCGCGCGCGATCCGCGGGCCGAGATAGTCGTCGCCGACGCTGCCGTCGGCCCCCAGCACGACGACCCGCCGCTCGGCCTCGGTGAAGCCGTAGGGCAGGTCGCCCATGATCGCGTTGGTCGTGACGAGCTTGCCGTCGGGCCGAATCAGGAGGCTCTGCCGCAACGCCGCGCCCGACTGCGGATAGAGACTGTGATTGCCGCCGTGATAGACCAGCGGGACGCTGGTGCCGTCGGGCAGTTCGACCCGCTCGACGCCCGTGAGCCGCTCCGGCGGCAGGCTGGCCGGATAGGGCATGATCTGGCGGCGGTAGCGGCCCTGGCGGTCGAAGCTCTTGATCTCCATTCCCGGGTAGTGCTGGTTTGGAGCCACCCAGGTGGACATGACGTAGAGATTGCCCGACGGGTCGCATCCGAGGCCGACCGGGGCGCCCTGGTTTTCGGGCGACGCGCCGAGGAAGCGGTCGAAGCGCGGCCGCAGCCCGACGCGCACCCGTGCCTTGAACGGACCGCCCGTGGCCGGCCGGCCGGCGTCGTCGCGGCCGTCCCAGGCCACCGACTGCGCCAGGCCCGGCACGAGCGGCGCCGGCGGCGGATTCCCACCGCCCAGGACGCCCGCGGCCAAATGGCGCACGACCCGGCCCTCGGCGTCGAGCACCGACACTTCGACGTCGGTCGCCGCGCGGACTTCGAAGCGGATCACGATCCGGCCGTCGACCGTCTGGGCGGTCGGCCCGGTGAGCAGTTCCGCCCGCGCGGAGCCGCTCGTCGCGAACAGCATTGCGACGGCACAGGCGGCCAACATGCCTCGCGTCATGGACTGCTTCATCATCGCACCCCCCCTTGGCCGTTGTGCCGTCTCGTATCGGCCGGTGCCTCGAAAGACCATCGCCACCCTAAGCCCCGGCCGCTGCGGAGTCAACCTTTTGAGGGGGCTTTTCACCCGGCGCCCGGACCTCCCTCGTCCAAACGCGATCCGAACCGCTCGCTCTCACGAATGAACGCAAGTCTCTTCAGTTCAATAGTTTAACGGGTTCCGTCTCTCCTGTCGATCCGGGACGAGCGAAAACCGGCTGGCGGCCTGCCGGGTGCACCCATGTTAACCGGGTCGGGAATTCGTGCTTGCGCGGACAAAACGGTTGACGGCGCCACGCTCTCAGTGCGCAGCCTGCGAGCTCCGGACCACGCACCAATTGCACACTGCCTGGATTCGTAGTACGCTGTACGCGGTCCAGATTGGGCGGATGATGTCGCCGTTTGGAGCCGCGCTGAGCCCCGAGGAAATCAGCCAACTTGCCGGGAGGGCCCTTTCCGAAACCGTCGACCGTGCTGCTGCTGGACCTCGGCGCCCTGCTGCTGCTTGGTCGCAACAGGACTAGTCCAGGGTCCCGTTCTTCTTAAGGCACTTCGCCTTGCGATTAACGCCGGATGATGTCGGCTACCTACTGCGGCGGCTTCCTCGCGACAATGGGGCACGCGGCGGTCCACGCGCCCGCGTTGCTTAGTTTTCGCCGCGGGGGAATTTCCAGCGGTCGCTCGGTTCGTACGCCCGCTGCATCGCCTGCTTGGCGCGTTTGACGATGTCGGGATGGCGGTCGGCCACGTCGTGCTGCTCGGCGATGTCCGTTTCCATGTCGTAAAGGGAGACATCGCTGCCGATGGGCTGCTCCACCGCCTTCCAGCGGTCCCTGCGCACGGCCTGCCCGCCGCCCCGTTCGAAGAAGGCCCAGTAGAGATATTCGTGCTGCGCCTGCTCGTCCGGCTTGCCCAACAGCGTGGGGGCGAAGGAGATTCCGTCGATGTCGTCGGGCACTGCGCCGGTTGTGCCGGCGAGTTCGGCCAGCGTCGGCATGACATCCTGAAAACAGCCGACGAAATCGCTCGTGCTGCCGGGCTCGATGACGCCGGGCCAGCGGACGATAAGCGGCACGCGAATGCCGCCGTCGTGCAGCGAACGCTTGATGCCGCGCAGTGGGCCATACGATTCGAAAAAGTCGGGGTCGTGGCCGCCTCCCACGTCCGGGCCTTCCGGGCCGTTATCCGACGCGAAGAAAACGCAGGTCTGCCCGTCGATGCCGAGCCGCTTGAGCAGCTTCATCAACCGGCCGATGTCCCGGTCCATGCGGGTGATCATGGCGGCGTAACCCTTCTGCGGCTTCGACCAGTCCCTGTCGGCATAGATGCCGTAATCGGGCACTTCCATTCCTTCGTCCCACGCTTCATTGTTGGCGTGAGGAATGGTAAATGCGAGATAGAGGAAGAATGGACCGTGGCGGTTGTCTTGAACGAACTGGAGGGCCTCGGCGGCCATCAGGTCGTGGCTGTAGTCGACCTTTTTCGTGGCCACGCCCTGGCCGTACGCGCCCTCCTCGGGGACCACGTTGCGGAGCTTGATCCGCGACTCGTTGCGGATGAGGAACGTGGGGTAGTGATTATGGGCATGGTGCTGGTCGAGGTAGCCGAAGAAGTAATCGAAGCCCTGCCGGGTGGGCAGGCCCTCGGAGCCCTCATGGCCCAGCCCCCATTTGCCGATCAACCCGTTCGTGTACCCGGCGCCGGCCAGCACTTCGGCCACGGTCACGTCCCCGGGCCGGAGGTTGTCCTTCCCGTTGCCGCGGATGAAGCACCGGCCGGTGTGATAACCGGTCATCAGCACGCACCGCGAGGGCGCGCACACGGTCGATCCGGCGTAGAAGTCGGTGAACTTCATGCCTTCCCGGGCCAGCCGGTCGATATTCGGGGTTTGCATCTTCTCCTGCCCGTAACAGCCCAAGTCGCCGTAGCCAAGGTCATCGGCCATGATAAAGATGAGGTTGGGGCGTTCGGGCGGGGCCGCCAAAACGTGCGCTGCGGCGCCGACCACCAACACGAATGCGCATGCCGCGGCGGCGGAGCGACAGAAGGCAAACATCATCGGGCTCCCTTTGGAACGGGTTGCATGGCAAGCAACACGGATTCGCAGCGGCGGCTGCGCGCAGGCGCCTCGTTCCTGCGAGCGTCTTGGCGGCACCACCGCACTGTCTCACTTATGAAAAAGCCAGGCGGATACCTGCCACATCTCTCTTCGGGCCGCGGCACGGACAGACTGCGAGCGGCTGCTCGTTTGCCAGCATATGCTTTTGCTCGCAGGATGGCAAACCACAGGCCTCGCCAATCGGCTGCCCTCACCAACAGCGGAGCGGCTCGGTCCTCGCGAGTCATCGTGAGACGATGGTGGCATCGTGGGCTGCGAACGTCACCGAGACCGCGCCCTACGCCGGGTGGTGTGGCACGCTCCACAGGGCGGGCATGACCGTTTTGTTCCTGTTTGCATCCCTTGAGTTGCCGATTTATGCTGACTATTCTTGCACCTAGTCCCCAAACAAGCGTGTTCTTCGATGCTGGATGACGGCATGGGAGGCGATGGGGAGCGGGCGTAATTTCCTCGGCCCAGCCGCAAGGGGTGGCAGGAGGGGGTTCGGGTTGTGGCTTGCTTCATGGGGAAGGGTTCCTTTCTGGGTTCGGCGCCGCGGCGGTACCGGAGCGTCCGGACTCCGGCTTCGAGGCGCGGCGGCTTAGGCACCGCAGCGGCAGCCGCAGTTGATCGAGCAGCCGGAAAAAGACGTGTTGCCACGGGTTCCACGACAAGAGCCGATAGATGATCCGCCGGCCGGTACGCACGATCTGCGCCGGCAGTTGAACTATCGCCTGGCGGAAGGTGGCAAACTCCATCTTCAACAGCGTCTGCTTTTCCGCGCGGCGCTGTTCCGCCCAACGGCCTTCCTCGGGCAAGAGCAGCGCCGGAAAGTCCCCCGGCAAAAGCGGCTTGCCCGCCGGATCTTGGCGATGCAATCGCACCGTCAACGGCTCCCAAGTGTCGGCCAACCGCCGAGGATAATCGGGCCAGAACTTCTCGTCGGGTATATCCTCAAGTTCGAAGTCCACGTACTCGTACGTATCGCCGTCGGCCCGCAGCTTGAACACACGCATCGCAATGTCTCCGGATAGTACTGCCGACAAGGGCCGCAATGGGCGCCCCGGCGTCTGGCCTTCTCAGCCCTCCAACTGCAATGCCTCCCCCGGCGGGTGGTAGGGCTATTTCCACCTTGACACGCGGGGAAAAATCCGGAGAATCCGGCGACCGCCTTTTCGGGCGGCAATCAGGGGACACTTCAACCCCCAGAATGGTCCCCTTCGTGACGGCGACCCGGCCAGTGGATTCCCAGGGGTCCGAGGTCGACCTTTGGACGCCGTTGGGTCCGTTCCCCCGACGTTTGCCCTGTTCGGCATGGAGGCCTTGGGCAATGCAGACGTGTCCCGTATTGGGGCCAGCGATCTGGCTGCGCCGGTTGCTGGGCGAGGCCGCTTCTCACGGCGCCCCTAAGCTGCGCATCAGCGGCTGCACGTGCGATTCGCGCCAAGTGCAGCCCGGCTGGCTCTTCGCTGCGCTGCGCGGCAGGCACTTCGACGGCCGGCGGTTCATCGCCGAGGCGGCGCGCCGCGGCGCCGTGGGCGTGCTGAGCGAGGCGCCTGCCCCCCAGACCAGCCTGCCCGTCTGCCTGGTGCCCGACGCCCGCGCCGCCTACGCACGAATCTGCCAGGCCCTGGCCGGCGACCCCAGCCACGAATTGCGAGTCGTGGGCGTGACCGGCACGAACGGCAAGACCACGACCAGTTGCCTGATCGCCAGCATCCTGGTGGCCGCGGGCATGAAGGTGGGCCTGACGGGCACCTTGGGCTATCTGGACGGCGAGATGGTCGAACAGCCCACGCTGACCACGCCGCCGGCCGACCAACTGGCCGGGCTGTTGCGCCGGATGGTCGAGCACGACTGCACCCACGCCGTCTTGGAGGTTTCCAGCCACGCCCTGGACCAGCAGCGCGTGGCAGGCATCCGCTTCGACACCGCGTGCCTGACCGGTGTCGAGCGCGACCACCTCGACTACCACCCGTCGCTCGACGATTATCAGCGCGCCAAAGCCAGATTGTTCGACCATCTGGCCCCCGAAGGACTGGCGGTCGTCAATGCCGACGATCCGTTCTCGGCCGCGCTGCTGCGACGCCTCGACGGTCCGGCCTTGACCGTGGCCCTGCGCTCGCCCGCCGAGTTGACCGCGGTGCCGCTGGAACGCTACGCCGGCGAACAGACCTTCCTGCTCCGCGCCGGCAGCGAAACCATCCCCGTGCGCACCCGCATGATCGGCACCCACCACATCTACAACTGCCTGATCGCCGCGGGCGTGGGGCTGGGCTGCGGCATCGAGCTGTCGGTGGTGGTGCGGGGCCTGGAGGCGGTGGATCACGTGCCGGGGCGCCTGGAGCGGATCGACTGCGGCCAGCCGTTCAGCGTATTCGTCGACTATGCACACACGCCCGACGCGCTGGCCCGCGTGTTGGCCACTTTGCGCGAGGTGAGCCGCGGCCGGTTGATCTGTGTGTTCGGCGCCGGTGGCGAACGTGACCAGGGCAAGCGCCCGCACATGGGGGCGGCCGTCGAGCAGCATGCCGACCTGGCCGTGGTCACCAGCGACAACCCCCGTAGCGAAGACCCCCGGCAGATCGCCCGGCAAATCCTCGGCGGCATGAAAGGGCCCGAGCGGGCCGTGCTGATGCTGGACCGGGCGGAGGCCATTTGTTGGGCTCTGGAGCAGGCGCAGCCCGGCGACTGTGTGCTGGTGGCCGGCAAGGGGCACGAGACCTGCCAGATCATCGGCCGGCGGCGCATCGCCTTCGACGACCGCCGGCTGGTGCGCGATTGGCTTTACGAGGTTCAGCCGTATTCCGGCAGCACTGCCGCCGCGGGCACATGAGCCGATCCCCTGAATCCCCCCCGACTCCATTTTTGCGACGACGGGCCTTAGCGCAACACAGCCGCAGCTTAGCCAACTACAACCCATGAACACCCTCGCCCAGCTCAGCGCCGTGATCGACGGGCGTTTGCACTCGCCGGACACCAGTGCCTCGGGCCCCGAGGTAGCGCTGGGGCGCATCGTCACCGACAGTCGAGAGGTGGAGCCGGGCGACGTGTTCTGGGCCCTGCGCGGACGCCGGCACGACGGGGCCGACTTTGTGGGAGAGGCGTTTCAGCGCGGCGCCGTGGCCGCGGTGTCGGCCCGGGCCGTGGAAATCCGCGACGGTCACTGGGTGATCCAGGTGCGCGACACCCGCCAGGCGCTCAGGCGCCTGGCCCGATGGAAACGCAGCCGTTTCGCCGGCACGGTGATCGGTATCACCGGCAGCAGCGGCAAGAGCACCACGCGCCAGATGATCCACACCGTGCTGCGCGCGCGCCTGCGGGGCACGGCCAGTCCGCGCAACTACAACAACGAGCTGGGCCTGCCGCTGAGCATGATCCAGATGGAGCCGGCCCACGACTACGCGGTCCTGGAGCTCGGGGCCAGCCGCCCCGGCGAGATCGCCTCCCTGGCCGAGCTTTGCGGCCCGAAGGTGGGTGTGATCACCTGCGTGGGCGATGCCCACCTGGGCGGGTTCGGCAGCCGGCAGGCCATCGCCCAGACCAAGGGCGAGCTGCTGGCCGCCTTGCCGCCGGACGGCCGGGCCGTGCTGGGCGACGACCCGTTCCTGCGCCGCTTGACCGCCGAGTGCCGGGCCCCGATCCAGTGGGTGGGCACCGGGCCGGAGTGTCACCTGCGCGCCAAGGGCGTGGAAACACGGCCGGGCGAGCTTCGTTTCCAGGTGGGCGACTGCCGGTTCTGTGTGCCGGTCTGGGGGACCCATTACCTGACCTCGGCCCTGGCTGCGGTGGCAGTGGGCCGGATGATGGGCTTCGACCTGGCCGAAATCGCCGACCTGCTGGAGGACTTCCAGCCGTTGCCCATGCGCTGCGAGGTGCGCGAAATCCGCGGGGCCACGGTGATCAACGACGCCTACAACGCCAATCCCACGGCCATGCACGCGGCCCTGAGACTGCTGGCCGAGTTCGATGCAGCCGGACGCCGCGTGGTGGTGGCCGGCGACATGGCCGAGCTGGGCCACCAGTCCGCGCGCTTGCACTACCAGGTCGGACAACAAGTGGTCCACACCGCGGGGGCCGACCTGTTGATCGCCTGCGGACGGTTCGGCCGGTTCGTGGTCGCCGGCGCGCGGGCCGCAGGAATGCCGGCCGGCCGGGCCATCGCCTGTAGGAGCGTGGACGAAGCCTTGCCCTACCTGGGCCAGGCCGTGCAGCCGGGCGACGTGGTGTTGGTCAAAGGGTCGCGCATGATGGCCATGGAACGGGTGATCGAAGCGCTCGAACATTATCCCCAGCGACGCAGCGCATAGGCGCGCGGGATCAACTGCGGAGCACACAAACGAGCTAGAGATGAGCTCCACCGTCTGCGTCGGGTTTGCGGGAACCCGGCGCTACCCTTCCCTCCTTGGGGTAGGAGCAATGTCTCGCCGGAGATTGCGGTATCTGGGTCGGCCGCACCGGCGAGTGCTTCGCGGTGGAGCTTGATGACTGGGCGCCGGGGCGGCGCTGACGCGCCGCCCCGGCCGCTCAGGGATACGCCCTCCGCCCCTCGTCTCGTCCAGCCTCTCGCCGCCCACGTCCGGCTGAACTCAAACCGCAGTCAACCGGTCATATCCAAACCATGCTCCTCTGGCTGCTCGATCAATGCAGCGCCTGGTGGTCCACCGGCGCAGGCGCCCAGAGCCTGGCCGGCCTGGGCAAGATCACCTTTCGCGCCGCCCTGGCCGCACTGGTCAGCTTCGCCCTGGCGGTGCTGGTCGGGCCGCGCTGGATTGAGTGGCTCAAGGCCCGATTCCGCGAGCCCAACAAGAGCCCCTCCCCGGTCATTCGCCGGCTTCACCAGGCCAAAGAGTTTACGCCCACCATGGGTGGGTTGTTCATCGTGGCCGGACTGCTGGGCGGTGTGCTCATCTTCGGCGCTCCGCACAACCCCTGTCTGGGGGCCGCCCTGCTGGTGATCGGCGGCCTAGCCGCGATCGGCGCGGTCGACGATCTGGTCAAGCTGCACAACCGGGCCAACGGCATCTCCGCGCGCGCAAAGCTCGCCGCCCAATTGGTGGTGGCCACGCTGGCTGCTGCGCTGCTCTATCGCCACCACGCCCACCTGCCCGACGGACTGGCGCTGTATGTGCCCTATCTGGGCGAGGTCGGCTCCCTGGGCGCCGCGTTTGTGCCGCTGGCAGTGCTGGTGATCGTGGGCACGGCCAACGCCGTGAACCTGACCGACGGGCTGGACGGGCTGGCCGGCGGCTGCCTGATCTTCGCCACCGCGGCCATGACCGCGGCCGCCTACGTCGCCGGCCATGCCGAGCTGGCCCGATATCTGGGCGTGCCGGCAATCGCCGGCGCCGGAGAGATGGCCGTCTTGGGCGGGGCCATGATCGGCGGGCTCTTGGGTTTCCTGTGGTTCAACTGCCATCCCGCGCAAATCTTCATGGGCGACACCGGCGCGTTGCCGCTGGGCGGGCTGCTGGGCGTGCTGGCCGTGGTGGCCCGACAGGAGTTGCTGCTGCTGGTGGTCGGCGGCGTGTTCGTGGCCGAGGCCCTCAGCGTGATCCTCCAGGTGGCCTGGCACCGCTGGCGCCGGCGGCGCATCTTCCTCTGCGCGCCGCTGCACCATCATTTCCAGTTCAAGGGCTGGCCCGAGAGCCGCATCGTGGTTCGGTTCTGGATCGCCGCGGCGCTGTGCGCAGTGGTGGGTCTGGCCGGACTGAAGCTGCGCGTCCACGAGCCTGCCAGGCCCTCGGCCCAGGACGTGGCTGCCGTGAAAGCCGCGGCCAATGCCGCTTCTGCTTCGCTGCGCCGGAGCACCGAGCCATGAGCAGCCGCCCTTTGGCCCATCTCGACCCGCTGATTCCCGGGGCTTCGCTCTGCTCCAGCCCCGGCCACCCAGGTCTGGACACGCGATTGAACGGGCAACCTGTTTACGAGTTGCCGGCTCCGGTCCACGTGGCGCTGGCCGGCGGCGGCACAGCCGGCCACCTGGTGCCGGGCCTGGCCGTGGCCGAGGCCCTGCGCAAGCAGTCGCCCCAGGTGCGCATCACGTTTCTCCTGACGGGTAAACCCTTGGAAGAGCGCCTGGTGCGCGAGGCGGGTTTCGCGGCACTGGCGCTTGCCTCGGCCCCTTGGCCCGGCCGCGGGCGAGGCGCGCTGCGCTTCGCGCGCCGGATGCTTGCCGGCTATCTCCAGGCCCGGCGTTTCTTGCGCAAAGAGCACGTCTGGCTGGTGGTCGCGCTGGGCGGCTATGGCGCCGCACCCGCGGCCCTGGCCGCGGTGCGTTCGAGGCTGCCGCTGGTGGTGCTCGAGCAAAACGTCCTGCCGGGCCGCACCACGCGCTCGTTCGCCCGACTGGCCAGCGCCGTGTGTCTGGCCATGCCCCAGGCCGCGGCCATGCTGCCCGAGCGGTGCCGCGTCTACCTGACGGGCAATCCACTGCGTGCAGGCTTCGAGCCGGCCGACGCGCCGAATGAGAGTAACCGTGCGCCGGCAGACGGGCCGCATGATACGAGCCACGTGCCGGCCGGAGCGCGGCAGCCTCGGCATGACGATGGCGTGCCGGCCGTTAGAACTTGTAAAGGTATTACTTCCCGGGGCTTCGCTTCGCTCCAGCCCCGGCCACCCGGGCCTGGGCATCCAATTCGGGAAACAGTTCCTTTGCAAGTTCTTAGTATCGAGCAAGGGCGATGTCGGCGACTGGTCGTGCTGGGCGGCAGCAACGGGGCCCGCTGGCTCAACGAACACCTGCCCAGTGTGCTAAGTCGATTGGCCGGGCAATTGCGCGCCTGGCAGATTCTCCACCAGACCGGCCCCGCCGACGCAGAATCGACGCGCCGGCTCTACGCCGCAAACGGCCTGCAGGCTGAAGTGACCCCGTTTATCGACAACATGCCTTGCGCGCTTCAGGGCGCGGAACTGGCGGTCTGCCGCGCCGGGGCCACCACGCTGAGCGAACTGGCCGCGTTGGGTGTGCCCGCGGTGCTGGTCCCCTATCCTCATGCGGCCGACGACCACCAGCAGCACAATGCCCAGGTGTATGCCCGCGCAGGGGCGGCCGTGGTGGCGGACCAGCGGGGCGAGCCCCGAGCAGTGGAGGAGCACCTGGGCGCAGTGCTCGGCCGGTTGCTGGGCGATGCGCAGCAGCGGCACCAGATGGCCTGCGCCATGGCGCGACAGGCACGGCCCGGCGCAGCGCGGGTTGTTGCGCAGCTTGTGCTCTCGATTGCCGCGCGCCGGGTGATGGGCACGGTGCCGGCCGCAATGCCTGTGCGCGCCTGCTGCCCTCCATGGTGAGCTGCTCGAGCGCCGTGTGCCATTGCCGGTTTGTCCGGCAGTATGGTCGTCCGAAGGGTTCCTTCATTCCAGCCGGCCATTCGGCCGGCTGTCCCGGCCGGGCCTTTTGCTCCCAAAATCGTCGGCGGAGGCGGGGCATCTTAGCCCTGCCACATTTCGGGGTAGAATGGAGAGGGAAATCACCGCGGGGCCTGAAACGGATCGGCTGCTGGGCGCCGCTGTTGGGCAGGCCGACCGCGGCGCACCGCACGGCTGGACAAGCCGGCCGTGGCACCCAACCCGTTCCCCTCTCCCGCTTCAGCGGGAGCAGGGATACTTCGCAGGCCGTCTTGAACTGATCTTCATCCGGTGGAGCCGACATTGCACTGGTTGGTGGAACATGCCCCCTGGCTGGCGACCATGGGGGTGTTGATCCTGGGATCGGCCTTCTTTTCTTCCAGTGAAGCGGCGCTGTTCTATCTGAACCGCCAGCAGCGGCGCCGGCTTGCCTCAGGCAATCGGGCCCAGCGCCTGGCCGCCCGATTGCTCGCCCAGCCCGACCGCCTGCTGACCGCGGTGTTGTTCTGGAACCTGGTGACCAATCTGGCCTACTTCACGCTGGCCTCCATCTTGAGCATCAGGCTGGAGACGGCGGGACGCCCGGCCGAAGCAGGGGCGATGGCCCTGGTGGCCCTGGTGGCGCTGATCGCGTTGAGCGAGATGTTGCCCAAGAGCCTGGCAGTGCTCAATCCCCAGGGGCTGGCCATGCTGGCGGCCCCGCCGCTGGCCACGGCGGTGCGCCTGTTGGACCCGGTCTTGCCGGTGTTGCGCGCGGCCAACCTGGCGTCGCGCCGCTTGCTGTGGCCGTCGTTTCGGCCGGAGCCCTACTTGCAGGTGCGCGACCTGGAGCGGGCGGTGCGCCTGTCCACCGCGGACGCGACCCTGCTCGAGCAGGAACGCAAGGTGCTCGAGAGCATCGTGCTGCTCTCCGAGCTGAGGGCCGACGAGCTGATGCGGCCGCGCACCCAGGTGCAGGTCTTTCGTCCGCCGGTCCGGCTGGCCGATCTTCAGGGGCGGCTCACGCCCAGCGGCTACCTGCTGGTCACCGAGCCGGACAACGACGAGGTGGCCGGCGCGATCGCCTTGCGCGAGTTGTGCAGCATTCCCGAAGAGCACCTGGAGAACTACGCCGAGCCGGTGGTCTATGTGCCCTGGTCTACCACGGTGGCCGAAGCCCTGGAGACCATGCAGCGCCGCAGCCGCCGAGTGGCCGCGGTGGTCAACGAATACGGTGAGACCATCGGCATCCTCACCCTGGACGACATCCTGGAGACCATCTTCGGGGCCGCACCGAGTCGCAGCGAACGCCTGCTCCGCCGGCCGGCCGTCGACCAGGTGGACGCCCATCGCTGGCAGGTCAACGGGATCACCAGTCTCAGGCGCCTGGCACGCCACTTCGGCGTGCCCCGGCCGCCCAGCAAGAGTGTCACCGTCGAGGGCGCCGTGCAGGAGACCCTCGGGCGGCTGCCCCAGGTGGGCGACTGCTGCCGGTTCGGCCCGTTCCAGTTCAAGGTGTTGGAGGCTACGCCGCGCGGGCAGTTGCGCATCGAGCTCACGCTGGCCGAGCAACCGGAGGAGGCGCAATGATCTGGGTGGCCTTGGCCGTCGCTCTGTTGGGGCTCTTGCTCAGTGCGCTGTTCAGCGGCTCGGAGACGGGATTCTATCGCGCCACGCGCCTGCGACTGGTGCTCGATACGATGGCCGGCGACCGGGTTTCGCGCGGCCTGCTGTGGCTGGTCAACCGCCCGGCCATGTTCGTGGCCACGGCGTTGGTGGGAAACAACCTGGCCAACTACCTGGTCTCGCTGGGGGTGGTGATCGGGGCCCAGGGATTGGCCGGACACCCAGGGCATGCCCTTGAGCTGATCGCCCCGCTGCTGCTTTCTCCGCTGCTGTTCGTCTACGGCGAACTGCTGCCCAAGAGCCTCTTCCTGAGGGCTCCCAACCGGCTGCTGCGGCGCGGTGCCCCGCTGTTCCTCTTCTTCACGCTGCTGTTCCTGCCCGTCAGCGCAATGCTCTGGACGCTCAACAAGCTGCTCGCCCGGCTGGTCGGCCAGTCGTTCGAAGAGGCCCGGCTCGGACTGGCCCGGCGCGAGCTGCGGCGCCTCGTCGACGAGGGCCATCAGGCCGGCATCCTCTACCCCTCGCAGCGCCACCTGGCCCAGGGCATCTTCGGCCTGGCCGGGAAACCGGTCACCCGGTTCATCACGCCGCTACGCCAGATGCCCCGTGCCCGCGCCGACATGTCGCGAGAGGACGTCCTCCGGCTGGCCGGCCGGTATCGCGTGTCGATCGTGCCGGTCGAGTCGCCCGACGGGCCGGGCACGCTGGCCGGCTACGTGCGCGTGATCGAGGTGGCATTAAGCGGCAGCGAAGCGCTCGAGCCGCTCCACCCTCTGGTCGAGATCCCCGCCAGCGCCACCCACCTCGACGCCCTGATGCGGCTGCAGACCGCCCGGGAAAGCCTCGCCCGCGTAGTCGGCCCCAGCGGCGAGACGATCGGCGTCGTGAGCATCGACCGCCTCCGCGAGCCGCTGCTGCCGTCGCGCACACTAGCCCGGATTATTCACGAGTG
>CAYXPN010000119.1:0-15253 GCA_964467075.1 uncultured Planctomycetaceae bacterium
ACGGATCTGTGGGAGCCCCGGTCGGGCAACCGACCGGGGCCACCCGGCCGATTGTGAGGCAGAGTCTAGTTCTTGGCTGCGTAGCGCTCGGCGAATTCCAGGGCCCAGTTGTCGATCATCTCCTCGAACGTGGTCGTGTCCACGTCGGTCAAGCGCTGGAACTGGCTGCGATTGAACAGCTCCTTGTTGTAGATCGTGGCCTTGGCCGTTAGCTCCAGCACGTGGTAGGAGGAGAACGGCCGGATGACCATTTCCACCCGGCTGTAGTAGGTCACGTCGCCGGCCCGGTCCAGGCGCACGTCGTCCCGGCTGATGGCCGCCCCCCAGCCCTCGTGGCCCACAATCGTGTCGTAGCGGAACCCCGGGAAACGATCGGCCAGTTGCTTCAGCGCCCGTTCGATCCGGTCGACAAGCTCCAGGCGGTAGCGGGAGTGGAGCGTCTTCAGCTCCTGTTCCGTGAGGGCCCGCTCAGCCTCGGCCTGGACCCGGGCATCGCGCACCCGCTGCCCGCGTTCGATGGCCTTTTCGAGTCGTTGTCGGAAGTCCGTCATGGCGGCAATGCGTCAGGAGTGTTGTGAGTCGTCCGGGCCCGGCGCGTCGGTTTGCGGGGCCTCGTGCGAAGGATCGGCCGAGTCCGCGGGTTGCTGCTCCGGAGGTTCGTGCGCGGGCTGCTGCTGCGCCGGGGTTTGCTGCGCCGGATGTGGTTCGGCGGGTGTTTCTTGCCGAGGCTGTGCGGGGGACGTTTCTTGCGCGGGCTGCTGCTGCGCGGGAGTTTGCGGGGTGGGCTGCTGCTCCGACGGCTCCTGGGCCTCGGCGCGGCGTTTGTGTTCGTAAAGCTGGAGCAGGTCGCCGAAGGTGCGCAGCGGCTCCTTGCCCTTGATCATGGCCTCGGTAATCGGGCGCACGGGCCGGCGCGCGTGCTTGGCACCGCCGCGTTTGCGCGCCGGCCTGGCCGGGGGCTTCTGTTTTCCCGGCCGGCGGTGGCGCGGCGGCGCAGTGGATGCCGCAGGACGATCCGCCCGCGCTTTCCCCGCCGGCGCCTCGGCACGCGGTTTCTCGGGCCCGGGCCGCTTCGCGCGTCCAGGCCGTGTTTCGCGCCGGGGACGGCCAGTCCGCTCGGTACCCGGCGGGATCATGGTCAGCGAAACCCGGCGCCGCTGGCGGTCCACTTCCATCACCCACACCCGCACCACGTCGCCCACGGCCACCACGTCGTGAGGATCGCGCACGAAACGGTCGGCCAATTGGCTCACGTGGACCAGCCCGCAGTCGTGCATGCCGATGTCCACGAACGCGCCGAAGTCCACCACGTTGAGCACGGTGCCGGTCAATTCCATGCCGGGCTCGAGGTCTTCGAGCTTGAGGATGCCGTGCTTGAACACGGGCTGCGGCAGGTCTTCGCGCGGGTCGCGTCCGGGCCGGGCAAGCTGGGCGAGGATGTGGCGGAGCGTATGGATGCCCACGTCCAGTTCCGCGGCCAGGGCCGCGGCATCGACCTCAGCCGTGCGTTGGGCCAGGGCCGCAGCGGCTTCGCGGCGCGCCAGATCGGCCAGTGTGTAGCCGAGCTTCTCCAGCACGCTGGCGGCCACCGCATAGCTTTCGGGGTGAATCCAGGTGGCGTCCAGGGGATTGCTCCCGCCGCTGATCTTCAGGAAGCCCGCGGCCTGCACGTACGTGGCTTCGCCCACCCCCGGCACCTCGCGGAACTGGTCGCGCGAGCGGAACGGCCCGTGTCGGCGGCGGTGTTCGTAGACGCGGCGGGCGGTCAACTGATTCAGCCCCGAAACACATCGCAACAGCGCCGGACTGGCCGTGTTCACGTCCACGCCCACGTAGTTCACGCACGACTCGACCACTTCGTCCAGCGAGGCGCGCAGGTGGCGGGCCTTCATGTCGTGCTGATACAGCCCCACGCCGATATTGGGCGGATCGATCTTGACCAGTTCGCTCAAGGGATCGAGCAGGCGGCGTCCGATGGAAATCGCCCCTCGCAGTGCTGCGTCGTAGTGGGGAAACTCCTCGCGACCGGTGCGGCTGGTCGAATACACACTGGCCCCGGCCTCGTTGACGATCACATACGCTGTACCGCGTGACTTGAGCTCGTCTTCCTCGATCAGGCGTCCGAAGAAATCCTCGGCCTGGCGGCAGCCGGTGCCGTTGCCGATGGCCACCACCGTCAGCTCGAACCGCCGGATCAGCTCCAGGGCCTTCTCTCGGGCCTGCTGGCGACGCTCGGCCCGTCCGACCAGGTAGATCACCTCGTGGCCCAACACGTTGCCGAACTGATCCAGCGCGGCCAGCTTGCAGCCGCTGCGCAATCCCGGGTCCACGGCCAGCACCCGGTGTGCGCGCACCGGCGGCTGGAGCAGGAGATTGCGCAGATTCTTGGCAAACACGCCCACCGCGTGGCTCTCGGCCCGATCCGTCAGCTCGCGCCTCAGCTCGCGCTCCAGGCTGGGCCAGATCAAACGTGCCAGGGCGTCTCGGGCACACCCGCGCAGGAATTCGGCGTGGGGATGCTCGGCGGGCACGAGCATCTCGTCGAGCACGTTGTACATGGCCTGGATGTCGGCCTCGATCTTTACGCGCAACACCTTGGCCCGTTCGCCCCGATTGAGCGCCAGCACCCGGTGCGGCGGAATCTTGCGCACGTCGTCGCTGAAATCGAAGTAGTCGCGGAAGGCCTTGATCTTGCGCTCCTCGGCCTTCTGCTTCTTCAGCTCGCGCTTCGACAGCCGCGGCGACGCCGTGCCCGCGCGCCCCCCTCCGGCCGAGGCGCGACCCGGGGCGGAAGCGCGCCTGCGGCGGGCCCGGGCGTCCGACCGGGGGGCCTCGCCGTCCGGCGAGGCCGCCTTGCCATCCTCCGCGGCGACTGCCGGGGACGCGTCCGGCGGCGCAGCAACATCCGCGGCTTGCCCGGGTGGGGCCTCGCCCGCGCGTGGCGTGCCGGATGGGGATTCGGCCGCGGGGGGTGTGTCGGACGGGGGTTCGGTGGCTGTATCGGCGTGGGATTCGCCCTGTGTATCTGGGCGTGCGTCGGATTCGCCCTGCCCGCCTGGAGTTAGGTCGGATTTGCCCTCACCGCCGGCACTCCCGCGCGATTCGCCTTCAGTGTCGGGCGACGCAGGCTCGGCAGCCTGGCTCGCATTTGATTGAACGTCGTCATCCCGGCCGGCGCCGGACGGAGCAGCGGTCGGATCGGGGGGAGGCCCCGGCCCGGAATTACCCGGCCTTAACTCGGCATCGGCCGGCGCAGGATCCGCTGCCTGCTGCGTGGACGACGACCGCCCCTGAGCAGCGGCCGGCTGCGCGGCGGTCGCGCCGGGGGCCGGTTCGGGCCCCAGCCGCGTGCTGACGATCCGGCCGGTGCGCTGCAAGACCTCGCGCAGACGCTGTCGCAGTTCGGGTCGCTCGCTGAACTGTTCGGCCAGGATGTGGCCTGCGCCGAGCAGCGCGTCGGCCAGCGTGGGCACCTGCCGGTCGGGGTCTACAAAGTCCGCGGCCCGGGCATTCAGATCGGCACAGGCGGGCGCGGCTTCGAGGATTTCGCGCGCCAGCGGTTCGAGCCCCCGGGAACGGGCCAGAGTGGCCAGCGTGCGTTTCTTGGGCTTGTAGGGCAGGTAGAGGTCTTCGAGCCGCTTGACCGTGCCCGCGGCCAGGATGCGCTTGGCGAGCGCCTCGGTCAGGCTGCCCTGGGACTCGATCGAGCGGAGGATGGCCTGCTTGCGTTCGGCGAGCAGGCGCGCCTTGGTCAGGCGGTCGTGGATGCGGCGGATCTGCTCTTCGTCCAGCCCGCCCGTCTGGTCCTTGCGGTAGCGGGTGATGAACGGCACGGTGTTGCCGTCGTCGAGCAGCTCGACCACTGCCTGGACCTGGCGCAGCGGAATGCTGAGCCCGCGGGCGACGTGCCTCAGATCGATCGTAACCGTGGTGGACATGGGGGCTGCTGGGCGCTCCCGAAACGGCGGGACCGAAGGGCGGACCGCCACGTGATTGAGGCGGTCAGCCGGTGGTCGCTCCCGGCCTGGACAACATGGGGACTAAATGACCTTGCGGGATTCCGGGATCGCGCAAGGCTATTTAGGGCGGTTGCGGGCTCTTGCCGGACAGGCACGCGTCCCGCGCGGGTCGGCGAAGACCCGCTCATTACAGCCGCCCTTGGCCCGTCCGACAGGAAAAAGCCCTATTTTCCTCCAAATTCATCAAACCGGCAAGGGACCTGCTGCCGATACATGCGGAAGACTGCAGGGTGGGCGCACGCGAGCCGCAGCGGATGCGGCTGCCGGGCCTCGGCCGGCCTTTGGCGGCAGGGCCGAAGCACCGGGAGAGGAAGGAATCGTGTCAATGGCGACGTCTCATCTTCGCGTCTACTACGGCCCGCAGGACCAGACGGCCGAACCGGTCCTCCCCAGCGGGCGTCGTTCGGTCACCGTCCCCCTGATGGAAGTGCTTCCGCTGCTGGCCGACGCCGTCGAGTCGAAGCGCACTTGGCTGCGGGATTTCTCCGACGACGAGATCACCATTTCCAGCGACCTCTACGAGGTCCTGCTGGCCTACCAGCACTTCCGCCGCCCCTCGGCTTGATCTCGTCGGCCGATCGCCGTCCAACTGTCTCCCTTCGCGCGCCTCGGCGTCTGGCGGGACCTGTGCGGCCTGTCAGGTCCTCTGGTCTGCCGGGTCCGCTGCAGACGGGCTCCTGCAACGTTGCCCGACCGTGGCGGCCCAAAAGCGATACCCACACCGGCTGCACACCTTGCGCGCTGTGGGCTGTCGGTCCGTCAAGGGCGCGCCTGGGGCCGCTTAGAACTTGTAAGAGTATTACTTCCCGGGGCTTCGCTTCGCCGTGAGCCCCGGCCACCCGGGGCTGCGCATCGAATTCGGCAAACAATTCCTTTACAAGTCCTTATGCCGCGGGACCAGCCGATCCGCCGGGCCCGACGGACAGCGCCTCGACCGCAGTGCGCCGATCGGCAAACACGCGCCACAGGCCGTCGAGCCGCATGACGCGAATCACCTCAGCGCAAAAAGGGCGCAATCCGCACAGCGCCAACGTGCCACCCCGCTGAGCCAAACGCTTCCACGCCCGCAGCAGCAGCTCGATGAACCGGCTGCCGATCACGTCGGTCTCCGACAGGTCGAGCACCACGCGCGGCGGATCGGCCTGGGCAGCCTGATCAATCAGCACCTGCGCGATCGCGCCCAGGCGCTCCGCATCGAGCGAGTCGACGCTGCCCGGCCCGACCCACACCACCGTCACATCGTGTTCGCGTAACAGGTCGACCATCAGGCATGAATCTCGGCTCTGTTTCACAACGGTAGTGGGACCCCGCGTGCAAACGCCCGGAAACAGGGGGTCTCCCGCCGTCTGGCTCTCGGCGGCTACACGCACGGATTCATACAAAGCCTAGACAGCCGCCGGTGGAATAGCAAGTGCCGGCGCCGGTTTTCCCTGCTAGTCCACCGGGCAACAGCCACGGGCACAGCCCGGGCGACCGGTGGTCAGGCAGCGCTCAAGGACCTGACGGCCCGGCAACAAACGGCGGCGGCCGCGCTTCGAGAAGCACGGCCGCCGGGGGACGCAACAGGCAGGGGAACTTCAGACCGACAGAGGCCTCATCCGAGCGGCTGGCGCACCTCGTAGGCCAGGCTCGAAAGGAACTGCTTTGCGGCAATGTACTCCGTAGCAGGGAGCTCCCGAATCCGCTGTTTCAGGACCGCCTGAAGCGCCTCGGTCGCCTGCTCCACTTGCTGCAAATCTGCACTCGACAGGCTCCCCTGCGATGCCCGCTGGCTGAAGGCCGCGTCCACGACCGAACGCAGGTTTGCCAGGTCGGCCCCTTGCAGGACGGTCGGCCAGGCAATCGCGCCCGTGGCCGGGTCGAGCTGTGCGACGTCGAGCTGATCGGGCCGGGCTCGCTCGGCCAGGGCGGCCAGTCGCTCGGTGCTCACTCGCGGCCCACGCTCTGCCGCTCGCGCCTCCTGGTTCAGCTTGCGCATCTCAAAGTAGCTCTCGATCGTGGCTTCGTGGTTCTGCAGCTCCTTGGCGTAGGCGTCGGCATGGATCAGCCGGGCCTCGGCGGTCAGTCGGTTGTACACGCCCCGGGCATGGGTCAGGGCGGCCAGCCCCCGGGCATAGTCGCCGGCCACGGTGCTACCTCCCCAACCGGGGTGCACGCGCGGGTAGACCACGTAGCCGTGGCCGTAGCCGTAGGTGATCGCGGCATCCGTGCTCTGGGCCAGGGCCAGGTCCGCACTGAGCAGGCTCACCAGCAGCAGACTCGCAACCATCGTCGTGGTTCTTGGAAAAGCGTTCATGACTCTGTCTCCCGTCTCGAAAAAGGTCCCAGTTTGCTTGCCGTTTCCTCATCCTCACCTGTCTATTCCCGGCCGAACCGCGGATGTTGCGCCGTTTTGCCTGGGAACCGCGCTGTTTCCGATGTCCGCCGGAAAGCGGGAAAAGTGGGCAAAATACGCAAGACACTCCCATGTGCGCGGTGCGCGGCCGCGACCGTCGCACACCGATCCGCTAGGGCAAGTGTCCCTCCGGTGTTATACTGCGGGCGGCCAGAAATGACCCGTTTAACGGCAAGCCGCAGGCGCCGGTGGAGCCGGTACGCGGTCGCCTACGGCTTGCCATCATCTACTCTATCTACGCGGTCGCCTGCGGCTTGCCGTTAAACAACAGAAGAACGCCATGGGTGCAAGTCTGGGAGGAGGAGGCGGGCGGTTTCCCGCGACCCAGTGGTCGCTGGTCGCCCTGGCCGCGCAGCCCGACCCCGTTGCCCGGCGCGAAGCCCTCGGCCGATTGCTCGCGCGCTACCTGCCGGCGCTTGTGGCCCATTTGACCCATCGCAAAGGGCTCTCACCGGACAAGGCCGAAGACCTGGTCCAGGAATTTGTGGCCAGCAAAATCCTGGAGAAGGACCTCTTGGCGCGGGCCGACCGTCGGCTGGGCAAGCTGCGCACGTTTCTGCTGACCGCGTTGGATCGCTTTGTCAAAAACCGCCTGCGCGACGAATCCGCGCGCAAACGCGCGCCCCAGGACGGGGTGGTGGTCAGCCTGGATGAACGCCAGGGCGGATTGCCGCCGGGCCAGGAGCCGCCGGAGATCTTCGACGTGACCTGGGCTCGGGGCGTGATCGCTGAGGCGCTCGACCAGATGCGCCAGGAATGTGAGGCCTCGGGACGGCCGGAGCTGTGGGCCCTGTTTGAATGTCGGGTGGTGGGGCCGATCCTCCACAACACCCCGCCGGTGGACTACGCCACGCTGGTCGAGCGCTTTGGGTTCGATTCGCCCAGCCAGGCCTCCAACGCGCTGACCACGGCCAAGCGCATGTATGCCCGGGCCCTGCGCGCGGCCGTCAGCCAATATGCAAGCGATGAGAACGAAATCGAAGCGGAAATCCGCGAGTTGAAGGAGATACTGGCCCGCGGGGCGGCGTAGCCGGGCTTTGCGCGACTTCGCGATTCCCGTTCGCCCTGGGCCCCGACGCACTGCGAACGCTTCCGACAAGCACGCCAAAGACGAGCACCCCGAAAGGACACCCCATGGCCGAGCCCGATCCATATGCCGGCGAGCCGCAATCGCTGATGCACCTGATGGATTTGGACCTGTTGGGCACCCAGCACTGGAAGCCCGAGGAGCTGGGCTCCATCCTGGCCCATCAGCTCGCGGCCCCGCTGGCCGGCGATCTGCGCCGCTACGTGGCCGATCTGGACCACAAGCTCGCCTCGGCCCCGGCCCGGGCGCGCACGTTCGGCCAACTGCTCTTCCACGCCCAGCCGCCCGTGGAGCTGCTCGAAGGCGTGAAACGCTTTGCCAAGGCCGCTCGGGCCGACCCTGAGAGCCCGCTTCCCGACGAGATTGCCACCGTGCTCTACTTCGCGGCGATCGTGTCGGCCATGTTGCGCTGCGGGCAGCGGATTACGCGCATGGACGACGAGGCACTGCGCTACAGTCTGGACTGGGCGCGCAAGCAGGTGTGGCTGGACGCGCAAACCCGCGCGCTGTTCGACGAAGCCAGTGCGGCCCTGGGCGGTGCAGGCGCCGAGTGAGTTCTGTCCCTCAGTAGTCCGACACGGCTAAACTGTGGGGTGCCCCGGTTGGCTTGCCCAACCGTGTATTCGGCACTGCTGGACAAGCCGGCAGTGGCACCCAACTCCACACTTCACGTGTGTCGGACTACTCAGGGGGCCGCGACCGCCAGGGAGGGTCTTCTGGCGCGCCCACCCGTCTAGCGGGGGGCTGCCACCCGCCAGGGCAAGGCAATCTCGGTGCGAGGTATAATGAACAGTGCCGGGCTGCTGGGGGGACAACCGGTCGGATGGAAAGGGTTGTCCAGCCGTGCCGAGCGGCCGATTTCCAAGAGAGGAGCCCTTTTCCCTCTTTCCCTCCCGGCAGCGAGTCACATCGAGGCGGGCAGCACTGAGAAACAAGAATCGAGCGGGTTCCGTGGATCGAAACCCTTCTTCACCGCAGTCGCGACACGAACCCGACGGGCCGGACGCCGGGGGAAAAGGCCCCGAGGCGCGCGCCCGGCGTGCACGAGGTGCCGGGAAACCGCGGTCTTCGGACGGTAAGTCGCGCGCCGGCCGGTCGGTCGGCCTGCCGGTCACACCGCAGCGCATCGCCGAGCTGATCGCCACGATCAAGCGTTCGGCCGACAAGCTGGCGTCGGATCGGACAAGCCGGGGCGATTTGAAGATCATCAGCCGGGCCCTGCGCGAGCTGCGCTATGCGTTCAAGGTCTTTGCCCCCTACCGCAGATGCCGCAAGGTGACGGTCTTCGGCTCGGCCCGCACTGCGTCCGACGCCCCTGCCTACCAGCAGGCGGTCGAGTTCGGCCGCGCCATGGCCGCCCACGACTGGCTGGTCGTCACCGGCGCCTCGAGCGGGATCATGGAAGCGGGCCACGTGGGTGCCGGGCGCGATCACTCGATGGGCCTGAACATCCTTCTGCCGATGGAGCAGGTGGCCAACCGCATCATCGCCGGCGACCGCAAGCTGGTACACATGAAGTACTTCTTCACGCGCAAGCTGATGTTCGTCAAAGAGAGCCACGCCATCTGCCTGCTGCCCGGCGGTTTCGGCACCCTGGACGAGGGTTTCGAGGTGCTCACCCTGCTCCAGACCGGCAAACGCGACATTGTGCCGGTGGTCTTTCTGGACGAGCCGGGTGGGACCTATTGGCAGGGTTTCCAGCAGTTCGTCGATGACCAGCTTCTGGCCCGCGGCATGATCGACCCCGAGGACCAGTCGCTGTATCTGATGACCGACTCGGTCGACGTGGCCGTCGGGGAGATGCTGGGGTTCTTTCGCGTCTACCACAGCATGCGCTACGTGCACGAGAACCTGGTGCTGCGCCTCTCGCAGCCGATCTGCGATGCGCGGCTCGACCGGATCAACCGCGAGTTCGCCGATCTGCTCGACCGCGGACGATTCGAGCTGCGCGGGCCGCTGCCCGAGGAAGAGGACGATCCCGAGCTGGCCGACCTGCCGCGGCTGGTCTTCCCGTTCGTGCGCCGCAACTACGGGCGCTTGCGCCAACTGATCAACCGTTTGAATCAGGCGGACGCACCAGGCGCCTGACCGCCCGGTTCGGCTAGGCGCGCTCACAGGCGCCGCTTAACGCCCAGCCGCAGGCGCCGTTTAACGGCCAGCCGCGGGCGCCGCTTAACGCCCAGCCGCAGGCGTTCGCGTACTGGCTTCACCGGCGCCTTCGGCTTGCCGTTAAACGAATCATTTCTGGGCGCACGCAGGATAGCGCCCGTTGTCTTGTGGGGTCCACTAGGCCCATCATGGGGGATCATGCGCCGGCTGCGTGTGAAGCAGTGCATTTCAGGCAAAGTTTGACGATTGAACAGACGATATGGTCTGACGCCGGCAAAATGCCCTTGCAAGGGCTTGGTCTGCGCTCGAGCGTGCGCTGCAGGCTGGACGGGCGGCCGACCGAAACCCACCCTTCCAAAGCAGCTCCCAGCAGCCGACCAGAGACCGCTACAGATTTCCTGGATCCCCTATCTTTCGCCGGCAGACGACGTCCCAAGCGCAACCTGTTCGATACCCAAGCCAAATGCCTGAGCTGACGCCCGAAATCGCCGATGCGGTTGCCCAGGCCTGCCGAGCCCGGGCCGACGAGGCTGCCGAAGCGCTCGGCCGAGCACTAGACAACCCCTTGAAGCTCGCCGTGGGCGATCCGCAGACCATCTCGGCTGCCGAGCTGCCCGAAGACTTGGCTGCCGCGGGCCTGGTGGTGGTCTTGGGAGCGGGGCCAGCCGCGGCGTTGCTGCTGCTGCCCGAGAGCACCGGGCTGGTTCCCGATTGGGCCTTCGATCCGGACCCCACGGGCAAAAGCAAGCTCACGACCCTGGCCCAGGAACTCGGCATGTTGCTCTTGCCCGAGGAGTTCCTGGTCGAGCAGTTCGATACGCTGTATCTGGAGAACCTGGCCGAAGGGCTGCAGAAGGCCCGTCCGTCCGAGTCGCTGGCGGTCGTGCCGCTGGAGGTCACGAGGGAGGACGGCGGCCAGGCCGAAATCCGGCTTGTCTGGCCGGTCTCACAGGCGGACGGCCTCAGCCAGGACGTCGAAAAGGCCTCGCCGGTCGCCTCCGGTGCCCAGGAGCCAGCGCCCGCCGAGCAAGCAGGCGCGGACGCTGCTTCCTCGCCCGCCGGGGAACCGGCAGCCGAAGAGCAGCCCGGCGCCGGGCAGGCAGCCGCCAAGACCGTGGCCGCCCCGTTCGGCGCGCCCGCGCCGGCAGGGCCGGCGGGCGACGCGGCTCGCCCCAAGCCCACACGTCATGCCAAGTCGCCGGAGGAGTTGCCCACCTACACGCGCAGTCTGCTGCGCATCGAGGTGCCGGTGATGGTCTCCCTGGCGCAGAAGCGTCAATCGCTCTCGCGTATCCTGGAGCTTGGGCCGGGCTCGATCATCCAGTTCGACAAGTCGTGCGAAGAGCCGCTGTGCCTGGAAGTGGCCGGCCGACCAGTGGCACGAGGCGAAGCGGTGAAGGTGGGCGAGAAGTTCGGCCTGCGCATCACCGCGATGATCCTGCCCGGTGAGCGCTTTCGGCCGGTGGGCACGCCGAGGAAGCCCCAGAACCGCCCCGGCTGATGGGCGAAGTCCCGGGCGCTGGCCGGAGACTGCTCGACCGGCTAGACTCTAGGGTGTGTCTGACAAAGGGAGTTCCATCTGTAGCCACCGAAAGCCAGGCGGTGGAGCAAGTTGAGTGTGGCAGAATCCCGGCAGGCGCCGGTCCACGCTCTGGCGAGCGTGGCTACGCGCGTAGGATGGACCTCCGGTCCGTCGCCGTAAGACGGACGATACGTCCATCATCCACGCTCCGGCGAGCGTGGCTACTCGTGTCGGGCCAGCGCGAGCGATGATCCTGCTGATCGACAACTACGATTCGTTCACCTACAACCTGGTGCAGCGCTTGGGCGAGATCGACCCCACGCTGGACCTGGAGGTGTATCGCAACGACAAGATCACCGTGGACCAGATCGAGGCCCGCGGGCCCTCCCACCTGATCATCTCACCCGGCCCGTGCACGCCCAACGAGGCCGGCATTTCCGTGGCCGCGGCCCGGCGGTTTGCCGGGCGCATTCCGGTGCTGGGCGTGTGTCTGGGCCACCAGTCGGTCGCCCAGGCCTTTGGTGCGAGGATCGTGCGTGCCGGGCGCATCATGCACGGCAAGACCGACGTGATCCACCACGACAACCGCGATCTTTATGAAGGACTCGAAAACCCGCTCATCGCCACGCGCTACCACAGTCTGATCGTCCAGCCCGAGAGCCTGCCCGACGAGTTCGAGGTCTGCGCCTGGTGCCATGCGCCGGACGGGGTGCGCGAGATCATGGGCATCCGCCACCGCAGTTTCCCGCTGTTCGGCGTGCAGTTCCATCCCGAGAGCTTTCTGACGGACATCGGGCACACGCTGCTGCGGCGCTTCATCGAGCTGCGCTGGGAGCCGGCGGCATAGCGGCGCACTGTTCGCCAGGCTTCTGGTGCATGTGTCTGGGCCGTAGGATGGGCGTCGTGTCGGTAGGGGCGACGCATGCGTCGCCCCTACAGCGCAGTGCTGCCCCATCCCCACAGCATAGGGCTTTCTCGCGGCGCGAGCCCCCCAACACCCCCAAAGCGCTCTGGTCAGCGGGCGCTGTTGGGCGTAGGCTTTGGCCCGTCGGGCAGCGGGCAGGTTGACTCAGCAGGTCGCCCTATGATCCGCCTTTGGCTCCTGGTTCGGGTGATGCTCATGCCGGCTCGGCCCATCTGGGCGGCGGTGCGCTCGCCGGCCGGGCTGGGTGCGGCGCTGCTCTGGGCCGCCTTTCCGCCGGTGGATTTCCGGCCCCTGGCGTTCGTGGCGCCCGTGCCCTGGGTGCTGATGGTCCGCCAGCGAGAGCTGGCCGGCCGGCGCACCTACGGCCACCTGTGGCTTGCTGGGCTGCTGTTCTGGCTGGCCGCCCTCCACTGGGTGCGCTTGTCGCACCCCGCGGCCTGGCTGGGCTGGATCGCCCTGGCGGCCTATTTCGCCTGTTATCTGCCCCTGTTCGTGGGGCTCAGCCGGGTGGCGGTCCACCGGCTCTCCGTGCCCGTGGTGCTAGCGGCCCCGGTGGTCTGGACCGGCCTGGAGCTGCTCCGCGCCCATTTCCTCACAGGCATGAGCATGGCCAGCCTGGGCCATACGCAGTACCGCTTCCTCACCCTGATTCAGTTAAGCGACCTGGGCGGCGCCTATGCCGTAAGCCTGGTAGTGATGCTGGTGGCGGCCTCGCTGGCCCGGGCGATTCCCTGGGACGAACGACCATGGGCCTGGTGGGCCCCGGTGGTCGCGGCCGGGGTGGTGGGCGCGGCGTTGGGCTATGGGGCCTGGCGCATGGAGCAGGCAAAGACGCCGTCCGCGGCACGGCCCGCCGGCGCGCGGATTGCCCTGATCCAGGGCAATATCCCCACCACGGTGAAATTCGACGAAAAAGAGCGCCAGCGCGTGCTCCGGCACTACCTGGAGCTGACGGCCCGGGCGCGCCGGCGCTTCGGCCGGCTGGACTTGATCGTCTGGCCCGAGACCATGTATCGCTATCCACTGATCATCGTAGAGCCCGGGTCGCGCGTGCCCGACTGGCTGCAGAGCACCTTGGAAAAGTCCAACCTCAGCTTGCCCGAATTGGCCCAGAATAGCCGCCTGGGTCTACAAGCCCTGGGCCGGCGCATGGGTGTGCCGTGGCTGGTGGGGATCGACGCGTGGCATTTCGAGGGCGACGAGTGCCGGTTCTACAACTCCGCGGTGCTGGTCACGCCGGACGGAGAGATTCAGGCCCGGTACGACAAGATGCACCTGGTCGTGTTCGGCGAGTATGTGCCTCTGGCGGACTACCTGCCGGTGCTCAAGAGCCTCACGCCCATCGATTTCCAGTGTACGCCCGGCCGAAGCCCGGTCGCCTTTGAAGTCGATTCGCTGCGCCTGGCGCCGAACATCTGCTACGAGACGGTGTTGGCCCACGTGATCCGGGGCCAGGTGCTCGCCCTGCGCCAGGCCGGCCAGGAGCCCGACGTGCTGGTGAATCTGACCAACGACGGCTGGTTCTGGGGCTCCAGCGAGCTGGACATGCACCTGGCCTGCGGGGTGTTCAGGGCCGTGGAATGCCGCAAGCCGCTGCTGGTGGCGGCGAACACGGGTTTTTCGGCCCACATCGACGGCGACGGTCGGATTCTCGCGCAGGGGCCACGAGCCGAACCGCAGGTGTTGCTGGCCGAAGTGAGGGCCGACGGGCGCCGGAGCTGGTATCTCGACCACGGCGACTGGCTGGCCGGCGTCTGTCTGGCCGCCTGTGCCGTGTTCGGCGCGGTAGGATTGTGGCCATGGGTGCGTGCTCGTGTTGCCCAGCTTGCGCATACCGCGCATCTTGACCGCGGCCCTTCCGGCGGCCCATCCTCACCCGAACACGAGCCGCCGGCCGGCGACCCGGCGCGGCAATGTGCCCACCCGCGCCGGCGACCGCCAGCCAACTGACATAGGGCGATCAGCGGCTTCCTGTTAGAATCGCGGCCCTGACGCGCAGCCAAGGACCCTCCTGGGCCTGCCTCAACAAATCAGGCGGCAACCATCACAGGAGCCGAGCCATGGAAGGTATGATGATGCGCCCAATCCATCACGCAACAAGAGCCAACGGTAAAAGCATCGCACGCGCCTGGACGGCCCGGGCGTGGCTGGCCCTCTGCATGGCCTCGGTGGCCATACCGCTCTGGGCCCAGGCCGGTCCCCGCCCGCCAGGACCGGGCGCGACACCCAGTGCCCCCGCGGGCCACTATCCCCCCCCGGCAAGCGTCCAGCCCGCTCCCGCCGGCATTTCGGGCCAACCCACTCCCCCCGGTACGTCCGCCCAGCCAGCCCCGCCCGCGCCGGTCGCACCGTTTCAACTGACCGCGCAACAACAGGCGCAGGTCGACCAGGTGCTCCAACTCTGGGAACAGCACGGTGCCCAGGTGAAGACGTTCCGCTGCAGTTTCAAGCGTTGGGTGTGGGACCCGGTGTTTGGCCCGCCGGATCGGCCCAAATTCGAGGACCTCGGCACGATCCGCTATGCTGCGCCGGACAAGGGCCTGTTCCAGATCGAGCAGACGATCCGCGACGGCCAGGCCGTGGCCGTGGAGCCGGAGCGGGCCGAGCACTGGGTGTGCAACGGCAAATCGGTCTTCGAATACAATCACGCCCGGCGCCGGGTGATCGAACACCCCCTGCCACCGGAACTGCAAGGCCAGGCCATCACCAACGGCCCGCTGCCCTTTCTGTTCGGTGCCCGCGCCGAGACAGTTCGGCACCGCTATTTCCTGCGGATCATCACGCCGCCCGACTTGCAGGGAAAACAGATCTGGCTGGAGGCCTGGCCGCGCTTGCAGAGCGACGCGGCCAATTTCCAACGGGCCCACCTGATCCTGACCACGCCCGGCATGACCCCGTTTGCCCTGAACATCTATTCACCCAACGGGAAAGGCCGCACGGCCTACCAGTTCTACGACATCAAGACCAACGAGCCTTCGTGGTGGCTGGGACGCGATCCGTTTGCGGGCTCGGTACCCTTTGGCTGGCAAAAGGTGGTCGAACAGCCGGACCCGGTCGAGGCCCAGCGGCCCGGGGCCCTGCCGCGGGGCTAGGGTGTGCCCGATCAAGGGATTTCCGCCTGTAGCCACCGTCGCCAGACGGTGGGAACTCCTGCCTCTTGCAAGGCATTCGCACGGCCAGCTCCACGCTCTGGCGA
>CAYXPN010000120.1:0-15155 GCA_964467075.1 uncultured Planctomycetaceae bacterium
CGGTCCATCCTGTCATCCTGTCTCCCGCTCATCCCGTCCATCCTGTCATCCTGTCTCCCCCCGTCATCCTGTCATCCGGTCAGCCCGCCCGGGCCGGGCCAGCCCGTTTTCCGGATTTTCCGGAAACTGCGCTTGCTTTTCCGCACGGGTGTGCGAAAATACGGGTGTCGGCGGAGTTTCGTCCCCCGACGTGCCGATATGGATCACGTGATGAACGCTCGGACCGCCTGGTATTGGTTTTATTTTAGCCCCCGAGGTCGCGGGGCCGGAGGTGGTCCATAGCCGCTAGCTGACAAAAAGCCACCAGCAACACCAAGCCCCGAGACCTGAGCGGTCTGCGGGGCTTTTTTTGTTTTGGTACGCAGCATGTCGCGCACTGAACATCCACATTTTCCCTCTTGCCGCAGCACCGCCGGCCGCAGGCACGGACAGTGGCGCAGCTTGGCCGGGCCAAGGCCGATTGCCCCCGGTCGTCCCGGCCCCAAGCCCTCGCCCAGCCGGCCCGTCGGTTGCCGCGGCCAAAAGCACAGGAGCCCCCGGTCATGATTGTGGTGATGAAACGCGGAGCCACCAAGGAGCAGATCGAACACATGATTCGGCGCGTGGCCGAATTGGGCCTCAAACCCCATCCTATCTATGGTACGGAGCGAACCGTGATCGCCGCCATTGGTGAGAAGCGGGACGAACACCGCGCCAGCCTCGAAAGCGGGCCTGGCGTGGCCGAGGTCGTCCCCATCCTGGCCCCCTACAAGGTGGCCAGCCGCGAAGTGAAGCCCGAGCCCACCGTGGTTCGGGCGGGGAGCCTGGCCGTGGGCAATTGCCACCTGGGCATGATTGCCGGGCCTTGCTCGGTCGAGGGCGAGGGGCAGATGATGGCCACGGCCCGGGCCGTGAAAAAGGCCGGGGCCACGGCCCTGCGCGGCGGGGCCTTCAAGCCGCGCACCAGCCCCTACAGTTTCCAGGGACTCAAGGAAGAGGGGCTCAAGATTCTGGCCGCGGCGCGCGAGGAGACCGGCCTGGCCGTGGTGACCGAGGTGATCGCCGAGACCGACGTGGCCCTAGTGGCCTCTTACGCCGACGTGCTCCAGATCGGCGCGCGCAACATGCAGAACTACCGCCTGCTCGAAGCCGTGGGCCGCGAGGGCAAGCCGGTGCTGCTCAAACGCGGCCCCAGTGCGACGCTCGACGAGCTGCTCCTGGCCGCGGAATACGTGCTCAACGCCGGCAATCCCCACGTGATGCTCTGCGAGCGCGGCATCCGCACCTTCGAGACCCACACGCGCTACACCCTGCCGCTGGCCTCGGTCCCCTGGCTCCACGAGCGCACGCACCTGCCCGTGGTGGTCGATCCGAGCCACGGCACGGGCCACGCCCACCTGGTCACGCGCATGGCCGCCGCCGCGGTGGCCGCGGGGGCCGACGGGCTGATCGTGGAGGTACACCCCAGCCCGGAGACTGCGCTGAGCGACGGCTACCAGTCGCTCACGTTCCCGGAGTTCGAGGAGCTGATGCGGCTCTGCGGGCGCGTGGCCGAGGCCGTGGGGCGCAAGATCGCGCCCGCGGAGACCGGCGAGAGAACGCTGCCCGCCGCGGTTTGAGACGGGACCCCTTTTTCCGCCCCAAGAGATACGAGCCATTCAGCGATTGATTGAGGAGCACGAACAGGAGTTTGTCGAGGCATGGCATGAATACTTCGGTGATTGAACACCCGGCCCGGGCCCAAGCGGCCAGGGTGACCGAAGGCGGGTAGGGTGGGTCAAGCCGTAGGCGCAGACCCACCTTTTTGTTCCGTTCACGGTGGGCCTCGCTTTTTTCTCGACCCACCCTACAAGCTACGTTGACCTTTTGAGCAATGCCCACCGTCAAGCAGATAGCCCAAGCGGCCAAGGTGACCGAAGAGGAGCTGATCGTCGAGCTGGACGACGGGCGTACGATCGGTGTGCCTCTGGCCTGGTTTCCGCGGCTGTTGCACGCCGCGCCGGAAGAACGGGACAACTGGCGGCTCACCGGGGACGGTGAAGGCATTCATTGGCCCGATCTGGATGAAGATATCGAGGTGGCCCATCTGCTCGCAGGCATTCCGTCTCAGGAGAGCCAGCGGTCGTTGCAGAGGTGGCTGCAAAGCCGCGGCGATCAACCGACCAGCGGCCGGGCAGAAGAGCCTGCCTGACGGGGGGCAAGGGGACAGGTTCACGTTTTCGGTCTGCGGCTGTCCGTGCCAGTCGCGTCTCATGGCGGAAAAGTGGATCAGTCCCCTTCCTCCCCTCAGCCCCTCATCCCGTAATCCTGTGATCCTGTCCACCGAGCCAGTCCCCGCTGGGTTGCCCGCTCATCCGCACCTGAGCCAGGCGCGCCGGCGCATCTGGGACTCGTAGCGGCGCTGGAAACGCGGGCCGGGATAGCGCATAATTGTAGGGTTTCCAGACGGCCGCCTTGCCCATGATCGGTCGTGCCCACCCGAGGTCCTCGGCGCCAAGGCCGCGCGATAGGACAGCCCAACATTGCAGCCCTGGGGACACTTCCAAACGCTCTAGGTCTTCTTCCCGTGTACGACCCGAAGAGCTGGAAGCCCGTGAACGTCTGGCGGCTGGAATTGGCGCCCGCGCAGTAGATGCGTCCTCGGACGATGTAAATCGCGAAAGCGCGAAAAGGCGAAAAGGTGAGAGGGTATTGAATCACGAAAGCACGAAAGGACGAGAACACGAAAGGGTATTGAATCACGAAAGCACGAAAGGACGAAAACGCGAAAGGGTGTTGAATCACGAAAGCACGAAAGGGCGAAAACACGAAAGGGTGAGAGTGGGCAAGGCGAGCCGCTTACCGTGAGCCCGCGGTTTGGTGGGCCCGGCCAACGACGTCTCTATCGAAATGGCATCACCGAGCCGGCTCATCGCGGTCAACCATTAGAGACTGTCCGAGAACCGCTGTGCAACCGGGTGGCCGGGGTTGGAGCGAAGCGAAACCCCGGCAATGGCGACCAAGCGGCGCGGACCAAGGCACCCGGGCGATCGTTTCCGGATAGTCTCTTGGCGCGCAGCGCGGCGTACTGCATTCGGCCGAAGTGTTACGGCCCCGGCACTTCCCCCCATTCGGAGCCTGTGGCATGAGAAAACGCCTCACACGTCGAGAGTTCGTCCGCAATACAGCCGCGGCAGCCGCGGGCATGGCGGCCCGGCCCCGGGTGGCAGCCGCGGTTGGGCAGGGCGCCGCGCAAAGCGGCGCGTGGCTCGGGGCCGTGCGCGCCTATGCCGACGCAATGATCGAGCACGGACGCGACCGCTACGGCCCCCAGCACTCGCCGCTGTTCGCCGAAGCCCTGGACCGCACCACGATGCGCATGCTCACCGGCCAGGCCCTGCGCAAAGCGGCCGACATCAGCCGCGCGCAATGGGGCATCAGGCCGGGAGACCGAATGCTCACCGGCGCCAACCCCCAACACTGCCAGAACCTCTACCAGGTGCTCTACGCGCTGACCCGTGCTACGGGCGAAGCGCGCTACGCGGCCGAGGCCGATGCCTCGCTGGCGTGGTTTCTCGAACATTGCCAGAGCCCGGCCACCGGCCTGTTTTGCTGGGGCGAGCACTCGGGCTGGGATTTCCTCACCGAGAAGCGCATGGCCACCGCCCAGGGCAACACCCATGAATTCTACCGGCCGTGGGTGCTCTGGGAGCGATCGTGGGAGCTTGCGCCCGAGCCCTGCCGGCGCTTCGCCCTTGGGCTGTGGAACCACCAGATCGGCGACCAGCAGACGGGCGACTACTCGCGCCATGCGGCCATCGACAGCCATGGGCCCGGCACCAACGCCCCTTATGCGCGCCACGGCGGCTTCTACCTCGAAACCTGGGCCGCGGCCTACGCGCGCACCAAGGAGCCGGTGTTCCTGAAGGCCATCGAGACCGTGGCCGGCGCGCTGGAGGCTGCGCGGCGCGACACCGGCATGCTCGTCTCCGGCACGAAGACCACCGGCAGGCGAGCCTTTTACGACGTCTCGCTCGCGGTCTCGCTGTGGGAGGCCGCTGACTCTCTGCCCGACGCGCCGGCCGAGCGTCTCCGCGCGCAGGCGCGGGCCAACGACGAGGCGTTCGCAAAGGCCCACCCCGCGGCACCGCAGCCGCCGCCCGCCGACCCCGCCAAGCAGAACCTGTGGTCGAGCGGCTACGGCGGCAGCGGCGGCCAGATCGCCGGCCCGGCAAACGTGTGGATGCTCCGCCGGCGCCAGGCGAAGCTCGATGCCTACCAAACCGCGGTGCTCCATGCGGCCCGGGCCTACCTCCGCGGCGAGATCAACCTCAGCTATCCCGTACACCCCGGCACCGTGGGCAAGGCCATCCACCTGATGCTCGCTGCCCACGAGCTGACGGGCGAGGGCAAGTTCCTCGCCCGGGCCGAGCACCTGGCAACCGAGGCGGTGCGGCTGTTCATGGGCGACGGCTGTCCGTTGCCCCGCGCGGCCCACTCGTTCGACCATTATGAGGCGGCGACCGACGGCGACACGCTGATGACGGCCTTGCTGGAGCTTTGGGCGATGGGCCGGACGCCGCGGGCGGAGCTGGCGCTGCGCTACTGCGACCGCTGAGCGACGGGCAGCCGTGGGATGGGACGAGCTTGTAGGGTGGGTCGAGCGCGTAGTCGGTGGGGCAACCGCGTAGGGTGGGTCAAGCGCCAGCGCAGACCCGCCGGGAATGAAAGCCGAATGCGCCGGGGCAGGAGCCTAAAACCGACTGCGGCAAACCGAATACCGACGCCGGTGGGTCTTCGCTTCGCTCGACCCACCCTACAACTACGACTCTCTCGCGTTTTCGCGATCCAAATCAGACGCTTCACTGCCCGGTCGGAACCCGCGCCGGCTATTCCTCGATCTGGATGGCCTCGACCGGGCACTGCTCGGCTGCTTCGCGACAGGTTTCCTCAGCCTCGGCCGGGACCACGTCCACTTTCACCTTGGCGATGCTGTCCTCGCCCATCTCGAAGACTTCTGGGCAAGTCTCTTCGCACAATCCGCAGCCCGTGCAAAGCTCTTCGTCGACTCGTGCTTTCATGCTGTTGCTCCTCGGCGAAATGGAATCAGTGGAATGCCAGGCTCGTGTTTCCGTGGGCCCTCGGGACGCACCACCAGGATCGGGCCTCCTACCATTATCGGTTTGCCGCGGCGGTGGGCAAGGGCCGGTGCGGCAGGGGTGGCGGGGCACGGCCGGGCATTCCGTTCTGCCCACGGGGATCAACCCCCGTGGCTCGCCAAGCAGATAAACCGCGTGGCTCGCCGGGGACGGGGAGCCGGCCGGGCGAAACGGCTCTTTCCCCCGGCATAGACCGCGTGGCTCGCTTTCGGCTGAGGGTGCTTGTGCGCCCGGGGGCCGGGGGATAGAATATGCTCCAGCGAGGCGACCCAAGGCTTTTCCCCAGCGGGCAGCCTGACGCAGTCAATCGACTGGCGGCAGGTTGCCGGGCGGGCTTGCATAAACGACCGACAGGCTTGCGCAAAGGGCGGTCAGCCCGGCCTTTCGTCACGCAACCCCGGGGGGGCAGGCCAATGGCTTCGCCGTCTCAAAACGCACTTTGGGTCTTTCTGCTAGTGGTAGTCCTGGCCGCGGCCATGGTCGGTGGGTGGCGTCTGATCCGGCCGTCGGGCCCGACGCAGAAGCCCGACGGGCAACCGGCCGACCAGGCGCCTGCCGGCTCCGGCGCACCCGCGCCGCAGGGCCCCGGTTCCGTGCAGGCCCCAAGCCCGGCGCCCTCCGGGCCCTCGGCGCAGCTTTCCCCTGAAGAGGCCTGGCTGGCCGATGCGCGCCAGCGCATGGTCGAACACGATCTGCGCGGGCGCGACATTACCAACCGCCGGGTGATCGAGGCCGTGGGGCGCGTCAGGCGGCAGTTGTTCGTGCCCGACGATCTCGCGGCCAGCGCCTACGCCGACCGGCCGCTGCCGATCGGCTACGGGCAGACGATCTCCCAGCCCTACATCGTGGCCTTGATGACCCAGCTTGCCGACCCCCAGCCGGACGCTCGGGCCCTGGACATCGGCACCGGCTCGGGCTATCAGGCGGCGGTGCTGGCGGAGTTGTGCAAGGAGGTCTATAGCATCGAGATCATCGAGCCGCTGGCCGACGACGCCCGGCAACGGCTCGCCCGGCTGGGCTACAAGAACGTGACCGTGCGCTGCGGCGACGGCTACCGCGGCTGGAAGGAGAAGGCACCGTTCGACGTGATCATCGTGGCCGCGGCGCCCGACCATGTGCCGCAGCCGCTCATCGACCAACTGGCCCCCGGCGGGCGCTTGGTGATTCCCGTGGGCAGGTTGTTCCAGGAGTTGTTGGTGGTGGAAAAGGACGAGCAGGGGCGGGTGAGTCGGCGGAGCGTGGCGGGCGTGGCCTTTGTGCCCATGACCGGCGAGGCCGAAGAGCGCTGACCTCCGGGGGCCTTCGCGGGGCTTGAAAGACTGCGGATCGCCGCGGGCGCGTTCAATAGGGAAACCGCTCGTCGAGCACGGCCTCGGAGAGCTCGACCAAAAAGCCGGCCAGGCGCTCGACGAGCAGGTCGACCAGTCGGCGGCCCTTTTCCGCGGTGGCCTGGTGTGGGTTGCCCACGCCCGCGTTGCTCGTCCGCAGGTACCAGCGCCGGGTGATGGAGACCCAGCCGTTTTCCACGGCCTGGAAGCGGCAGCGGGCCGGCCGGCTCACGCCGCGGGCTCGCCGGGCCGCGTGCTGGGCGGCAGGAGGTTGATGATCTCGCGCGCGATTTCTTCCACGGACTTGCCCGTCACGTTGATCGTGTGCCAGCCACGGCGGCGCGCAAGGGTGCGCGCCAGTTCGAGCTCCGCGCGAACCTGCTGTTGCGTGGCGTAGGATTCCAGCGGAATGCCTTGGCGCCGGGCGCGCGCCCGGCGCAAGCGCACCAGCCGGCCGGGAGCCATCAGCAAGCAGAAGACCCGCTCGGGCACAAAAGCCGCCAGTTCCGGGGGCAGGGGAAGCTCGGGCACCAGCGGCACATTGGCCACCTGCCAGCCGCGATAGGCCAGGTAGAGCGTGGTGGGTGTCTTCATGGTGCGCGACACGCCCACCAGCACCAGCTCGGCCCGCTTCAACTCGCCGATGTTCTGCCCGTCGTCGTGCTGAAAGGCAAACTCCACGGCCTGGATCTGGCGCCAGCGGGCATGACGGCGCTGGCGGAAGAGCCCGGGCTTTTCATAGGGGGAAAGCCTTAGGTGCGTGGCCAGCCGCTCCAGCACCGGACCGAGCATGTCCAGGGCGCCCACGCCTCGGCGGCGCGCTTCGGTGAACATGGCGCGACGCAACTGGTCGGAGACCAGCGTATGGACCACCAGGGCCGACTGGCCGGCCGCCTCATCGAGCAGGGCGCGGATTTGCTCGAGCGAGTTGACCTCCGGCCTGCGCACCAGCTCCACCGGCGCGTCGAACTGGCAAGCGGCCGACTCGAGCAATCGCTCGGCCGTCTCGCCGGTGCCGTCGGAGACCACGAATACCTGGAACATCTCATGCCGTGGCCGGCTGGCCGGGTCAATCGTGCGGACGATCCGAGGAGTCGGCCTGCGCCTGCTCACCCACGATCCTGCGCAGCAGGCGGAACTCCAGCTCGTACACTTGGCGCAGGCGCTCGTCGGGCTCCACGTCGCCGGTGATCCCCATCTGGGCGTCGCTAAAGCGCGAACCAAAGCCTACCACAGTCACCGTGCCCTCGCCATATCGGGCCCGGGCCGCCACCACCTTCTCGCCCAGCCGCGCCAGCGGCACGTGGGCCGAGACGCCCTCGGCCGACTGCCGGGTGACCTCGTCCGCGGCGGTGATCTCCACCGTCGGCCAGCCTTCGGCCCACTCCGCGCCGGCGCGCTCGTCGGGCAGCAGCCGGCCGGAAAGCGCCCTCTTCTCGCGCTTAAGCCCCAGCCCGAACGGCGCGAGCAGCTCATTGGCCGTCGAGTCGTAGTTTTCCGGCGAATCGATCACCAGCACGTTACCGCGTTGTTCCACGTATTCCGCAAGCTGTTTGCGCAGGTGCGGGCTTAGCGTCTTGCGCGGGTAGAGGAAGACCACCAGGTCGGCACCGTCGAACAGTCCCGGCCGCGGGCTGCCCCCGGCCAGGGTGTCGCTCCACCACCGGGCGCGCTGCCAGGGCCCCTCGGGCTCGATGCGCCGGCTGAAGAAGTAGCCCTGGCGCAGAATCCAACGTTCGAAGATGCCGAAGCCGTCCTTCTGGCCGGAGATGAACCCGTTGACCGGCAGCCGGCCCTCGGAAATGGTGCGATCCAAGACCACGCGCACCAGCTCGCGCTTCGGCTCGGGCGGAGGCATGGCGTGGAGATGGGTCATTCTGCTGCCACAGACCCCGCCGCTCCAGCCGGCTAGTGCACACGCCAGGAGCACCGGCCAGGCCGAACCCCAACCGCGGGCCAAAATCAGTCCGGCCAGCAGCAGCACCGCGCCGACCGGCACGAGCACCCAGCGCGGCTCCCCAAGCCGGTCGCGATGGTTGAGCCACTCGATCATTCCCAGCATCAGCTCGGGCTTGCCGGGCTCGAACGTGGCGAAATTGGAGAAAATCGTCGAGTCGCCGAATCCCAGCACGCGACCCTTGCCGTAGCGCGTCGACCACAGCTCGACGAATGCGCCGTAGTGCATCTCGGCCTTGTCGTCGGGCTGGGGATAGAAGTTGGTCACGTGGTAGTCGGCCATGAGGTTTTTGAGCCCCGTGCCGCGAATCACCGTGCGGCCCTCGCTTCGTCCCGGCGCAATCGAGCACGAAATGGCGAAGTGCATCGGCGGCATGTGCTGGACCACCGGATGCGGCACCAGCGGCGGATAGTACTTCTGCTTGAAGACCGACGGAATGCCGAACAGGCAGTCGTAGCGGAACTCGAAGCCGAAACGCCGCGCCGGCTCGTTGATGTAGGTGCCCGTGCCGAACACGTTCGTGTGCTCGCCCACCAAGAGCAAGCCGCCGCCCTTCCAGACGAACCGCCGCACCGCGGCAATCTCCTCTTTGGAAAACCGACGGGTGGGGGTCTTGATGATCAGCACGTCACACTCCCTCAGTGCATCGTCCGTGATCTGCTTCTCGAGGCGCGACATGTCGAAATACTTCGAGCAGTACTGGTAGATGCAATAGTAGTTGTAGCCCGAGTCGTGCCCGTACCACTCCCTGTCGAACGGCTTGAAGGTGGGCTCCCAGATCTTCTCGCGGTTCGGGTGATATTCCTCGACGAGCACCCGGCCTTTGGCCCGTTGTCCCACCGGGTTCCAGAACAAGGCCACCGCCAGCGCGGCTGCGGCCGCGGCCACCAGCACGCCGGCCAGCAGGCGCTGGACGATCGGCGCCGGCGGCACGGCGCGGCTTGCCGCGGCGCCCGGCTTGCCGGCGCTCTCGGCCGGCGCCGCAAACGACCGCCGGCTCAGACACCAGGCCAGCACCACCGGTGGGACGAGAAACGCGCCCAGAATCCAGGGGCTCCAGAACAACTGCATGGCATCCAGCGGCGCCTCGAACTCGGTGCGCAGCACGTCGTGCAGGTAGAGGCCCATCAGCAACACCGCGCGCACCGGCAGCCACAACACCATCATCCCTACGATCGCCCCCAGCGCAACGCTCAGCCGCCGCAGCCGCCCGGGCGCGCGGGGGTGGGCCCACGCCCACCAGCCCACCAACAGCACCCCTCCCACCAGGAAACACAGCGAGAGCGGATCGACGAGCAGCTCCCAGGTGGCCCCCAACTGGTGAATCTCGCGCATGGAGAACAGATTGAGCGTGGATTCGTGCCTGGCCACGTTCATGCCCGCCAGTCGAGCCAAGCCGCTCAACAGTGCGGCCAGCGCACCGGGCAGCGCGTGGTTGCGCGCGGTGAGCGCCTCGTAGACCAGCATCGCCGTGCCCTGGGCCAGCAGGATCGTGCCGCTCAGCAGTGCTGCCCCGGCCGTGCGCACCAGCGCAGCCCAGGACGGCAGCAGACTCAGCCCCGCCGAGAGCACCACCAGCAACACTCCCGCCCGATAGGGCCAAGGCGCAAGCCACACCGCGGGCAGGCTCAGCACCAGCACCACCGCGGCTTCGGCGCGCCAAAGGCGCCTGGCCGGCGCTGCGAGCATGGCCGCCACGCCCAAGAGCAACACCGGCACCCAGGGCAGCCAATCCACATCCTGGTAATAGGCCAGGCCCAATTCATCCGGTTCTTCATGACTGAGCGGCGTGGGCACCAGCCAGTTGACATCCTGGTAGTAGTCCAGGCCCAACAGCCAGGTGAGCGACAACAACGCCACGCCCACCCAGGGCAAGATCACGGAGATTCCCCTCATTTCGGAACCCTTCTGCTCGTCTTCTGGGTGCAAACCTTGATTGCCCCTCCGGGAAAAGGCGACAGGCACCATTTGTGCGAAGCCGGGCACCGACCGAAGGTTGGTCGCGGGCCGCCCAAAGGCAAATGGTGCCTGTCACCTTTTCCGTCATTCGGGTGCGAAGTCTCACTGCCCCGAATGTTCGCCGGCATTGTGCGCAGGGCTTTCCAGTGCCGGCCCGGCCGGCGGACCCGGCCCGAGCCCCGGCTGCTTGTCGTCCCCCTCTGGCGGCGTGTCAGGCTGCGGTGTGTTGGGTTGCGGCGCCTGTTCGGGGCCGGACGGTTGCCCGGGCGTGGCCGGTGGGACTCCCGCCGGCGGCTGGCCCGGCATGGCCGGCACGCCGGGCTGGGTGGGGCCGGCGGGGTTGGGCGGATACCACATGGGCACCTCTCTTTGCCCGTCGACTGTCTTGTCGCGCAACAAGCAGAGGAAGTAGCGCCAGAACCAGGCATTCTCGCGCATGCCCTCGAACGGCGAGCCGTCTTCGTTCTCCAGATTCTTGTTCATCGCAAAGCAGGTATCGCCCACCACGGCCACCAACCCCTGGCCGTAGCGGCGGATGAGGATCACGGCCTTGTCGGGCGGATACTGGGCCAGCTCCAGCACCGAGCGCCTCTTGTGCGGATCCGTCTCCAGGAACCAGACGGGCCAGGCTGCGTGGAACCGCACGTAGGCCAGGTAGTCGCCGCCGTTGAAATAGGGCGCTTTGAAATGGCCCAAGGGCTCGGGCTCGCGCGGGTCGGTGTTCAGCGACGGCCGGACGCCCACCTGCATGCCGAAATCGGCCAGCAACCGCCGGCTGGGCCCGGCCGCGTCGTAGCCCACCGTGCAGATATAGATGCCGCCGCTGCGCACGAAATCCTTGATCACCCGGCGCTCGTCCGCCGAGAGCTCCCGTCCCGGCGCCACACTGACCAGCAGGCGCGCCCGCTCCAGCCGGTCGGCCGTGATCTCCGGCAGGGTGAGGGTGAGGAAACCATTGCGCATCAGCGTCAGACACAATCCCATCACCCCGTCCGGGCGCCATCCTTCCCGGCTGTAGAGGTTCATCTGTGCGGTGTCCACGTAGGCCAGGTTGTTCGGTCTGTTCGGATTCCGGCCGTCCGGCAGCACGCGCCAGCGCTGGTAGGTGCTCTGTTCACAGAGAACCAGGGTCAGCGCCAGCACCAGGCCCGCCGTGGCGATGGCGCCCGGGCTGCGCTGCCACAGGGCCACCCCGGCCAGCAGCACCACCCAGCCGGCCAGCAGCAGACCCACCAATTGCCGCCAGCCGCTCTGTGGCGTGCCGGCCCGGGTGACGAGATAGGCGAACAGCCGGCTGGTGTATTCGTGGCAGCCGATCGTCAGCCCGTTGGTCAGGCCCGAGGTATCGCCGAAGACCACCACGCGTCCTTTACCCAGCGGCTGTTCCGCGGCCAGGATCAGGTCGCCGAGCTTCTCGCCCGGGTCGTAGAGGTTGTCGCCCATGAGTGAGGGTTCGTTCTTGACGTTTCCCGGATCGGCCCAGCCCCAGCGCCCGATGATCAGGGGCCTGGCCCTGGGCCCACAGACGAGACTGGCGCCGATCACCGGGCCGAAGGTGTTGCGCTGGTCGTCGATGCCCAGGGTCGTCGGATGGGAGAGTGTCTGATAGGAGTGCAGCCAGCCGCCCACGGCAAAGGTGGCCGAGTCGAACGCAACACGGATGTCCGTGGGCTGGAGCACCCGGTTGATGGGGCTGTCGGCAACCAGGGGAGCAACCTGCTGCTCGGGCGGCTCTTCTCCGTTTTCCTCGGTCTGGCTCTGCGGGGCATGCGGAGCGCCCGGCGGAGCCTCCGGATCGTCGGCGCCGAAGACGGTATGCTCGCCCATCACCAGCAGTGTGCCGCCGGAGCGGACGAACTCCCAAAGCCGCTCCAACTGGCCTTCGGCCCAGGGTTCGTTGGGAAAGAGCAGCACCACGGCGTCGGCGTCTTCCAAGTCGATTTCTGACAAGTCCGACGAGATCACCCCCCACGCGCCGAGGCTCTGCAGATAGGTGGGCATCATCCCGTACATGCCCACCGAAAGCCGGCCGTAGTCGCCATGCCTGGGTTTGAGCCAGTTGAGATAACCTTTCTCGTAGAGCACGATCTTCCGGCCCCAGGGCTGGGGCCCCTGCAAGGTGAGCGTGCCGGTCACCCCCAGCAAAACCGCCGCGGCGACCAGCACCCCACCGGTCACCAGCGCGGACATGCGCACACCCTGGGGGGACTCGGCATCGGCGGGCGCCTGGCCGCGCGCGCGCGCGGCCGCCGGCGCGTGCCCCGGCGCAGGCGCGGCCAGCTCTTCCTCCGGCGCCATAAAACCGCTCCAGCGCCGCAGAATCAACGCGCCGGCCGCCAGTTGCAGCACCACGGCCAGCGCCGGCAGGTTGTAGAGCCAGTGGTTCACCAGGCGCGCGCCGAGCAGCCCTGCATACTTCACCGCCCCGGGAGGCCCGGCAGGTTGCGCTTCGTCTTCCTCGCCGGGTCTTGGCTGCCCGGCGGGCGTCTTCTCCTCGGTGGTTTCCGGCTCTTGCGTCCACCAGTGGCCCGCGGCCATCTTGGCCGAAAGCAACTCCAGCCGCGGCATGGGTTTGCCGTAGAGCAGCGCATCGAGGCGCGAGGGCGGCGGCTTCTCGGCCGGGGCCTGGGCCGCGGCAGCACCGAGCAGTGTGAACAGCCCGAGATACAACAGTTGTGCAATAATCACCGCGCCGACAGCCTGCGCCAACCGCGGTGCCGCAAAACCTGCCCAGCGCCCGCGCCCGGCAATCCCCAGCGAAACCACCACCGCCAGGAGCAACATGGGCACGAAGATTTCCAGCCCGGCCATGGTCGCGCCGATCCACGGGGCCTCGCCCAGGCCCCCTTTCCAAAACGGCCCGCCTACCACTGCCCAGCCGACAACGCCCATCAGCCATCCCGTCCAATCGGCCAGCAACCACATCGAGCCGAAGGAGGTCAACGTCACGCGAAAGACCGCGGCCACCAGCGCCACGCCCGCTACCGCCAGCAGCACCCCGCGCGACGAGCCGGCGTGGGCAAAGCCCATCGCACCGACCAACACCACCACGCCCAGCATGCCCACCGCAGGGCGCATCGCAGCGACCAGCAGCACCGCAACACACGCGCCCGCCAGCACGGCGATCACCTGTGCGGCGCGCAGGCGGTCGGGCCGGCGCGCGGGCCAGCCGAACACCACCACGCAGCCCAGTGCCAGCCAAGTCAGTCCGCGTCGCCACGGGTGGGCCATCAGGCCGGCCGAGCCGCTCACCATCCACAGTGCCACCAACGCAGCCAACGCGGCCACAACCACTCCGCCCGGCAATCCCGCCCGAATGCCGATCGGATGGGAGCGGCGGCCGCGGTTTCGATGATCTCGGGCCATGGTTCTCTCGGGAGAAAAGCGTGATGATCGGCCGGCGGTCCGCTCAAGCCAGGGCCCCAAGTCGTGCGGTGCCAGGGCCGGCCCGCAACAAGCCGCACAGAATTCAACGACTGCCTATCTTAACGCGGCCTGCGGCCGCAACCAAGGAGGTGTTTTTCGGGTCAGGGCCTTTCAAAAAAGGCGTTCATCCTTCCTGATAGTGGTTTGGATTACTCCGGCAGGAAGGAGAACGCCATGAAATACGCCGAACGCTTTGGGCAGAAATTCGCTGTCTCCATTATAGCCACGCCGAGTTGCTTTGATCGAGTGATTTTCAAGGGATATCTTCCCTTTGGCAGCGAGAGCCGGTTGAACGCCTTTGTGGATGGCGTGCTGAAGATGCGCCGCAAAGACTTTCTCCCCTGGTTGCAGCAACATTCCCAGGCGCTGGTCGATCATGCCCGGCGGCTGGCCCGCCGGCACGGCCGGCGGGATGTCTATCGCCAAGGGCGTTTCTCCAAGGAGCAATTCATCCAGCGGCTCATCCGCCAGCAGGGCCTCAGCGAGGGGCTGGTGGCCGTGCTCTGCGTTCAGGAGAACTGCCGCACGGTGAAACTGAAGTACGAACGCCACCGTCCGCGGCTGGTCTTTACCCGCCGCTGGCGCGTCACCCCTCCGCGGCCGCCGGTTGCTCGGTGCGATCGTCCAGCTCCACGATCATGGACTCTCCACCGCCGCCCAGCCAAACATGCGCGCGCCGGGCGCGCATCATACAGGGTAAGACTCTGCCGGGGTTCCACACCAAAGCCCGGGGTCAGCTTCCGCGGCCGTTAGGCCGCGAAGCGCCACCCTGGGTCATCGGGCCCCACTTCTCCCATCGACCCCAACGGGGTCGTATTCCCCGAGTTTTCAGCCACCGTATGGAACCGCGTTGGGGTTCCCGTGAGGCGATGCGCACGTACCCCGCGAATCACCGTTTTCCTCGGCGTTTTGGCCACAGGAAGACGTTGACAGCAGTGGTGCAAGCAGGCACCCTACGGGCTGTGCCGGCACGCTCTCTTCAACAAACCGCCCTGGCAGCGGCGCACGCAAACAGCCGCACCTTAGAACTTGTAAACGAATTGTCTCCCGAATTCAATGCGCGGGCGCGGGTGGCCGGGGCTCACGGCGAAGCGAAGCCCCGGGAGGTAATACCCTTACAAGTTCTTGGCCCAACGGCAGCGCCGCACGATCGGCGATCAACAACGGATAGTCGAGCAAAGGCAAGCCGCGAAACGCCACCCGCCCGCCTTCGCGCTCCGCCCGCGGCAGGGCATATACCTTGCCTTCGAGCAAGTCTACCAGCGCCGGCTCGTCGAGCCGCGCTTCCCGGGCGGTTTTCAGTTCGAGGTCGATCCGTCTGGGCTTCCATCCCTTCTGGAGGTTGGACGCATACCAGTAAGCAAACAT
>CAYXPN010000121.1:0-15048 GCA_964467075.1 uncultured Planctomycetaceae bacterium
CGGCTGCCTGGAGTTGGGCCTGCAACTTGGCTGCCCACGCCGGCTCGCCTGCCTCGTCCGCGGCCGAACCGCCGACATACACCACGCCCAGCGGCGCGAGCACGCGGTGGATTTCGGCGAGCGACAGACCACCTTGGCCGATTGCCCCAGGCTGCTCGACCACCAGCACGTTGATCAAATTGTCTGCGTAGGGCAGGCAATCCGGCGCGCAGTGATCGGCCGACACCCGGCCGTAAAACCCGCGCGCGCGAATGGCCTCGCGTGTCTGGGCGAGTGCTGCTTGATCCTCAAACAGAACGTGGATTGTGAAGCCATCGTGCTCGGCCAGGGCGAGCGGCATTGGGGCGCTGGTGCACCCGGCGACCACGCAGATTCCGCCGGGGATGCCGCTTTGGGCCAAGAGCGCGCCGGGGGATTGGGCTTCGGCCGGCTCGGCCGCGCGGCAGACACTTGGCGCGAGGCCCGCGCAACAAACGGCGCAACAAACGGCAACGGCAAGCAGCGGGCGAACGTGTCGCATGGTCGATCTCCTCAACTGGCGGTCGGTGCGTCTCCAGGCAGCCCAATTATAGCAGATGCCTCGGCGGGAGCGAAATCAGCAGGCGGGCGGGTCCATCGGCTGGGCGCCCCGCGACAGGCGGAGCGAGCTGCGCGACGCGGCTGGAGCTTGCAGGTGAATTGCTTCCCGAAGTCGACGCGGAGTATGCGTACACAAGAGCACACGTGGATCCATCCGTTTGGCCGAAGGCCGGAGAAGCTTTGCTGGCCAGCGCCTCCGATATCCGTCAGGCGGCGGTCTTCGCCGGTGGCCTACTGTGATTGCACGGGGCCCTTTCGGCACAACGTGCAATATGCCCCTGGGCTTCGGATCGCAACATGAAGTGGCGTGCGATGGTTGTAGGACACGACAGCTTTCTGCGCTACTCGACAGATAAGGCGCGTCGGGCTACTGGTGGGGAGACTCGTTTAACCGCTAGCCGAAGGCGTCGGTGTGATTAGAGGCGCCCGCGTGATGGACACAGTCGCCGGCTGCGGCCTATCGAAGAGGCAGTCGGGATGTTGATGGCCATGTTTCTGCACGGGGTGGGCGTGGACAAGAGGTGCTCCGTAGACGGCGTGAGTGTTGCTTCGGGGAGCAGGCAAGCATCGGGCAAGGACGAAGGGTGAAGGACGAAGGGCCATGCACGGCAAGAGCGCTCTGCGCAGCCGGCCGAACAGATCTGTGGTTGCGAGGAGACAGCGGGAGGCGAAGATGCTCACCAAACCAAGAAGAGACGCTGTGGAGGTCCCCGGAGGCAAGTCGGAGGGGGTGCAGGAGTTGCCCGTCACCGGCGGGGCATCCGCCGACAGCGAGGGACAGGTCACTGATCGGCTGGAGCAGCCGTCGGGAAAAGGCACCCTCAAGAGCAAACCGGCCCGGGCGGCGATGGCCGTGGTCGCGCTGGTGGTGTTGGGTGCCGGGGCAGCCGGAGTCTACCGCTTGGCGGCTCCGGCGGACACGGACCCCGGCGCAGCGACCGGGACCGAGAGCGGCGCGGCCGACGAGCGCGTGCCGGTGGTCCGTTTGTGGGCGGAATTGCCGTGAGGTGCGGTTTTCTCGAAAACTCGAGCAGGACGCGGCTTGCCTGCCTTGGCCCGGCTGTTGACAGCAGTGCTGTATGTCGATATGGTATGGACATTGTACGACTCTGTTTCGGGAGCGATTCCCGCTGGAGGCAGCGCGCGTGGGCGAGCTGTGAACAGCAATCCCTTTGGCGGGCCTCTGCTCTCAGCTCCCAGAAGCTACACGTCGGTTTGCCGGGGGATGATCTGCGCGCCGGCGCTGGCATGTCGAACCTTGATGAGGCTCTGCTGCGCGCCACGTGCGCCGACCCGTGCCCGGCCGCCTGAAGCGGCCACTGCCGCGGCCGGTCGATCCGCGCCGGCTCAAAGGCGCCGTTGACCCACGGCGCTCGGACAGCGCGGCCTCGAATGGCCGCGCTCCGGCGCCCCGACAGTGCGCGCGTTTTCCGTCAACCCGGGGAGTATCCGTGCAGCAGGCGAACTGCACTCTGAACCCAGAATGAAAGGGGAAGGCTGTGAGCCGAGCCTGGTTCTCAGGAAGGGGCATCGCCGTGATCGGCTGCGAGCTGTGGGCAGACCGCGGCAGGCTCTCCGCTGCTTGTCGTGTCCTGGCAGCGGCGGCAGCGCTGTGTGTGGCGTCGATCCCGCTGCTGATCGCTCCTCGGCCGGCCGCGGGCGAGAGCTATGCCCTGCTGTTCAGCGGTGGTGGGGACGTGGACCACAACGAGCCCCGATACTACGAGAACATCAAGAACTTTTACTGGGCCCTGCTCGATCTGAACTTCCGTTCCGAGAACATCTACATCTACTCCGCGGACGGCACGGACCCGGCGGTGGACCAATCGGACGGCACCAACTCGAACTACTGGTGGGCGGCGATCAACGGAATCACGGTCCAGGAGGCCTCGCCGCTGAACCTCCAGAATCGCCTGGCCGACATGGCCGCGCGCGTGGACGAGAGCGACACGTTCCTGTTTTGGTCATTCGACCACGGCAACGGGGCCCACGGTGATACGGCCGACCACGACGAAGAGACGCTCGCCGCCTGGGGCGTCTCCATTCCCGACGAAGACGTGGCAAGCTGGATTGCGCCGATCAACGCCGGGCGCCAGGCCTACATCTTCGGGCAGTGTTTCGCCGGCGGCATACTCGAGGAGCTGGATCTGACCCCAGCAGGACGGTTCGGCTGTGCCGCCACCAACCACTACGAAGATTCCTGGGAAGACGGTTTTGTGGCCGCGTTGACCGAAGGGATTCGCAGCGAGGGAAAGACCACCACCCACGCCATCTACGACTACGCCTACGACCACGACCCCTTCGCCACCGACGGGCAAGGCCCCGGCGGCAGCTTCCGCGACGGGGTCGAACACCCCTGGCGTACGGGCGACAACTTCGATCTGGCAGTGGGCCATTGGTTCGGCGGCGGGAGCACGGAGAATTGGAGCGACTCGGGCAACTGGGCCGACGACGTGCTGCCCGACGGCCCCTCCGGCCACTCGCGCACCGTGAGGATCGTCGATCCCAAGGCCTGCCAGGTCGACGGAGGCGGGACCCACAGCCTGTTCTCGTTGCTCATGCACCCCGGCACCACGGTGCGAGTTGTCGATGGTTCCAACGTGGAAACCCGCTACCTGGAGATCGACGGCACGCTGCGGATTGTCGACGGGCGCGTGGCCGTGATGCTCCACACGCGCAACGCCGACCCCGCGGCCGAGATCGATGTGTTTGGCGACGGCGAGCTCTGGTCGTCGTACGTCACCGGATACTCCGGCTCGCTGATCGTCGCGGGCGGGTCCGCGGAGGCGATCACTTACGACGGCACCGGGACTGTCTACGTGCACAGCGGCGGCACGTTGGCGGTCTGGGACGACGTGACGCTCGGCGCGGGAAGCGAACTGACCCTCTTGCAGCCGGGCACCATGGTGGACATCGACGGTAACGCACGGCTCGACGGCGAAGTCTCTGTGAGCGGCAGCGCCGTGCTCGATGTGGAGGACGACGCGCGCTTGGGCGCTTCCGTGTCGGTGCTCTCCAGCGCCGAGCTGCGCGTGGGCGGCGACCTTCATCTCGGCGAGGAGGGCCCGATCGTCGGGGAGATCGATCTGGCTGCGCTCCGCGTCGGCCATGACATGTACGTGGGCGAAGGCGGCCCGGTGACTGTGAACGTCAACAAGGCCACGGTGGACGTGGGCTACCGGTTGTTCCACGAGCAGGGTACCCTGAGCGCGACCCTCTCCACGCTCAATGTAAACGGCCTGACGTATATCGACGGCGGGTTCGAAGACCCGGACCATCACTTGGAGGCCACGCTGGCCCTGCGCGGCAGTGTGCTTACCACACAGTGTGTTTACGTGGCTTACAACTTCGGCGGCACCGGGCGCATCACCCTTGACGAGGAACTCCTGGCTGACCCGGAAATCCGTACCACCGAGGGTGTGATCATGGTCGGGCGCAACGGCCTGGGAGAGATCACGCAGAACGCAGGCACCGTCTCCTGTGAGGCCGGCTCGACCGACTACGCGGACGTCACCCTGGGCGGGGCCCCGACCACCGAGGGCTGGGGCATCTACAGGCTCAACCGCGGCACGCTCGAGGCCGACGAGCTGATCGTGGGCTGGAACGGCGTTGGGGAGTTCACGCAGACAGGCGGCACCTGTCGCGTGCATCGAAGACTCACCATCGCCGACCTGGCCGATTCGGAAGGCACCTGTACCCTTGGCGGTGGCGAGTTCGAGGTGCCCGAGATCGACGATGGGTTGGGCACGTCCACGCTGAACATCGACGGCGGCGCACTGACCGTCACTGGCGACACGATCGACGTGGATACGCTCGCGCTGGCCAGCGGCGTGGGCACCCACGGCCAGTTCGACCTGGCCGACAAGAGACTCACCTGCGAGCTGCTCGCCGTGGGCGTCTACGGCCGGGGTGACTTCGACCTCGGGCCCGGCGCCGGTGTGCTCGCCAACACGGAGATGATCGTGGGCCAGCGCGCGGACGGCAACGGGGACGTGATGCAGACGGGCGGCTATCTGCGCACGCCCGAGTTGTTGATCGGCATGGGGAGCATGTCGGAAGGCCGCTACGACCTGCAAGGCGGCACGCTCAACGCCGACTCGATCACCGTGGCGGTCCACGGCCGCGGCCGGTTGGTCCAGTCCAACGATGCCGAGGTTACCACCAATGAACTCACCGTGGGGCAGTTCAACGGATCGTCGACCAACCACTACCTCCAATCGGGCGGAACCACGCTCGTCCGGACCCGCCTGACACTCGGGGATACAAGCGGCGGTCGAGGCGCGTATTACCTCGGCTGGCTCGATCCCACGGTTCACCTGACCACGCAATGGACCGAAGTGGGGGTTCGCGGCACGGGCGAATTCGAGCACCGCCGCGGCACCCACGAGGCCATCGAGGGCGTGATCCTCGGGCAGTATCTGGGCGCCGAGGGCACCTACGCACTGGAAGACGGCCAACTGAACACGCCCCTGACCACGGTCGTCCAGGGGCTCTTCCACCAAACCGGCGGTATGCACTCGGTTGGCTTGTTGACCGTGGGCGGCGGCCTGTTGCACCCCAGCCGGTATGAACTCAGCGACCTTGGGCAACTGGGCGCCGGCGAGGTTCGCTTGGGCTACTACCACTCGTTCGACATGGGACGCCGGCCGGGCACGCTCACGCAAACCGGTGGAAGCCATCATGTGTCCGGCGACTTCTACCTGGGCTACGACCACTCCTGCGATGCGACCGTCGAGCAGAGCGGCGGAACCGGCCAGATCGACGGCAATCTCTACGTGGCCTACGCGGCCGACACCATCGCCACGTACACGCTCGGCGGCGGCACCGAGCCGGGCGATCCGGTGACCTGGCGAGTGCCCCAGCACGTGGCCGGCGAGCTACACGTGGGATACGGCGAGGACTCCGAGGGGACGTTCATTCTCCAGCGCAAGACCATCTACGTGGGCGGCGAGACCTATGCCGGTCAACTGACCGTGGACGGACCCCTGGCGATCGGCGGGCTGGGCGGCGGACATATGGAAGTGCGCGCCGGCGCAAGGCTCTATGCCGATGCCGCGCTGACCGTGGGAAGCGCGACCGACCCGGGCACCCTGTTGCTCGACGGCGGCGACGTCGAGGGTGCCGGATCGATGACGATCACCGCGGGCCAGGGCGAGCTTCGCGGCAGTGGATCGATCAGCCTGCCCGTGGTCAACAACCACCACATCCAAGTCGCGTACATGAGCTTCCAGGAGGACGTGTCCGGCCCGGGCACGATCGCCCTGGACGGGGAACTCGATCAAGTCTGCTTCTATTCCAGCGCCACGCTCGACGGCGCCGTGACCAACAACGGGCGATTCCTTGTGGCTAACTTCGGTGCAAGTGTAGTCCGGCTCCGGGGCGGCATGGGCGGCACGGGCAGCGTCGAGGTCAGCGGGACCCTGGAGATCGACTCTGGCGTTTCGGCGAGCAGCCTGGCTACGTCAGGTTTTGCAATGGGCACGATCGTGCAGCAGGTCGGCAGTTCCGTGGACGTGCAGACGGTGAGCGTGGGGTCGATGGGCCGCTACGAACTGCACGATACGGCCGTGCTGGGGGTCGAAAGCACCGTGACGGTCAACGGCGACTTCGACCAACTGGGCGGCACCCATGCGGCCGGCACGCTGAGCGTAGCCAAGAGCGAAATGGACTACATGCGCACGGAGCCGGCGCGCTATCGGCTGGCCGGCGGCTGGCTGTCGGCCGCGGTTTTGGAAATCGGCGGCGAGGCGTCTTCCGTGCCCGGCCCGCCGGGACCACCCATGGGGCCCTCGACTGCAGGCGAGCTGGCCATCGAGGACCCGGCCGCGGTGGTCACCGTCTCCGAGAGACTCGTGCTGAATGAGACGGCCCGACTCAGCCCAGCGCCGGGCGCGCAAATCCACATGACCGGGTCGGCCCTAGAGAACTACTCAAGCGATGCGCCGGCGCTGGCCGGGCTGGGCGAACTGGAGCTGATCTTCGAGGGCGGTCCCGCGACGGTCGATCCGTTTGAGGTGGCCGGCCAGGACCGACGCGAACTGCCCTGCGGGTTGCGGGACAACTTCGTGCTGGGTACGCTTTCGCTCGGCAGTGCTTCGGAGGGCGTGGGCCAGGTGCAACTGGTCGATCTGTTCGACAACCAGCCCGACACCGACGGCGCTGAGGCGCTCTATGTGGACCATCTGTCCGTGGCCGCGGGCTCTTCGCTCGACTTGGGCGGGCTGAGCCTCTACTATGTGACCGCCCATTTCGACCCCGGCACAGGGGCTGCAGGCACGCCGATCTATTGGCCCACCACGCACGCCGTGGTGGAAGGGACCCCGGCGGGCTTCGACGTGGATGTCGCAATGGACCCGGGCGGCAGCGGGGGCATGGGAGTGGCCGGCATGGCAGGAGGCGATCCGTCGGCCCTTTCCTGCACCATCACCCTGGACGAAGGCGACTTAAGCGCGGCGATCGGCGCGCTCGGCAGCGCTGATGCGTTCGTTACACTCAAGGTCTATTACGACGAACACGAGCTGGAAATCCTGGACATCGCCGAAACCACGCTGCGCCCTTACTGGTGGGACGAGACCGCGGGGCTGTGGGTGCTTTGCGGCACCACGACCGACGGGCTCAGCGGCGAAGGGGTGTTTGCCGGGATCGACGTGGACCCGACCGGCTACGGGATCGGCTATTGCGGGCTCGACAGCGACGAAAACTTCCTTTGGGCCCACATCAACCACGCCTCCGAGTACACCGCGGGCGGAGAAGTGCCGGAACCGGCCACGGTGTGGCTGTTGTTCCTGGCAGCAGCGTGTCTGTTGGGCTGGTGGTGGCGCGGGCGAAGCCGCTCGAAGGGCTCGACCGCACAACCGCCCGTGTAGATGCCAGGCCGTGCCGAACGTGGTGCGTGCCGGTCGATCGGCTCGGCGGCACAAAACCGCGGGCAGAGAAACTTTCAGGGCTTGGAGCTTGCCTTGTCGGCCAGCTATCGCGCGCTTGCGCCGCCCGGGCTGCGTTCCTAGGCCCTTCTCAGGGCCAGCGGACAGGGACCCTGGGCTTTACCCGCACCTCTTTGAGCAGTAGGTTTGTCCCCGTCAGACGTGGTGGCTGTCAGCCGCGTACGGGCCTGCGCGCGCCCGGGAGGAATCCGACACACGTAGGACCGGTCAAGCCGCCGCGCCACCGACCAACTAGTTTGTCTCCCCGTGGGTCTCGCTACCGCTCGACCCACCCTACAAGCCGGCAGCGGCAAGTCGGCAGCGGCAAGTTACTGCTTCCGGCGAAGCAGTGGCTCACTGAGGGCTTGTAAAGGTATTACTTCGCCGGGGCTTCACTTCGTTCCAGCCCCGGCCACCCGGGTCGGGCCCGCGATTGAGGAAACAATCTCGTTTGCGGGTCCTGAGTTGCCGGACACCCCGGGATCACTCGGCGACGGCTCTGGCCTTTGCCGGGCGTGATCGCAAGCAGCCGCCATCCGAACCATGAGCACCACCGCCCGCAACAACTCGCAGGAGCCCTCGAAGTTCGGAGCCTTCGGCGGCGTGTTCACGCCCTGCACGCTCACGATTCTGGGCGTGATCATGTTTCTCCGGCTGGGCCAGGTGGTCGGGCAGGCGGGCGTGTACCGCGCCCTGGCCATCATTCTGGCGGCCAACGCGATCAGCTTGCTGACCGGCCTGTCGCTGTCGGCCGTGGCCACGAATACCCGTGTGAAGGGCGGCGGCGCATACTACCTGATCAGTCGCAGCCTCGGCGTGGAGTTCGGCGGGGCCATCGGCTTCGTGTTCTTCTTCGCCCAGGCGGTCGCCGTGGCGCTGTATGTGGTAGGTTTTTCGGAGGCATGTGTGGGGAGCCTTCCGAGCGCAGGCCTTTCAGTGCGCACGATCGCCACGATCGTCAACGCATGCGTCTTTCTCTGCGTAGTGATCGGTGCCGGCTGGACGATTCGCGTCCAATACGTGATTCTCGCCATCATGGGCGCCGCCCTGGGTTCGTTCTTCGTCGGCGCAGCTCCCCTGTTCAGTGTCGCCGGGTTCATGGCGAATGCGGACCCGCAGTACGCCGAAGGCCAAAGCCTCTCGACCATCTTCGCCCTGTTTTTCCCCGCGGTCACGGGGATCATGGCCGGGGCCAATATGTCGGGCGACTTGAAGGACCCGGGACGCATGATCCCCCGGGGCACCCTGGCGGCGATCGGCGTGACCGCGGTGGTCTACCTGGTGATGGCCTGTCTGCTGGGAGGCTCCTGTGCGCGGGGGGCGCTGGTGGGCAACAACCTGGTGCTGCGCGACGTGGCTGCGATTCCGCTGTTGATCACCGCCGGGGTGTTTGCCGCCACGCTGTCCTCGGCCCTGTCGAGCATGATGGGGGCCCCGCGCATCTTGCAGGCGTTCGCGCGCGACGGCGTCTTCCGGTGGCTGAGGTTTTTCGCCCACGGCAGCGGCCGGCAACGCGAGCCCCGCCGGGCGATTGTCTTGACGTTTATCATCTCGCAGCTATGTATCTCGCTGGGCGAGCTGGACACCATCGCCCCGCTGATCACCATGGCGTTTCTGATCACCTACGGGACACTCAACCTGGCCACCTATTACGAGTCGATCACGCGCAATCCCAGCTACCGCCCCCGCTTTCGGTTCTCCCACTGGTCCACGGCGCTGGCGGGAGGCGTCGGCTGCATGGTGGTGATGTTTCTCATCGCACCGGTATGGGCCGTGGTGGCCATCGTGTTGATGGCGGCGCTGTACAAGTACATCAGCCTGCGGGAGATCGAGACGCGCTGGGGCGACGTGCGCAGCGGCGCCGCGTTCGAACGCGCCCGCCGGAACCTGCTCCTGCTCGAAGAGGAAAGCTACCACCCGAAGAATTGGCGACCCACCGTCTTGGCGCTCAGCGGCGGCGGGTGGCAGCGGCCGCATCTGGCCGTATATGGTCACTGGCTGACCGCGGGACACGGCGTATTGACCCTGGGGCAGGTACTTCAGGGCAATGTCGAGGACCTCATGGAGCGCCGATCGCAGCAGGAGCGGCTGGTGCGGGCGTTCATCCGCGAGCAAGGGCTGCTGGCCTTTCCCGCGGTGGTCGTGGCCCCGTATCTGTCGGACGGCATCGAGGCATTGGTGCAGTCTCACGGGCTGGGGGCCCTGCGCCCCAATACGTTACTGCTCGGATGGCCCAGCCACCCCGAGCGCGCGGAAGCGTTCGGGGCCATGCTGCGCGTGGTGGCCGGCTTGAAACGCAGTATCGTGGCCATCCGCACTGCCGACGATGAGGACGAGGCAGACGATCCCTGGGAGGTGCCCGAAGGAACCATCGATGTCTGGTGGCGGGGCAAAGCCAACGGGCCGTTGATGTTACTGCTCGCCCATCTGCTGGCGGCCAATCCCGAGTGGCGCATGCGCCACATCCGTCTCTTGCGGATCGCACCCTCCGAGGCCGCCACGCAGGAAATGTCCCGGCACCTAAAGGAGCTGATCGAAACGTCGCGCATCCGGGCGATTCCCCAGGTGATCGTGGCCGAGAACGTGGCCGAGACCATCCAGAGTGCCTCGCGCCGGGCCGCGGTCGTGTTTCTCGGTTTCGAGGCGCCGGAGGAAGGGCGCGAGCTGGCGTTTTTCGAGACCATGGAACGGCTGGCAGGGACTCTCAAAAGGGTGGTCTTCGTAGACAGTGCCGGGGGCATGGAACTGGAGATCTAGCCCACCACCGCCTGTATCTGCGCCGGAAGCAAACAGGGGGACGAGAGTCTTTTCCTCGCACTCACTATCCCCGGCTCGGCGATTGATCTACAACCTCCGGACGCGGAATTGGAGACTGTAGCAAAGTTGCAGGTGATGGATATTGATCCGTTGAGCGTTGCGTGCTGTTTTTTCGGCCCCTATTTCACTAAGGAGCATGGCCATGCCGGGACCGGGAGAATACCGAGCGGATCGCACGGAAGGAATCACGCGCCTGCAGGACTTGCCGCAGGCGAAGGTTGTCCCGCGCAGCCGCAACTACTCGTGCCGGCGGTGCCCCGAATGCGGCCGGAGTTGCTATCGAAATCGGACGGTCCAGCGAAGGCTGCACGATCTGGGCGACTTGGTCGCTGGGCGGCCGCGCGAGATTCACCTTACCTACTCCCAACATTACTGCTGCAAGTGTCATCGGTACTTCAATGTAGACACCTCCGACCTGGCTCCGCCGAAGAGCCACTACACCCACCGCGTGATTGCCCTGGCGGTGCGGCTGGTGGTGGAGGACGGGCCGCCCTACCGCGCGGCCAGTTGGCGTCTCTGGCGGGACCACCGCGTGTTCGTCCCCTACGCCACCATCCAAAACTGGGTGGAGGCCGGGGGGGAAAAAGGCAGCGCAGCACGTCAGCGGCGCGTACCTCGACGCGGTGCTCGCTAAGAGACTATCCGAAAACCGGCGTGCGACCTGGGTGGCCGGGGTTGGAGCGAAGCGAAGCCCCGGGAGGTAATACCTTTACGAGTTCTTAGTCACGATTTCGACGGCCGCACAGTATAATCCGGTGCCGTGGGTGAAACAACAAGCTGCGTAACAATTCAGCCGTCTGGAGACCTGGGCTGCACTGCGGGTCTGCCGCTTCCGGCTACCGGTTCGCCCCAGACGCCGCCTGTCTAACGCCGTCGGCCATGACAAGTTCCGCGGCGCGAGGGCCGCTGTCGCGGCTGGCCCGCCAGGATTCGTAGGTGACCGTGTTGGCGGCCCCGACTACGTGCGCGGCCATGAGTACGCAGACCCGGCCTTCAGCTACAGCGAATACGCAGCCGGAGCCGGTTGAGGGCACGGAAGGGGGGTAGTCCCTGTGAATGAATACGCGAAAACCCGCACGGTCCCCGGGGACGGTTCAGTGCCGGTAAACGGTTACCCGAGATGCAGCGGTTCAACAAGCTCCTTGGCTCGCAGCCGGGGCGGCCCGGTGAAGGACGCGCGCCAGGTGGCACCCGGCCGGGCCGCGGACTACAATGTGCTCTTCGGAGGTGCGACGAAAAGGGGCCTCAAAGCTCCCTCGGAGATGAGCACAATATCGCCTTGATTGGGCCTGGCATGGCCAATGAGCGAGGCCGAGTGAGAAACACCGTCACGTAGTCGATACGTCCGTTCTGACCCCCTTAGATTTGGAGGACCTGTTATGTTGCGCCGATTTGTGAGAGCTTCGCTCTGCCGGATGTTCCAGGTCGCCGTGGTGGGCCTGGTGGTATCGCTGGCGTTGGCCGCCTCGGCGCGGGCAGCGGAGGGTGAGTGGCAAAGCCTCCTCGACCAGGACAGCTACGCAAAGCACTGGCAGACGACCGGCAACTGGTCGATCGAGGACGGCGTGGTGACGCTTACGCCCCGCCAGGGAGAACGCGGCTGGTCGCGCTTCGGCGCCTACCTGTGGTCGAACAAGGAGTACGACGACTTCCAGATCCAGTTCGACTACATGGTAGAGCGGGGGGGCAACAGCGGCTTCTACTTCAACGTCGGCGACAAGGGCTCGCCGGTGGCCAGGGGGATCGAAGTGCAGATCTACGATTCCTACCCGAAGGGACAGGAAGGCAAACTCGGCGACCACGACTCGGGCGGCATTATCCCCGGCATCCCGCCGACCAGGAACGCCGCCAAGCCGGCCGGCGAGTGGAACCACTTCGAGATCACCGTCAAGGGCGATCAGCTCACGGTGAAACTCAACGGCGAGGTGGTCAACGAGGTGAACCTGGCCGAGCGGGAGAACCTGAAGGCCCGGCCGTCGAAGGGCTATATTGGCTTCCAGGACCATGCCCTGCCGCTGAAGCTCAAAGACATCAAGATCCGGGAGCTGTAGCGGGCGCCGTCGCGGCGACGGCCACGCCAGCGGGGAGCAACGAAGCGCCTTCCCAACCTGCAAGCGCCTGCCCAGCCTGTTTGCGCCGATCACCGGCCCAGACAGGCGCAGGGAGATTCTACGTCGATTCTCAGCCGGGCGCCCGTACCGCCTGATCAGCGAGTCCTATTCAGTTAACGGAAACGAAGCAATGGCCGCACGCTCGCACGAGAGGGAAGGTCAAACACGGCGGTGCTTTCTGATCCAAACAGGAACGGTTGCCGCGATGTTTCCCGCCGGTTTGATGCGCAGCGTCTGGTCCGCGCAAGGCGAATCCCCGCCCGGACTGCCGCCGGTTTCCCCAGAAACCTTGCAGCAGTACGGCAAGCACGCGGTGGCCGACTGGATGCGCTGTCCCCGATTCTATACGAAGGACAATCGCCGGGACACGAGCCAGATCGACATCCGCCGACCCGGCGATATCGGACGGCTGGTGCACCGGATCGCCGATCACGGCGGCACGGTGCTGCGTCAGGCCGTGTATTGGGGCGGCGACGCCTACTATCAAAGCCAAGTGGCCACCCACGCGCCGGGGCTGCGAGGGCTGGATTATCTGCGCGAGGCCATGGACGCCGCGCGGGAACGGGGCGTCAAGGTCTTCGCCTACATGAACCCCCGGCTGCTGGAGACGGATACGCCGCTGTATCCGGAGTTCGCCGTCCGCGACTTCACGGGCGCCCCTTGGGACATTCACCGGACGTACAAGACCTGGCGGTTTTCTTGTACGACACATCCCGGCTACCGGAAGTTTCTCTGCGACGTGCTCACGGAGATTTTCGGCCGGTACGGGGCCGACGGGCTCTACGTGGACGGATTGACCTGCAATGTCTGTTTCTGCGAGCATTGCCGGAGCAGCTACCGGAGACGGTTCGGCGAGGAAATGCCCGCCAAGTTCCAATCCTACGGTCCCGCTCCCAACGGATTCTGGGAGTTGACCAGCTATCCGATCCGCGTGGGCGATCCGCGAGACCCCGATTCCGAGAGGCTGACGGAGCACCTGTGGGAAAACGAGAAGGAAGTGACCGTGCTGTTCCACCAGACGGTCAAGCGCGCCAATCCCGAGGCGCTGGTTTTCTACCACAACATGCCGAAGCCTGATACGGTGCACCTTTATGATGCGGCGTTGAGCGAAGTGTATATCAAGCGGCCCTGGACCCATACGCTCTGGAAACACGGCGAGCTGTCCAACTATTCCGCGGTCTTTCCCGTGCCCTCCATCCAGAACATCGGTTACCAGGGGATGACCGACGCGGAGATTACCCACAACATGCTTCAAAGCCTGGCAAACGCCTCCTATCCCAACGTGTTCTTTCACAAGATTCTGGAGGACAGCTTCGGCCCCATGAAGGCCGTGTTCGACTATCTGCGCGCCAACGCGCGGTATCTCGACTTTGCGCGAACGGTGCCGCATCGTTTTCTGGCCTTTGTGCGCACAACGCACTGCGATCCCGTGCAGAAGACCATCGCCGCGGAGCAGGGAACGCTGTCCTTCACGGACCGCTTCCTGAAATCCTATGTCGGCATGTATTCCGCCCTGTTGCGACAGCGATTGCCCATTGTCACCCGGCAACAACCCTTCTTTCACCAGCACTTGGACGGCTTTCGAGTGCTGTGTCTGGCCAATGAAGCAAGTCTTTCCTCCCACCAGGCAGAAAGGATTCGGCAGTTCGTCAAAGCCGGCGGCGGCCTGATTGCCACGCAGGAGACCTCGCTGTACGACGACCGGGCCGACAAACGGAACGACTTCGCGCTGGCGGATGTTTTTGGCGTGCGCTACGAGCGGAGCGTCGATATCGCGAGGGAAGGCCGGTTGACCTTCGAGCGGAGCCATCCCGTCACCGCGTCGCTGGCAGGAAACACGATACGCTACGAAAACCAGCCGCACCCGGTTGTGCGGGTGACGACGGGACGAGCAGTGGCCTTCCTGGAAGCCCCGGGGCTCTCCGCCGGAGCCATCCCGGCCGCGGTCGTCAGTGCGTATGGCAAGGGTCGGGCCGTCTACATCCCCGCGCGACTCGACGCCATGCAGTGTGATACGCTGCTTGCGGCCGTTGAATCGCTGATGGGAAACGCCGTTCGCTGGGCGTCGCGCGACCGCCTGCCTGTGCAAGTCGATCATGACGATGCCATCGGCGTGACGCTGTTTGATCAGCCCGGCGGCAGGGTGTTGCACCTGATGAACTACAGCGGTGAGACCAAGAACAGCTTCACGCAGGTGGAGCCCCTGTGTGACATCCCGATCGCCGTCCGATTACCGCCGGCCAAACGTGTGAAAAGCGTGCGCCGGCTCTGGAGGATGCAGGATCTGCCGTACGAAATCCATGCTGGGATGGTGCGTTTTTGCCTCGATTCGCTGGAGGAATACGAGGCGGTGGCGATTGCGTATTCATGAGCACGGAGCGTCTGGGGTATTGCCGTTGCACCGACGCGGGCGGTTTGTGTCGGCGACGAAGCCGACGATCAGTTGGCCTGGTATACACGGAGCATGCAGTTGGTCTCCGTCGGCGTAGCCGAGCGGGTCGCGGATGAGCCAGGTGGAGAGGGTCGAGTGGTAGATGCGGCGGCGGACGTTGTACAGCGCGGACTCCGCGTCGAAGAAGTAGCCGCAGTAGCGGAAGGGATTGGGGATTGGGGATTGG
>CAYXPN010000122.1:0-12200 GCA_964467075.1 uncultured Planctomycetaceae bacterium
CCGGGCCATGCTCAAGGCCGGGGCCGTGGCCTTTGTGAGCAAACACGCCCCGGCCAGGGCACTGGTCGAGACGATCCGCCGGACCTGCCATTGTGGTAACGGTGCTCAGTAAGGGAGCTTTTCTGCTCCGCTGTCGGCGCGGGCTTCTCCATCTTGCTGGTTGTCCGAGGACTTCTGGCACAGGCTTTGGCGACGGTCTTCAGCTTCACGGCGCCGCTGACTTTGAGCAGGGTGCCGATCATCGGCGTGTTGGAAACAGGGCGGCCGATCGAGCCGACGGCGATCGGGGTCGCATCCACGGCAGAGACCCTTCCATGGTCGGTGCCGGGTTTTCTGCGCGGCTCGGCCCCCCTTGGCGAGCAGCCCGATGGCGGCTATGTTAACGGGTAGCGCTTCGCTTGAGCGGGGCCGGCAGTGGTCAACAGCCGGCTGTGTCGGCTCACCCGTGTTGGCTCAGCGGTGCGAACGGGGCCGATTGGAGCAGGGCGCAGCGGGCGAGAGGCGATTTGGTGTGCGCCGACCGTGGGTATGTGTTCCCAGAGAGGAAAGGAGCTGCTCGTGGCTGACAAGAAGCAAGAAGACAGTGCGGCGGCAGTCCCGCAGCCCGGTGCGGAGCCGGGGCCCGGCACCGAGTCTGGAGCGACGCCCGGCGGTGCTTCGCAGCGCGTCCAGGTGGACATCAACGACTCGAACTGCGTGGCTTCCTATGCCAATTTCTGCCGGGTGACCGGCACACCGGAGGAGATGATCATCGACTTCGGGCTCAATCCGCAGCCGTTTGCTGTGCCCACGCAGCCCATCAATATCACTCAGCGAATCATCACCAACTTCTATACGGCCAAGCGGTTGCTGCACACCCTGCAACTGACGATCCAGCGCCACGAGGCCGCGTTCGGTGTGTTGGAGACCGATGTGCAGAAGCGCTTCCGGCCGGGGGCGTTCGGCACGTCGTCGGGATCGGGTTCAGGGCCGCCGTCGGCACGGGACCGCTGATCAACGGGACCGCTGATCAAATGTCCGACGGCTGCTGATCGAACCTGCGGTCCGGCGCTGCGTCCAGCGCGCCTCTGCCAGTGGGGGCTGATTGCGCCCAGCCGGCGCGCGGGACAGAGCCGCCACGTTTCCCCACCCTTTTTGCGGGTATTCCAACGGGCGCCGAGCCGTTATAATGTGGGTAGGGTGAAGCGGGCAGCCTGCATCCTGACGTACATGTCGCGGAGGATCTCTTGCCAGTCTGGTGCAAAGACCGTCCCAGGCGGGGCTTTGCCGAGCACAAGGAGACAGCCGTGAACACCGACCGTCGATTGCCAGCCGTTGCGATGATGGGCTTGGGGTTGGGATTGCTTTGGGCCTCGTCCGCGTGGGCCCAATTCGCCCCAGACCCGGGTGAGACCAAACCGGCGCTGCCCGAAGGTGCCATACGTCACGCCCGTCCGGCTCCGGCCGGTTCGGTGCTGAACATGCGGCGGCAGCCACCGCGTGCGGCGCCTCAGCCGCGCCCCCAGGCTCAACCTTCGCCTCCGGCCCAGCCCGCGCCACAGGCCCAGCCTTCGTCCCCTCAGCCGGGCGCTCATCAGCGCTACAGCTACGGCAATCCGCCCTACTACCGGCGCCCACCCGTACAATACTACCCCTATCACTACGTGCCGCGCGCCTACCGCTACGGCTATTACGGCGGGTATCCCTACCCGGTCTATTACCCGCCGCTGATCTACAACTGGACGCCGTTTGGGATGCAGCGCGTGTACTGAGTGCCGCGCCGAAGCGATCGGCACACCAATGCTCCACTTCTCGTCTCAGCCCGGCCTTTGCCCGGAGTCCGATCAGGGCGGCCCGCTCCGGTTCTCCATGCGCCCTTAGCTTTCCCCTCTAGCCTAATCGCCCCAAATCTCCGAAGCCCGCCTTTTCCGCACGCTGTGGCCTGTGCGCTGGCCACCGCGAGCCCAGTCTGGGTGTGGCGAGCGGGAAATTCGAAAAAAACGGTGCGACCCCTACAGCCGGAGTGCCGATACGTTGCACGTGCGCCCGCAGTTTGGGATCCCACGGTCAGACTTTATGAGGAGTCCGGTCTATGCAAGTGAAAATCTACGTGCCCAGGATTGTGGAGATAGCCAGCGAGTATCTGCCGGCCTTGGCCAAACGCGCAGCCGACAGTCTGGGCGATCGGGCCAGCGAGGTGTCGGCCACCCGAGGCCATCTGGTCCGCCAGGCCGTGCAGGACGGCTTGCTCCGCGAGCTCGATGAGCTGATCACCGACGACGGCACCGTCGATCTGGTCTGCGACCCGGGCATGGAAATTCCCCTGGAGCTCGAAAACAAGACGCTCACGCTGGCCGAGTTGCTCGAGGCGCTTCAGTACAAGCGCACCTGGAGCGACGTGAAGGCCTCGTCCGAGGCGGCTTGAACGTCCTGCACGCCCGGGGGCGACCGGACAGCCGCCTTCGGACAAACGCCGGTCGGCCGGGCCCATGCCGGACCTGCCAGCCGGCCGGCGCAACGGCCTGCGCCCCCGGGAAGCTTACTCGGGCGAGGGCCGCAGGGCCGAGCGGGCAGAAGGCCGCGGCTGCTGATGCGCCCGAGGCACTGCTGCCCGCCGGGCTCCCGGACGCGAATGGTTGCTGGCAGGAAGGCATCCCATGACGGCGTTCCCCGAACCGGCCGATCTCGAGCACGTGTTTGGCGAACCGGTTCGCGGGACCACCGCTGCCGCACCCGAAAGCCCTGCCGCATCTCGTCCTTGGCGCGTGGTGGACACCGACGGGTCGGTGCGCACCAGTGTGCCGGAAACCCCTGGAAGTGTGCGGGAAACGTCTGACCAAACCTGCGCAGGCTGCGCTGCAGGGCCTCGTCCTCCGGTCGTCCCCGGCACAGACCGGGCCTCTGCCGAGCAACGGACGAATATCGAGGCACTGGCCCAACAGCTCGCCCAGGCCACAGGCCCGATCGACATGCCCTCGCCCGACCCCAAGCTCGATGTTGGAGCGCCGGTGCGTTTTGTTACCCGTTCGCCGGTGCGTGCCACTGCGCACCCAGTCTCCGATGCCCCGGCTCCATCGTCCCGGCGTGCTGCAGCAACCACGCGGCCCGGCGCCGCCCGGGTCGTCGAAACGCAGTTGTCGGGCGTAAGCCGCAGGGCAAACCTTGACTCGCTTCTGTCGCAGTCCCCCGCCGCGCTCAGCCCGCCGCGCTCCCGGCGAGCCACAGCCGCTCGCAAGTCGCCCTTCTCTCCGGGCCCGAGCATCTCTGCCTCGCGCTCCGGGCGCCAGGAGACCGACCCCGCATTGGCCCGAGTGGTCGAGCGGTGGTCGGCATTGCCGCGAGGGGTTCGGGCCGCGGTAATGGCCATGGTCGAGGCGGGGGCCAACGGCTAAGGCGCGCGATCCCCGGCCGCCTGCGCACGGCGGCGACGCTCATCGGCCCGGGCTCGATTCGGCCCCCGCTGCCCTCTCAGTCGCTGCAATCGTTTCGGCCGGAATCCCTTGCGCATCCGGCGTGTGCCGCACAATCCCACCGCTGAGGCGTGCGAGGAATGGCCGCAGTTCAACTCGTAGCTGTCCTGCAGGTCATTCCCGCTATCCGGCATCTTCGGAATCTGCCACCTGTAGCGGGGCATTCTGAATTAGGACTGACACAGCCGCGATCTTCCGATCCGTGGTTGTAGGCTCTGTCCGTGCCGTAACGACTTTGGCGGACGTAGCAGCGCCGCCCGCTGAGACATGCCGTAACGGATCGAGCGGACACACCGATTGGGACGACACACCGTGACGCCCGCCTGGCACGGGCCCGGGGTCCCGGCCCGTCGCCACCAGCCCGGCGGCCGATGTGGCGGGCAGCAAGGTGCTGGGCCGCGTGGAGGGTGTTCCGACGAGCTGCGCGGGCGCGCTGCCACTGCGATGCGCAGCGCCAAGCGAGTGGGGCCCCCTGGGGGCCGGTCGGCGGGCGCTTCGAGGAGGCTTCGGACATGAGGGTTGGCGACCAATCGACCGAAGCGGCGCTCGGCCGTGTCAGACAGCCCGGGGGCGGCCGGGGTGTGGGCGCGCGGATTCCGCTGCGAACCCGCTGTCCGCTGTGCCATACGGTTGTCGAGCTGCCCGGGCCCGTGCCGCCCGGCAAACTGAATTGCGCGGCCTGCGGCATGCAGTTCCATTGGGCCCCGGTGTCCCAGGGCTCGGCGTCGTCGCAGAACCCCGCGGCGGACGGTTCGCCGACCGCTGCACGCGACGAGCTGGAGCGCTGGCTCTCGGGCGAACCTTTGCGCCCGCGCGAGCTCAGCCTGCGCCAGCGCTACGTGCGGCTCTGTCGGAATCGGCCCCTGCTGGCCGTTGCCGCGGCGTTGGGCCTCGTGGCGGTGTTGGCAGTGGCCGCGGGCTTGGCCCGAACCACGGTTCGCCTGGCGCTGTCCGAACGAGCACGGCGACAGGCCGACAACCAGCTTCTGGCGGCCGAGCGCGAGGCTGCCGAGCGGGCCCGGCTGGCCGCGTGGCAACAGCGCCAGGCCGAGCAGGCCGAGGCGGCTCGGCAAGAGGCCGAACGGCGACTGTGCCTGGTGGAGCGTCAGCGCCAAGAGGCCGAACAACAGCGGCGCGCGGCTGAACAACAGCAGGCCGACGTGGCGCGCGAGGCCCGGCTGGCCCTGGCCCGGCAATTGGCCCAGGACTCGCGGCGATTCCTCGTGAGCCATCCTTCCCGCAGTCTGTTTCTGGCGGCTCAGGCAGTGCAGGCCAAGTTGCGCGAAGGGCTACCCGCCGATCCCCAGACCGAGCAGTTGCTGCGCGACGCCCTGGCCCAGGTGGCCTTGCCCGGACTGGCCGGACATGAGCAGGCCATTCTCTGCGCAACCATTTCGCCCGACGGCCGATGGCTGGCCACGGGCAGCCGTGACCAGACCGTGCTCCTCTGGGACCTGGAAGCGGCGCAGGGAGGTCCCCGGGCACGGGTGTTGCGGGCCCATCGCCGCGGGGTGGCAGCCGTGGCCTTCACGCCGGACAGCGCCTGGCTGATTGCAGCCGGACAGGACGGGCAGATCGCGCTTTGGGACGTGACCGCGGCCAGCCGGCTGCCCGCGGAAAGCGGCTTGCCGTATCGACTACTGCAGGGCTCCGGCGCACCAATCCGCGCCATGGCATTGAGCCCGGATGGGCAATGGCTGCTGGTCGGCGGCGGCGAGGGGCCATCGGGCGACTGTGCGGCACGGCTCTGGCGATTGCCGCTCGCGGGATCGACCGACGAACAGCTTGCACCGCTCGGGCCGGCCATGGCGCTGCGTGGCCACGAGCGTCCGATTCTGTGCGCGGCGCTGAGCGCGGACGGGCGCTGGGCCATCACGGCCGGCGAAGACAAGACGATCCGCCTGTGGGACCTGAGGGCCAGGTATCCTGCGGCCGAACAAATCGTCTGGCAAGGCCACGAGAACTGGGTCAACACACTGGCCGCAAGCCCTGACGGACGCTGGCTGGCCTCGGGCAGCTACGACGGGACCGTGCGACTCTGGAATCTCGCGCGCCCCTCGCCCTACACCCAGCCCGTGGTATTGCACGGCCATCGCGGCTGGGTGGCCGGGGTGGTCTTCAGTCCCGACAGCCGGCTGCTGGCCAGCGGCGGGTTCGACCGCACGGTGCGCCTGTGGAAACTGGATGCTGCGGGCACGGTGTCTGAACCATTGCTGCTGGCCGGCCACACCGGTCGCATTACGGCCCTGGCTTTCAGTCCGGACGGACGCTGGCTGGTCTCGGGCGGTTTCGACGCGACAGCCCGGCTCTGGGACCTCGAGGGTAGCGATCCAGGCAGGTCGGTGCAGGTATTGCGCGGACACGTCAGCCCGATCAGCGTAGTGGCCATCTCAGGCGACAGCCGGTGGCTGGTCACCGCGGCAGGCGAATCGTTGGACGTACACGACAACACCGCGCGCATCTGGGACCTTCGTCTGGAAGGCTTGCTGGAAAGCGCGCGCGCGGCCGCAAGCCAGGAGCTGACGCCCGCGGAGCAGGAGCAACTGCTGCTCGATGCGGCCCAGCGGAGTGCTGCGTTGCGCTGAGCAGCCGACCAAGGGCCTGCCCTCTGCGGCCCTTGGCCGGTAGCTGCCGGCTGCACGTGTCCTCCGTGTCTCGTAGGCCGGAACGAGTCGCGCAAGCGACGAAGCTCCGGCACCAGGGCTCGCTCTTCTTGCTTCTCGTACGAACGCAAAGTCTTTCTTGTGCCAGGACGGGCCTGATTTGCGCCGCAACGGCGCTGCGCTTGTTCCGGCCGACGATACCGACTTGTCTGCGGAGTTCACCTTTCTTGCCGAATACCCCCCCATATTGGTGGTTCCGCTGGGTTCTCGACGATACCCCGTTTTGGAAATGTCGCATGTGCCCCGGCCCAGCGGGACGGAGGGCAGAAAAAGTACAATTGCGTCCAAGAAGGTACTTGAACACATGTACACTATTTGCTAGTCTCCACGTCGGTCATCGAGTGTCCCGCGGCGCTTGTCCCAGGAGTCGGGTCCGCAGTCGGCCGTGCCGTTTTGCCCGTTTTCGTAGTGCTTGACCTTCGAAGGAGGCCCATCCGTGAGCGCACCTGCCCATTCCAACCCCCAGCAGCCGGCCTCAAGCCGCCGGCGCCGTAGCGTGTGGCCCTCGGAGCCCCAGCGCGGGCCAGCCGAGGGACCGAGGCCGGCTCGCCCCGCCTCCCGCCGCTCGGGCGAACCGCGCCCGCGACGCGCGCCCCGGCTTTCGCCCGAGCAACTGCGCGATGCGTTCGACTGGGACCAGGCGGACGAGCCTGAGCCCGAGCAGGGCGACTTCTACGTCGAGCCGGACGACCGGGAAGATTGACTCAGGCTGCGCCGGTGCTGGAATCGCTTGGGACTCGTAAATGCGTTACGCCCCCGGGGCTTCACTTCGTTCCAGCCCCGGCCACCCACTCGAACGCGCGGCACCGCGGGGTGGTGCTGCAATGGCGCAACTTCGGCCTGGAACCATCGGCCCCCAGGAAACCGGGAAATCCAGTTCGCTCCGCAGAAGCCCCCAAGTCGAACCATCCGGTTCAGGATGCCCAGCCATGATCGCTCCAGCGGTGGTCGAAGAGATTCGTCGGCTGCTAGGCGAAGGTAGGCTTTCGCAGCGGAGAATCGCCCGAGAAGTGGGCGTGAGCCGGGGCACGGTCAATGCCATTGCCCAGGGCAAGCGTCCGGACCGACCGGCAAGGCCCCTGCGCCGGGTAGGAGAGGTCGTTGTTCCCGCCGGACCGGTGCGCCGCTGTCCGGAGTGTGGGGCCATGGTGTACACCCCGTGTCTGGCCTGCCAGGTTCGCGCCTTGGGCCGCGGGCCCAGGCCCAACGGAAGGCAATCCCGACTTGCGCGTTCGGGGCCGGGTAGGTCGAAGCAATGATCCGAGCGTCTGTCAACGCGGTGGCGATTTGTGTGCTGGGGGTTGTGCACGTCGCAGGATCGCCCAGCACGCAGGTGCCGCGCGCCGAGCATCCCCGGCCCGACTTGCGCCGCGAGGCATGGCTCAATCTCAACGGCCCCTGGCAGTTCTGCTTCGACCCCTCAGACCGCGGCCTCGAGGAGCACTGGTACGGCCTGAGCGAACCGCAGGCCGCGGCCCGTTTCGACCGGCGCATCGTGGTCCCTTTCTGCTGGCAGAGCGTGCTGGCCGGCGCGGGCCAGGCGCGCGCCCAGCGCATCGGCTGGTATCGGCGCACGGTGCGCATCCCCGAGTCGTTCGGCGAACAGCGCGTGTGGCTGTGCTTCGGCGCGGTGGCTGATGAAGCGCGCGTGTGGGTCAATGGCCACCAGGTCGGGCAACATGCGGGCGCATACGAGCCGTTCGACCTGGACATCACGCCTTTTGCCGAGCCGGGCCAAGAGGCGGTGATTGTGGTTCGCGTGGCTGGTGCCGACGATGCCGAGGAGGCCTCGGACGATCAGCAGCCGCCCAGCTCGACTCACGTCAGCGGCATCTGGCAGACCGTCTATCTCGAAGCACGTCCCGAGCTGTATCTGGCCTCGCTGCGCTTGCGCCCGTTGCGTCGGGCAGAAGTGTGGTATTTGGAGGTCGAACTCGAGGCCGCCGGCCCGGACGGCGAGGCAACCGCGGAGCTGGCTTCGTCCGATCCTGCGGTCGGGGCCCGCAGCGTGGCGCTGGCGGTCCAGCGCGGTCGCGCCCGGCAGACCAACGTGCTGGAAATCCGCCAGCCCAGGCCCTGGTCGCCGCAGAGCCCGCACCTTTACGATCTGTCGATCACCCTGCGTGCTGCGCATGCGTCGCCTGCCGCGCAGCCGACAGCAGACCGGGTCCACACCTATTTCGGCCTGCGCACGATCGAGTGTGCCAGGTTGCCGGGCGCAGAGCGAACGGCCGTGTTGCTCAACGGCCGGCCGATCTATCTGCGCGGGGCAGTGGCCCCCGGGTGCAACCCCCAAGGACTCTGCACCGCGCCGAGCGACGACTTCCTGCGCCGGGAGATCGAGTATGCGCGCCGCACCGGACTCAATCTGCTGCGCATGGATCAGAGGCCCGCAGAGCCGCGGCAGCTCTACTGGGCCGACCGGCTGGGGATGCTGGTCTGGCAAGAGGTGCCCGGCGTGCGTGGCTCCACGCCCTCGGGCCGGCAGGCGTGGCAGCGCACGATGCAGGCCATGGTGCGGCGGGACATCAATCATCCCTCGGTGATCGTTTGGGGGTTGTTCTACGAAGACCGGGCCTTGGGCGAAGACTGGCATCGCGAGGAGCCCACTCGCGAGTGGGTGCGCCGAATGGTCCATCGTGCAAAGACCCTGGACCCTTCGCGCCTGGTGGTCGATCGCCTGGCGGCTCGTCCGGCCCACCTGGAGAGCGATTTGCGCGTATGGCGGTTTTGCGCAGAGGAGCCGGAGCTGCAGCGCCGCCAGTTGGATGCGGTGGCTACGGCGGCCAACGCGCGCCCGGACTTCGGCTGCCTGCCCGGCAGTCCTGCCGCGGGGGCACCGCTGGTCTGTGGAGAAGCGGCCGTGTTGGCGCCGGACGGCGGGGACCGGGACGTTTCGTTCGCCTTCCGGCACCTGATCACCCAACTGCGCAGGCACGAGGCCTACCAAGGCTTTGTCTACTCCGCGTTGACCGACATGGAACCGCACCACGACGGTCTGCTCGACGAGAATCGAGAGCCCAAGCCCTTCGGCTACGGCGCGTTCGTGGCCGGCATGGAACCGGCCGACCTGCTGCGCGCCGACTTCGTGGGCCACGAGGGACCCGCGGTGATCGAAGCGGCGCCGGGCGAGCGATTCCGGTTGCCCGTTTTCGTCAGCCACTATTCGGCGCACGAGGACCCGCCCAAGCTGCTCTGGTATGTGGTAGGAGTCGACGACCTGGGCCGCGAGGTGCACAGCGACCCGATGGAACGGCGAGTGGTGTGGAAGCCGTTTGCCGTCACCTTCCAAGCGCCCGTCGAAGTCGCGGTGCCCCAAGAGCGCCCGCTGGTGGGCGCCGTGTGCCTGGAGCTGCGCGATCGGGCCGGGACCCTGCTGGCGGCCAACTACGTGAACCTGATTGTCCGGCGCGAGCTGCCCCTGGACGTGGTCGCATCAGCAGGCGACACAGTGGTGGGCGTGGAGATTCTGGGCCCGCGCCTGGCGGCGCTGCGCTTTGCGCCGCGCGATTTCGCGGCGCTAAGCACTTGTAAGAGTATTACTTCCCGGGGCTTCGCTTCGCTCCAGCCCCGGCCACCCGGGGCTGCGCATCGAATTCGGCAAACAATTCCTTTACAAGTCCTAAGCACCACCCTGCCCGACAAGACGCGGCTCGAGGGCGGCCAGACGCTGGTCGTCCCCGGCCGTTGCGAGGTGGAATATCGCGTGGCCCTGCCGCCGGTGGTGCGCGATGCCGTGCCGGCACGCATCATGCTGCTGGCCGAAGCGGCCACGCGGGCTCCCGATCGACGCCTCGAGCGGACCGCGCTGCGCGCGGGAAACGAGCACACCGAGGCCCAAGCGCGCACGTGGCCGGGCCGGCTGGACGTGGTGCTGGCCGGCTGCCGGCGCACGTGCCGGCTGCCCGACGATCCGGCCGACGCCCGGGGAGTGCTCAACTGGCGAAGTGCCGAAGATTACTGCGCCTACGGGTACCTGGTGCGCGAGGTGTTCGACGCGCGCGACGATCCGCGCCTGGAACGCGCGCTCGACCGCGCATCCCAGATCAAGCTGGTGCTCCGCGCCGAAGACGGCCGGGGACTGCGCCTCTACGGGGCCCGAAGCGGGCGATATCCGATCGCCCCCACGCTGCTGGTGGAAACGGCCATGGACATGCACGTGCCGCTGGGCATCTTCCAGCGCGAGACCGCGGCCCGCGATTGTCTCCACGCGACGCAGCCGGAACTCACTGCGACGCAGTGAAGCCCGGACGCAGTTGTCAGCCGTCTCCAACCCGATCCTGGCGGATTCAGGGGAAATCGTATAGGTTGATCCGCGTGATGAACGCGGAGAAACAACAACCGGGCCGCGCGTCGGGAGGGCCACGCCCCGCGGTGGCCGTGGTGGGCGGCGGACCGGCCGGGCTGGCCGCCGCGGCCTTGGCTGTGCAGCACGGGCTCAGCGTGGAGCTGTTCGAGCGGCGCGCGCGCCTGGGCGGCCGCGCCGACTCGTTCGTCGATCCGGCGACCGGCCGGCTGATCGACTACTGCCAGCACGTGGCATTGGGCTGTTGCCGGGTGCTGGCCGATTTCTGCCGGCTGACGGGCGTGGACGACTGCTTCGAGGCGTTTGCCGACATTCACCTCCTCTCGTCCGACGGCCGGCGCTACGATCTGGCACCCAGCCGGTGGCTGCCGGTGCCGTGCCATCTGCTGCCGTCGCTCTTGCGGCTGGGTTATCTTTCGCTGGGCGAGCGCCTGGCGATCTTGCGCACAGCCCGGCACCTGGCCCGATCGCGCGCTCGTTCAGCGTCGCCCCACAAATCCCCGGCCGCCCAAGCCGCTGTCCAAGCCAGGCCCGCCCAGCCGGCCGCGCAGCCCGCGGAGCAGACGATCTACCAGTGGCTGCGGGCCCGGGGCCAGTCGCGCCGGGCGATCGACGAATTCTGGTCGGTTATCCTCTTGAGCGCCCTGGCCGAGACGCCCGAGCACATGGCATTTTCCGCGGCCGCCCAGGTGCTCGGCGAGGGCCTGTTCGGCTCGCGCTTCGGCCACGCACTCGTGGTTCCACGCCTGCCCCTGGCCGAGATCTTTGACCGGCGCGTGGGCGCCTGGCTCGAACAGCACGGCGTGTCCGTGCGTCGCGCTACCGCGGTCCGGAGGATCGAACGGAACGCAACCGGCAACCCGCGCGGCGTGCGCCTGCTGCTGGGCGACGGCTCGACCCGGCAGTTCGATTTCGCGGTCGTGGCCGTGCCTCCGCATCGACTGCCAGCCATGTTGCCCGGCGCGGTGCGCGCGACCCACGCCTGGCTCGAACACCTCGGCGAACTGCCGCGGGGCGGCATCACGGGCGTCCACCTCTGGTTCGATCGGCCCGTGCTCGATCTGCCCCAGGCAGCGCTGGTCGGACGCACCACGCAGTGGGTCTTCGCACACGCTCTCTCGGGGGCGGCGCCGGGCGATCTGTCGGCTTCTGAGGTGCAGGAGCGGCCTGCTAAGGGCGAATGGTACTGCCAGGCCGTGGTGAGCGCGTCGCACCGGCTGCTTGCGCGCGATGCGCAGAAGACCGTGGACTGCGTGCTCGACGATCTGCGTGCGGTCCTGCCGGCGGCACGCCGGGCGGTGTTGCGACGCTCGCGCGTGATCAACCGGCCGGCAGCCGTGCTGGCCCTGCACCCGGGAGTGGCAGCCCGGCGCCCGCCGGCCCGGGCCCTCTCGGGCCCGGTGGTGCTGGCCGGCGACTGGACGGCCACCGGCTGGCCCGCCACCCTGGAAAGCGCGGTGCGCAGCGGCTATCTGGCCACAGAGGCCGTGCTGGAGATGTGTGGGCGACCGGCCGGGCTGTTGGCTGATGCGTCGCGAGCCCGCTGGCCCCAACTGGGCGAGTGAAACCGCGGCATAAGGGCCCAACCGAACGCCTGGCGAGCCGCCGGTTGGCACGCCGGGTGCCACTGCTGGCTTGTCCAGCAGTGCGGCTTACACCGCCGGGTGCCACTGCTGGCTTGTCCAGCAGTGCTGAATACAAACCACCGCAGCACCGATCCAAACCGGCGCCGGGTGCCACTGCTGGCTTGTCCAGCAGTGCTGAATACAAACCACCGCAGCA
>CAYXPN010000122.1:12300-14127 GCA_964467075.1 uncultured Planctomycetaceae bacterium
CCGATCCAAACCGGCGCCTTACACCGCTCATCTCGCTATCCATATCCGCCCATGCCGAAAAAGAACCGCCGCTTCAGCGCCCGGTAGAGCCAGTGATCTTCGGCAATCTCCTCGCCCGGCAGGTGGTGGCTGGCGCGCGGCTGAGCGGCTTCGAGTTCGCTGAGCAAGTCGCGGGCGCTATAGTCGCGGGCCGACATGCTGCGCAGAAACGCGGCGAGCTGCTGCGGCTGCTCCAGGATCACGCAGCCCAGCGTGCGCTCGTGGACAAACTGCTGGAACGCGCGCAGGAACCGGCTCTGGTTGATCGTTTCAAACAGCTCGCCGTCGGCCTGGTCGACCGTCTGGCAGGCCACCGAGAGCGGCGGGCACGGCTCGATGCTGCCCTCTGGACCGATGTGGAAACCCAGCCCATAGGCCGCGGGACACAGGGCCCGACCGTCGGCGTCCCAATACGTGTCGATCAAGAGAATCGGGTGCCGGCGCCTAAGCGCGAGCAAGCGCCGGCGCACATCGAGCATCTGCTCGCGCTTTACACAAAGCTCCGGCGCCGGATCGACGCCCACGGGCCGGAACACGTAGTACCACAGATACATGGCCCCGGCATCGATCCAGTGGCGCACGAACTGGTCGCTTAGCACTTCGTCCAGATTGCGCGCAGTCACCGTGGTGGCAATGCCGAAGAGCACCTTGGCCCGCCTGAGGCGGACCACGCCGTCGCTCAACGTGCGGAATACATCCGGCCCGCGACGCTCGTCGTTCGCCTCGGCCATGCCGTCCACGCTCACCAGCGGCGTGACGTTGCCCGCGCGCCGAATCCGCTCGACGTTCTCGCCGGTAAAGAACATGCCGTTGGTGATGATCTGGAAGTAGCAGTCCGGGTGACGTTCGATCAGCTCCCAGAGGCCCGGATAGAGCATGGGCTCGCCGCCCAGCAGGGTGTAGAAGTAGACCTGCCGGCGCTTGCCCGCGGCGAGGATGGCCTGGAGCTGGTGCGGCTCGAGCTGGCGCACGGGTCCGCTGCCCTGGACCCAGCAGCCGCGGCAGCGGAGGTTGCAGGCCGTGGTGAGCGAGAGAAACAGAAACGGCGGAAACAGCTCGCCGCGCTGAAGGCGCCGCTGGTGGGCCCGGAGTGCCCGGCCGCCCTGAACGACCCAGAGGCGCGCGGCCTTCCAGAGCAGGCGCGGCGAGACCTCGCGGGCAAGTCGATAGAGCAGTCGGGCGAACATGGTGCGGGGCAATCGCGGGTTTTGGGGGACCACTGCTTCTGTAGCCACCGAAAGCCAGACGGTGGACGGCGGTGTGCCACTGCTTGCCCACCGGGCAAGCAGTGCCGGCGGTCCGTAGGGTGCCTGCCTGCACGCCCGCAGCGGCAAGCCACTGCTTGTGGCGAAGCAGTGGCACACTCGATTCCCGGACACCCTCAGTCTGATCCAAATGCCGAAGAAAGCCAAGCCGGGCCAGCCAGTTCAGCCCTCCCCGTCGAGCCCACCGGCAGCCCAAAGGACAGCGCGAATAGCCGACCGCCGGCCCCGAAAAACACTCGGCCGGACCGCCCTATGGGCGCCTCCGCGGAAGCCCCAGCCCGCCCCGGCCGGCTTGCCAGGGCCCTTGCGCCTTGCGACAATCTTGGCAAGGCATCCGGGCCGGAAGGCTCCGGCCGAGAGCCTTCGCGCGACTGCCGTAGCCACGCTCGCCAGAGCGTGGATGATGACCCCGCCGTCTGGCTTTCGGCGGCCACAAGCCCGTAGGGTGCGTGCTTGCACGCACGCGCACGTAGCCACGCTCGCCAGAGCGTGGATGATGACCCCGCCGTCTGGCTTTCGGCGG
>CAYXPN010000122.1:14227-14908 GCA_964467075.1 uncultured Planctomycetaceae bacterium
CCACAAGCCCGTAGGGTGCGTGCTTGCACGCACGCACACGTAGCCACGCTCGGTGAGAGCGTGGACAGCTTGTGCACACGTTGCACCAAAACACGCTGCCCGGATACGCCCTGCCACGTCCACACGCGCAACAGACCGACCACCATGCTGGCCAAGCTCAAAACCTTTTCGCTGCTGGGCATCGACGCCTTGCCCGTCGAGGTCGAGGTCGATGTCTCGCCCGCGGGGCTGCCCAAGACCGTGCTGGTCGGCTTGCCCGAGGCAGCGGTCAAGGAGAGCACGCACCGGGTGGAACGGGCCATGGTCAACTCGGGCTTCCAGCGGCCCAACACGCGCGTGGTGATCAACCTCGCCCCGGCCGACCTGCCCAAGGAGGCGGCCTCGTTCGACCTGCCCATTGCCCTGGGCATGCTGGCCGGCAGCGGGCAGATCGACCCCGAGTTGCTCGATCGCTACGCGGTGGTGGGCGAGCTGGCGCTGGACGGCAGCACGCGCGCGACCAAGGGCGCATTGTCCATGGCCATGGCCGCGGCCGAGCAACCCGAGCTGCGCGGCATGTTGGTGCCCTCGCAAAGCGCGCCCGAGGCCGCGGTGGTCGAGCGGATCGAGGCGATCGCCGTGGGCAGCCTGGCCGAGGCCGTGGGCTTTCTCAACGATCAGCTTCCGCTCGATCCCACGACC
>CAYXPN010000123.1:0-14865 GCA_964467075.1 uncultured Planctomycetaceae bacterium
GCGCCCTTGCGCAGAGAGCACGCCGGGTGCCACTGCCGGCTTGTCCAGCAGTGCTGACCCCTGGAGGGACGCGCTCAGTCGCGTCCGTTGTGTGCATTGTGTGTTGACTCGCGGCCACGACAAAGCGTGGCCCTCCATTCGCCGGGTGCCACTGCTGGCTTGTCCAGCAGTGCTACGACTGACCTCTCCCAAAGAGAGAGGGGACCAGTTCGCGGAAGCCCAGTTGCGCCTCGCACCACGCCGCGATGCGCAGCAGCGCCGCCTCGTCGCCCGCGCGCCCGACCACTTGCAGCGCAGCCGGCAGCCCTTCGTCGCTCAGCGCGCAAGGCACCGCCACCACCGGGACCCCGGCCACGCTCCACGCGGCCTGGAACTTCGGCGTGCCCGTGGTCTCAAGCGTAGCCGGCGCCGTGGTGTCCGTGGCCGGCATCACCAGCGCGTGGCAAGGGCTCCGGGCCAGCCAGCGGCTTACGCGCCGCCGGAACCCGCGCTGCCAGCCGAGGCTCTGCGCGTAATCCACGGCCGCGGTGCTGAGCCCTTCGTCCAAGAGCGCAGCCAACATCGGGCCGTACTGGGCGCGGTGCTCGGGGAACCAGCGCCGATGCCAGGCCGCGGCTTCCGCGGCCATGATGCGCCGATGATGCGCGAGCACCTCGCCGAAGTCGATGCCTGCGGGCGGCGCCGTGGTTTCGACCTGCGCGCCGGCCGCGCGCAGCTTGTCCACCGCGACCGCGGCGAGCTTGCGCATGGTAGGGTCGGCTTCGTCGTGGAAGAAACCTTCGAGCAAACCCAGGCGCGGCGGCCCGGACTGCGCGTTTGGCGCGTCTGCAAAGGGCTCCTGCTCTGCGCCCGGCAGTGTGCTGCCTGCAACATCGCCGGCTTGGCTGCGCACACGCGGGGGCAAAGCCGAAGCCAGCGCCCGCCAGAGCACGGCCAGGTCGTCGACCATGCGGGCCATGGGGCCCAGATGGTCGAGATGATAGCTCACCGGCACCACGCCGCGGCGCGAGAGGCGGCCGAAGGTGGGTTTGAGCGTACAGGCGCCGCAGTATGCGGCCGGGCGCACCAAGGAGCCGCCCGTCTGGCTGCCCAACGCGCCGAAGCACATGCGCGTGGCCACGGCCACGGCCGAGCCGCTGCTCGAGCCGCCGGGCGTGTGGGCCAGTTGCGCACTCCAGGGATTGCGCGTGGGCGAAGGATCGAAGCAGGCGAACTGGACGGTCACCGTCTTGCCCAGGATGATCGCCCCTGCGCGGCGCAGGGCGGCCACGACCGGGGCGTCCGCCCGAGCCCGATGCCCGGCGCGGAGCGGCGAGCCGGCCAGCGTGGGCCAGGCGGCCACGTCGATGATGTCCTTGATACCCACGGGCACGCCGTGCAGCGGACCGCGCAGCCGGCCGGCGCGCACTTCGCGCCCGAGCTCGTCGGCGGCGCGGCGCGCGCCGTCGGCATCGACCATCACCCAGGCGTGGAGGCGGTGGTCGTGGCGGTCGATCTGCGCCAGGGCGTCTTCGACCACCTCGAGCGGCGCAAGCTCTCCGCGGCGATAGCGCTCGACAACTTGCCGGATGGGAAGCCAGGCGAACTGCTGCATGTGAAATCCCCGACAGACGCGGCAACCGCGGCGGTCTTGTGGTAAACGGCTGGCGCTGGACCGGTTGCTGCCCAGCGTAACGCAGTTTGTAGGGTGGGTCGAGCGATAGCGAGACCCACCGACAAGGCTTTCTTGGTGGGTCTGCGCCTTCGGCTTGACCCACCCTACGTGCCCGCCATGCCCGTCGCTTGTCGCTCAGGGCGTGCCACCCAACGGCACGCTGTGCGCGACCCGGCGGACTGGGTAGAATCGCTTGCAGATCAGGACGGATGAGGACGAAGCAACGGAACAAGGGAGGGCCTGAGGCGAAACCCGGCCACCCCGCGGGAACTCCACACACGGAAGCGGGAAGTCCACACATGGAAAACGAGCTTGACCAGAGCGGATCGACGCCGGGCGCGCAAGCGGCCCACGACCAGGCCGCGGCGGGCCGCGGCCTGTGGCAGCAGTTGGCCGAGCAGGTGATCGCCGGCCGGGGTTTGCAGGCCGAGCAGGGCCTGCGCATCCTGAGGGCCGGCGACGACGAGCTGCTCGCCGTGCTCGATGCCGCGTATCGGGTGCGGCGCCGCTGGTTCGGCCGGCGGGTGCATTTGAACTTCCTGATCAATGCCAAGAGCGGGATGTGCGGCGAGGATTGCGCCTATTGCTCGCAGTCAAAGGTCTCCACCGCGGAAATCCCCCGGTATCCGCTGCTGAGAGACGAGCAACTGCTCGACGGTGCGCGCCTGGCCGCTGAGCACGGGGCGGGCACCTACTGTGCGGCCGTCTCCGGCCGGGCGCCGGGCGAGCGCGAGCTGGAGCTCATCGAGCGCGTGGTGCCCCAGATCAAGGCGCGATACCGGCTCCGGTTCTGCGCGTCGGTGGGGCTGATGGGCGAAGAACAGGCGCGACGGCTGAAGGCTGCGGGCGTGGATCGGGTCAACCACAATCTGAACACCAGCCGACGGTTCTACGCGCGGATTTGCACCACGCACCGCTACGACGATCGCCTGGCCACGCTCCGCGCGGTGCGCGCCGCGGGGCTGGAGCTTTGCTCGGGCGTGGTCGTGGGCATGGGCGAGCACGACGAAGACGTGGTGGAGATGGCCCTGACGCTGGCCGGTGTGCGGCCCGAGGCCGTGCCGGTCAACTTCCTGCTGCCCATCCCGGGTACGCCGTTGGAAGGCGTGCGGCGGCTGGAGCCGCGCTATTGCCTGAAGGTGTTGGCCCTGTTCCGGCTGGCGTGTGCGCAAAGCCAGTTGCGCATCGCCGCGGGGCGCGAGGAACACCTTGGGCCTTTGCAGGCGTTGGGTTTGTTTGCCGCCAACTCGATCTTCGTGGGCGACTACCTGACCACCGGGGGACAGGCGCCGGCCGAGGACCTGCGCCTGATCGAGGCGCTGGGCCTGGAGATCGAATCGAGCGAAGGCCCGCCCGCGGCACCGGCGCCGGCGGTCGGCGCACCGGCGAGTGCCGATCGCGCAGGGCCCCCGGGAGCACCGCCCGTTTCCGAGAAACCAGAGGCGATCGAACCATGAGCCAGGGCAGCTCGGTGCGGGTTTCGGAGCTGATCGCGCGTGCGCGGGGGGGCGATAGCGAATGCCGCGACCGCCTGTTTACGCTCTGCCGCAGCTATGCACGCCACCTGGCCCGCGCCCAGGTGGAAACCTGGCTGCGCCGCAAAGTGGACGCCTCGGACGTGGTGCAGCAGACCATGCTGGAGGCGCATTGCGGATTCGAGCAGTTCCGGGGATCGACCGAGAAGGAGCTGCTGGCGTGGCTGCGGCAGATTCTGAGCCACAACGTGGCCGACTTCGTGCGGCGCTATCGCGGCACGGCCAAGCGCGACATGGCCCGCGAGGTGCCCTTTCGTGACCCTGCCGAAACCCGCCCGGTGGGCGCGGCCGAGCCGGCCGCGGCCGATCCCACGCCCAGCCAGCAGGCAGCCGGTCTGGAGATGCAGTTGCAGGTGATCGCCGCGCTGGACCAGCTCTCGCCGGATTACCAGGAGGTGATCGTGTTGCGCAACCTCGAGCGCCTCGCCTTTGCTGAAGTGGCCCAGCGCATGGGGCGCTCGCGTCCGGCCGTGCAGATGTTGTGGATGCGGGCGATCCGCAAATTGCAGGCGCTGTTGGGCGAAGCGGGAGAGTAGGGGCGACGCATGCGTCGCCCCTACAGGCGCCCGCGTTGCGCGAGGGTTTTTGTAACAAGGCAGAGACGCCGCACAGAATACGGGAGCACTGGCAGAGCCAGCGGCACACGCACGCGCGCAAAGGCCGGCCCTCCGCCCAAAAAGGGGGCTCCATCACGGGCCAGCGAAGCAACAAGCCAAGCGATCCGCACATGGGCCAGCGAAGCGATAAGCTGGGCGATCCCGACCCCCAACTGCCGGGGCCCGAGGCATTTGACGGGGCCACCTTCGAGGCCCTCGAGCAATATCTCGAAGCCCTGCAATCAGGCCGGCGGCCCGACCGGCAGGCCCTGCTGGATCGACACCCGGAGTTGGCCTCGACCCTGGCATGCCTGGAGGTGCTCGACCGGATGGCTCCGGACGAGTCGGGCCGCGGCGAGGCAGGCCCGCGGGTAGACGAAGCAGCGGGCGAAGCCGGCGGCGGGCAAGGTGCGGTCGCCGGAGAGTATTCCGATCGGCTGCCCGAGCGGTTCCCCCGTCCGTTCGGGGCCTATGAGCTGCTGGCCGAAATCGGGCGCGGCGGCATGGGCGTGGTCTTCAAGGCCCGGCAGCAAGCCCTGGACCGCATGGTGGCCGTGAAGATGATCCTGGCCCATCACCTGGCCGCGCCGGAGATGGTGCGCCGCTTTCGCCTGGAAGCCCGCGCCGCGGCCCGATTGGAGCACTCGAATATCGTCCACATCCACGAGGTGGGTTGTCTGCACGGCCAGCACTACCTGGTCATGGAATACGTCGGCGGCGGCAATCTGGCCCAGCGCATTGCCCAGGGGCCCGTGGAACCTGAGGAAGCCGCCACGATCGTGGCCGAGATCGCCCGCGCCGTGGACCACCTGCACCAGGCGGGCATCGTCCACCGGGACTTGAAGCCGTCGAACGTGTTGCTCGACGACGAGGGACATCCGCATGTAACCGATTTTGGGCTGGCCAAGCTGTTCGAGCCGGGTTCGGAGACCACGGCCACCGCGGGCATCGCGGGCACGGCCGGCTACATGGCGCCGGAACAGGCCGCGGGCCACGGCGCTCGGGTCGGACCGGCTGCCGACGTCTACGGCCTGGGGGCGATTCTCTACGAAATGCTCACCGGCAAGCCGCCGTTTGCCGGCGAGAGCATGCTCGATGTATTGCTGGAGGTGGTGAGCCGGGAAGCGGCTTCGCCGCGACGGCTCCGGCCCGAGGTGCCGGTGGAACTGGAGTTGATCTGCATGCGGTGCCTGGCCAAGCGCCCGGAGGATCGCTACGACTCGGCCGGCGCGTTGGCTGATGACCTGGACCGCTTTGTGCGCGGGGAACCCTTGGAGACCCGACCGCCGGGAGTCACTCGCCGGCTGTGGAGTTGGACCCGGCGCCAGCCCGCCCTGGCCTTGCGCTTGGGGGCCTTGGCCGTCTTCTATCTGGTCGAGGTGGTCAACTACCTGCTGGGGGCCCCGGGCGTGGACTGGACGTTTCACTGGAAGATCACCGGCCTGTTGGGCGCGTGGGTGGCCGGCTGCTGGGGCTGCCAGTGGTTGCTCGACCGGCAGCGGTGGTCCATCCCGGCGCGGTTTGTCTGGGGCGGGCTGGACAGCGTGATCTTGTTCTCGATCCTCTGGATCGCCGACGGGGCCGCCAGCCCGCTGGTGGTGGGCTATCCGTTGCTGATCGTGGGCTCGGCCTTCTGGTTCCGGGTGCGGTTCGTGTGGTTTATGACCATCACGTCGCTGCTTTCCTACGGCGTGCTGGTCGTCGACTTCTATCTATGGCGGCATATTGACGAACCGTTCGATCCGGCTTTCGACCGCCACCTGATCTTCGCCGTGGGCCTGGCATTGCTGGGTCTGGCCGTGGCATACCTGGTCTATCGAGTGCGGGTGCTGAGCAGTTTCTACGGCCAGAGGCCCCCGTGAGCCGGGCGAACTCCAGGGGCCCGTGGTTTGCCCGCAAGCGTCGCTCTGAGGCCGCGTAATCCCTCTCTGGACCTCCTATCTTGCCCATTCTGTCGGTCCGGGCGAATCTGCAAAGTCGGCTAAACCCCGAAACTCAGTCCATCCGATACCGAATCCGAAGATGCGCCCCGCCCGAGCGGCCTCGGGGCGCGCGCACAGCCCGCCTCGGGCGCGTTGAGAGTTCGGCAGCGCGGGCTCACCCACCAGATCCACCAAACCGACAGGTGAGCGACCATGTTTGGCAGAAGCGTGCTGATTTCCACGATCCTGGCAGCCAGTTGCTGCGCGTGTCTTGGCTTGGCCCCACCGGCGATTGCCCAGATCGGTCCAGGGTATTCCCAGGCAATGACTCCGCGATTGCCCCAGGGCGGAGCACTGGTCGAAGGACTCGGGCAGATGGGTCGCAACCTCGATCGCCTCGGCAAGAATCTGGTCGGTGGTATCATGCCCGATCGAGGTCCCAACGCCCGGCAGCCCGCGCCCGCGGCGTCGATCCCCGTGCAAGACCGGGGACAAACGCCCGCCACCCCTGCCCGGCCCGGAGCCCTTTCGAACCGCTCAAATCAAGGTAATGCCTCGGTGTATCAAGCTTCCCCCCGGGCGCCGGCCGGCACCGCGTCCAGCCCAAAAGGTGCCACCAGCAGTTCAGCCCACGCCCCTGCCCGCGCATCCCAAGCGGCAGACCCACCCCGAGGCACCAACACCGAGCGCTCGGCTCCCTTGGGGCGCCCCTTGCACGAGCGCCTGACCGCCCTGCGCAGCTCGGCCTTCGAGGAGGCAGAAGGCGCGGGTGCAGCCGACCCCTCCGACGCACAGGCCCCGCCCGAGTACGTCCGCCCCCAGGCTGGGGGCGTTGTGTCGCAGCCCGATCTTCAGACCACTCCCGGTATCCCGGGACGTCAGAGACCCACGTACCCCGGATTGGGGCCCGGCGCGGGCGTCTCCGGCCGATTGGGGACAGGACCCGGCGCCGGCGGGGCGCCCGCGACCGCGGGCGCCCCGGCCGTGGGCGCTGCCGGCCTCGGACAAGCCACTGGAGCAACAGGAGGCGGCTCCGGCGGGCCAACTGGGGGCCCAGTGGTGCGTACCGCCCCCGGCCTGAGCGAGGCGTTGCGGCGTCCCGAGGCGGTCGGCCCTTGGGGCCGGATCGTCCCGGGGGCCGTGCCCTCGGCAGCGAGCGGGCAAGTGGGCAACGAAGTGCCATCGCGGGGTCCGGTCGGCGAACCGACGGCCCCGCAGCAGGCGATCCAGGGCACCCAGGATCCCCAACTGCCGGGCCCGCCGGCCCAAGCCTCGCACCGCGAGGACCTGTTGATCGCCGGCAAAGGCCCCACGGTCAGCGTGCAGACGATAGGCCCCCGGAGCATCACGGTCGGGCGCGAGTCGGGCTACGAGCTGCGCGTGCGCAACTCGGGCCAGACCGGCGCCGAGGAACTCGTGGTGCTGGTCGACTTGCCCGCGTGGACCGAAGTCGTGGGTGCAGAGGCCAGCACGGGCGCCACCCGATTGGGCACCGCGGGTGATCCGTCCCACCCGTTCCAGTGGGAGGTGGGTCGATTGCCGGCCGGGGGCGAGGAGAGGCTCGTCTTGCGCATCATTCCGCGCCAGAGTCGTCCGTTCGAGTTGGCCGTGCGCTGGGACTACCGTTCGGCCGCCACCCAGGCAGCCATCGAGGTGTGCGAACCGAAGCTGGTGCTCAACCTGGACGGGCCGCGCGAGGTGCTCTACGGCAAGACCGCGCTGTACCGGCTGGAGATTTCCAACCCCGGCACCGGCGATGCGGAAAACGTGCTGATCCGCCTGATGCCGCTGGGGCCGGGCGAGCGGGAGCCGGCTGAGCATCGTCTGGGCCGGCTGCCTGTGGGCGAGCACCGCACCGTGGAGGTGGAGCTGACCGCGCGCCAAACCGGCGACCTGGCGCTCCAGGTCCAGGCCGAGGCCGAAGGCGGGGTGAAGGCCGAGGCCGCCGCCCAGGTGCTCGTGCGGCGTCCGGCCCTGGCCGTCGAGGTGGTCGGACCGAAGGTGCTCTACGTCGGGGCCACGGCCGGCTATCACGTCACGTTGAGCAATCCCGGCACCGCCGGGGCCGAAGACGTGCAATTGCTGCTCGAACTGCCGCCGGGCGTGCGCTACGTCTCGGGCATTGAAGCACAGCGCCTCGAAGACATCGGCCAGAAGCTCGTCTGGTCGCTCGGCAGCTTGCCCGCCGGCGTGGAAAAGACGTTCGACGTCCAGTGCCGGCTGGAGACGGCCGGCCAGAGCCGCATCGGTGTCGTGGCCGCGGCCCAGGACGAGTTGAGCGCCGCGGCCGAGACCACCACCACGGTGGAGGCCATGGCCGACCTGGTGCTCGAAGTCAGCGATCCCACCGGTCCCGTGCCCGTGGGCCAGGAGGCGGTCTACGAGCTGCGCGTGCGCAACCGGGGCACGGAAAAGGCCGAGGGCGTCGAAGTCCGCGCCTATTTCTCTCGGGGCGTGGAACCGATTGCCGCCGAAGGGGGCCAGCACCAACTGGGACCGGGTCAGGTGATGTTTCGGCCGATCCCCTCGGTAGCCGCGGGCGCGGAACTCGTCTTGCGCGTGCGTGCCCGGGCGGATGTGCCGGGCAACCACGTCCTTCGCGCCGAAGTTCACTGCCAGCGCCCCACCACGCGCCTGGCGAGCGAAGAGGCCACCTACTTCTACCAACAGACGGCCACCGGGCTCGCACAACCGCAGGCTGGTCCCGAGGGGTCCGAGGTCTCCGAGCGACCTGGCGGCGCGGCCAGCCCGGACGCGGGCCCTGCTCCGCCCTGGGCACCCGACGATCGGGCCGGACCGACGGCCGCTGTGCCGGCCGAGGGCGGGGCGGAAATTCCCCTGCCGCGGCGATAGGCCAACGGGCATCGATCACCCTCGGTCGGCCGGCACTACCACTTGGCGTGCCGGGCACGTTAGCTTGGCGCGCCCCACACGTGCGCTTGGCGAGCCGGGTAGGTGAGTGCCCGGTTCGGGTGGAGTGACCAATCACCTCGAACTGCGTGCCGCCCCAACCGGCGGCTCACGCCGCTTACCTCGCCTCTTCCCGGCGGGATGGACCCGCGGGCTCGCGGTTCTTGGGCGATTGAGCCGTTTTCGGCAGCGCTTGGCTTCCCGCCGGCTCGCCGGTTCTCCTACTTCCACCGTCCGGCAAAGAACCCGAAGGCGAAGCCCACCACGGCCGCTGCGCTGAGGGCCGATCCGACCAGCAAGGGCTCCATGCTGTGGAAATCGACCAGGTATCCATAGCCTACCGCGGAAAAGCTAAACAGCGCCAGCGCCATCAACACCACGGCCACGGCGAGTTGCCGCAGCCGGGCGCGGATCGAGCGCAGCATTCGACGAAGCTCGCCGTCCTGGCCGGAAGGGGTTTCGGACATCAGCGATCATCCCCTCTGATCGAGTGGCGCGGACACATCAGGCGAACTGGCAGGTGACAGGAGCCGGCCGCAAGATGATTCTACAGGCCCGGCGCGGTCCTTGCGAAGGCCCCACTGTGTGCCACTGCTTGCCCGGCGGGCAAGCAGTGCTCGCAGCGGCCAGGCACTGCTTCTGGCGAAGCAGTGGCACACCGGATTCCCGCATCCCCTCAAGTACTTGGCCATCGGAGTAAGAGAACCCACGCCGGCGCCGGGTCAATCGTTCGGCCCGCCTGCGCCTTGCCCAGCCTCTCCGGCTTCCGAAGCAGTGCCCGTTTCCGGGGCGGCGGTTGCACCGGCGCCCAGCGCCGCTTGCCCAGCAGTCTCCATCTCCCGGGCGATCCTCTGCGTCCAGCCCAGCCAGGCCAGCAGGCCGTATTCGCTGGGAACCAGCACCAGCACCAGCACCGTGGAAAACAGCAGGCCGAAGGAGATGGACACGGCCATGGGGATCAGGATCTGGGCCTGCAGGCTGGTTTCCAGAATGATCGGCAACAGGCCGGCCACCGTGGTGGCCGAGGTCAACAGCACCGGGCGAAAACGCTGCATGCCCGCGATGTGCAGGGCGTCGACCAGCCCCTTGCCCTCAGCCAGGCGCAGCTTGATGAAGGCCACCAGCACGATCGAGTCGTTGACCACGATGCCCGAGAGCGAAACAAAGCCGATCGTGCTGGGCATGGTCCAGTCGAGCCCCATCACCAGGTGACCCAGCACGGCGCCGACCAGCGCAAAGGGAATCGCTCCCATCACGATCAGCGGCTCGACGTAGGACTTGAAGATGAACGACAGCAGCAGATAGATGACGCACAGGCCCATGGCAAACCCGCGCAACACGCTCACCATGGTCTCGCGCGTTTCCTTGCGCTGTCCCTCGAGATAAATGCGCACGCCCGGATGGCGCTTGACCAGTTGCCCGAAGAAGTTCGTCTCCAGGTCGTCCATGATTTCCGCGGCATTGCCCTGGGTGGTGTGCAGGTCTGCGGTGACCGAGACCGAGCGGTGGCCGTCGACGCGCACGATCTGCGCCAGGCCGCGATAGGGCTCCGCTTCGGCCGCCTCGTGGAACGGCACCATGCGTCCGTCGGGCACCAGCAGCTTGAAATCGTCCAGGTCGGCCAGCGAAAGCCGGTCGCCGGGGGCGAAACGCACCTCCACCTCCACGTTGTCGGTGCCGCGCTGAAATTCCTCCGCAATGCTCCCCCAAAAGGCGGCGCGCAGTTGCGCGGCCAGGCTCGCGGACGTAATGCCCAGGTGGCGCCCGGCCGGTTTGAGCCGCACGCGGATTTCCTCCTTGCCGGGCCGGAGGTTGTCGGTCACGTTGTAGATGCCCGGGTAGGTCTTCACCCGCTCTTGCAATTCCAGGCTGGCCGCCTGCAGTTCCCGCCAGTCGCGGCCGCGCAACTGGATGTCCACCGGCTTGCCGCCGGGAGTGACCTGAAGCTGGTCGAAAGTCAACCGCACCACGTCGGGGATGTCGCCGGTCTCCTTCGACCAGACAGCCAGGATATCGTCGCAGTTCGCGGTGCGCAGGTCGGCCCGCAACAGTTCCACGATCACCTGGGCCAGGTGGCTGCCGGTCTCGGGCTGCTCGGGCCGGTCGCCCAGGGTGCGGATGAAGCCGTAGGAGGTGCTCACATAGCGGACCAGTTTTCTTCCGCCGGGCTGGGGCGCGAACTGCTCTTCCACGCGGCCCAGCGCCCGTTCGATCCGGCGCACCGCCTCGCGTGTTTGTTCCAAGGTGGCGCCGTTGGGCAGCTCGAGCTGGGCGACCACAAAATCGCCGTCCAACTCGGGAAACAATTGGAACTTCAACCGCCCCCCCCGCAGCAACCCCACGGAGATCAGCAACAGCATCACCACGCCGGCCAGCGGCAGGAGCGGGCGCCGGGCCGAAAAGAGGATCAGCGGGCCGTAAACCGATTCGGTCATCCAGGCCATCGCCCGATTGATCGCCGCGCGCACGCGCGTCGGCCGGTCCGAGATTTGGGCCAGCGAGTGTTTCAGATGATGGGGCAGGATCAGGAAGGCTTCGATCAGACTGACGGCCAGGGCCACGATCACCCCCAGGGGCATCACGCGCAGGACCTTGCCGATCTGGCCGGTCATGCCCATCAGCGGCAGAAACACGGCCACCGTGGTGGCCATCGAGGCGATCACGCCCAGGGCCACCTCGCGCACCCCGGCCACGGCCGCTTCCGACGGCGTCTCGCCGTTTGCGTAGTGGGCGAAGATGTTCTCGCCGATCACGATGGCGTCGTCCACGATGATGCCCAGCGCCAGGATCAGGCTGAACATGGTGATCATGTTCAGGCTCATGCCCACCTGGTGCATCACAAACAGCGTGCCCATGAACGAAATCGGAATCCCCGCGGCCACCCAGCCCGACAGGCGCACGTGGAGCATGAACCACAGCGTGAAAAACACCAGGATGAACCCGAGGATGCCGTTCTTGAGCAGCATGCCCAGGCGGTCCTTCACGTAGAAAGACCAGTCGCCCCACATGGTCAAGCGCACACCGTCGGGCAATGTCAGCCGGCGCTGGTCGACAAAACGCCGCACCACGTTGGCCACGCTGATCGTGTCTTCGGCGCTGGTTTTCTGGATTTCCAGGTTCACGCTGGGCGCGGCCTCGCCGTCGGGTCGCGCCGCCCCGGCAGCCTCCCTGTCGAGAAAAGTGGATCGGACCCACTCGTCGCGAAAGGTATCGGTCACCGTGGCCACCGCGCGCAACGGAATCCGCGCACCGGCGGGCGAGACCTTGACCGAAAGGTCGCGGAAGTCCTCGGCCCAGTAACGCTGGTCGGTCACGCGGACCTTGATCTCGCGCTGGCGCGTTTCGATGCTGCCGGCGGGCAGGTCGAAGCTTTGGCTCTGGATTTCGCGGGCCACGTCGGCGATGGAAAGCCCGTGGGCCAGCAACTCCTCCTCACGCACCTCGATGCGGATCTGGTGGTCGGAAAACCCCGAGAGCTTTACCAGGCTCACGCCGTCCAGATCGAGCAACTCGCGGCGGACCTGCTCGGCCAGAGCCACCAGGTCCTTGGGCGGCATGCGCTCGGCCCACAGCGTGAGTGTGCAGACCGGATCAACCGAGTCGAACTGCCAGACCACCGGGTCCTCGGCCTCTTCGGGGAAGTTGTCGATCTGGTCCACGGCGTTTTCGACGTCGTCGAGCACCTCGCCGACTGCATATCCGTCGGCCACCTCGACGAGCAGGTAGGCCAGACCCTCGCGCGCCGTGGAGACCACCTCCTCGATGCCCTCGACGCCCTCCAGCTCTTCTTCGATCCGGCGGCAGATGGTCTGTTCCACCTCGTCGGCCGAGGCGCCCCGATAGACCACCTGGACGTTGATATAGTCGGAGGCGAACTCAGGAAACACCTCCCGCTGAAGCCCACTGATGCCCAGCAGGCCCACCAGGATGAACACCAGCATCAAGAGGTTCGCCGCCGTGGGATGGCGCACGAAGTAGTTGATCACCGCTCGGGCTCCATGGGCTCGCGCTGGCCACGACCGTCTTCAAAACCGCCCCCCGGCTCCGCCACGGCCGGCGGCTCGACCGCGCCCGGCGCAGCGGTTTCCTGCTTTGCACCGCCCCGCGGCTCGGCCGGCACGGCTGCTGCCTCGCCCGGACCGTTTCCGGCAGCCAACAACACATCGAGCCGCGCGAACACTTCCTCGGGAAAATCGATTTCCAGGCGCGGCCGCACCGGGTTCTCCACCACACTGGGCCGCAACGCCATCCCTTCGCTGGCCGGAAACAGATCGGTCAACACGACCATCTCTCCCGCGGCGATTCCCCGGCGCACGACGGCCGTTTCTTCCTCCAACGCCAGCACCTCCACCGGCGCAATGTGCAGCCGTCCCTCACGCAACAAATACACCCGGTCGCCGTGCAGCGCGTTGCGGGGGATCACCACCACGTCCTCCACCGTGTCACCATAGATGACCACCCGACAGAATGCGTCGGGCACCAGCGGCGGCCGAACACCCGGCGTGACGTCTTTGTAGGGGTCGGGCACCTCGACCACCACCGGCGCGGTGCGCGTGCCCGGATCGAGAGAGCCGGCCAGGCGGGCCACGCGCCCGTACCACACCGAGCCCCGATCGCCCAGTCCCCAGTGGACCTCGGCCGGCACGTTCAGCTTGCGCACCAGCGACTCGTCGAGGCGCTCGCCTTGGGTCAGATCGAGCGTGCCCAGTTGCCGGACGCCTTCGGGGAACAAGGCGGGCATCTTGCGCGGCTCGACCATCGCCACCACTTCGGCGATGTCGAGCGCAAGGAACGTGCCCAACTGCTGGCCGGCGCCGACCACCTGGTCGATCTCCACCGACTTGGCCGCACACCGGGCCGCGCCCGGCAGCCGGATCTCGCAGCGCTCCAGGTCGCGCGCCGCCTGGGCCCGCTGGGCTCCGACCGCCAGAATCGACGCCTCCAGCAATTCCCGCTCGATGGGCAGCAAGGCCAGGCTGTTGCGCGTCTGCTGCCAGGCCGTCAGCGCCGTGACATAGGCGTGCTCCGCGGCCTGCAACGTGGCCAGCGAGACCGCCCCGCGCTGGTAGAGCTTCTCCTGGCGATCGTATTCCGCCCGGGCCAGCTCACACTGGCGCTGCTGGAGCCTGGCAATCTGCTGGAAATTGGCTTCGGTCTGCAAGTTCTCACGCTGCTGCGCGCGCTTGGCTGCCAGCTCCGCGTCCAGACGCCTCACCGTCAACTCGTAGTCCGTCGGGTCGATGCGCACCAGCACCGCGCCGGCGGGCAACAGTTCGCCGGGCTCGAAGCGCGCATGGACCTCCGTCGCGCGCCCGCGAACCTCGGCAATCGCCGTCCACGTGCGTTCGGCCCGGGATGTGCCGAACGTCTCGATGGCCATCCGGTGCGGTGTGCGTTCCGCGCGAAAGACCCGCACCAGCCGGCCGGGCTCGCTCGGCGGCTTCTCCTCGGGCGCTGGCTGGGTGAGGATCAGATACGCGCAAATTGCCGCTCCCACGGCCACGGCCGCGCCTGCGCCGAGCAGATAACGCCGCTGCTTGGTCGGGCTGGCTTGGTTCATCGATGCGACCCAACGGACCGTTTAACGGCAAGCCGCAGGCGCCTGTGTCGCTGTCCCCCGCGCTCACCCGCGCAAGGGCGACGTGTGCATGGATCGCGCACAGTGGCTTAAGCGTGCCAAGCGGCACGGGCGCGCCCCGGCCGGCCTCGTTTTGGGTTGGGCGCGCACAGCCGCACGCCCCGACGAACGGGCAGGCCCGCGTGGCAATGCCCCCGATAGTGTAGGTCATTGCCTTCGTGTGGCCTGCAGTTTGGAGTGCGCTTCCCGTCAATTCCCATCAAATTGTTGCCGCCGTAGGACGGACCTCCGGTCCGTCAATAAATCCGTATCAGTTGGGGTGCGGCGCTCAGTAGTCCGACACGGCTAAACTGTAGGGTGCCACGGCTGGCTTGCCCAACCGTGTATTCGGCACTGCTGGACAAGCCAGCAGTGGCACCCAACTCGACACCCAGCTCGACACTTTACGTGTGTCGGACTACTCATTTTATTAGGGCGGGCGCACAATTAGGGCGGGCGCACACGCTCATCAGAGGCCACACAAGCCAAACCATGAGACGTGCGACCGGGCGATGACAGAGCGAATCAGGGGACTCCTGCTCCGCTCCCCACCTGAGAGGTATGACGGGCCGGCCGGCCGCCGGAACGATGTCCGCCGCTCGGCTTCCATTAGCCAACGTGGCGATAGAGA
>CAYXPN010000124.1:0-14783 GCA_964467075.1 uncultured Planctomycetaceae bacterium
TTTTGGGGTTTGGGGATTGGGATTTTGGGGATTGGGGATTGGGGATTGGGGATTGGGGATTGGGAATTGGGAATTTGGGGATTGGGGATTGGGGGGCGAAACGCTCCGACTTCCGACTCCCGACTTCCCACAGACACAGTCGCCTGCGGCTTACCGTTAAACGGCCAGCCGACTTCCGGCGCGCCACGCGCCGACCTCCGGCCAGCCCTCAGGTCATTGATGCTTGCTCATTGGTCACTGCTCATTGGTCACTGGTCACTGGTCACTGGTCATTAGTCATTCTCCCGCGCGCCGGCGTGTGGTGCCGAAACTGAAGCTCCAGGCGCGTGGCCACCACCCAGAGGGTCGCCATCACCAGGGCCACCAGGGCCAGTGCCATTAGCCCATAGCGCACCAGCCCGGCCTGCAGGTCTCGCAGCGTGGCGCCGATGGCCGTGTCGTGGGCCTGCTGGACGATCACCACCCAGCCGGTCTGGCGCCCGCGCACCACCACCGGCTCGGCGCGTGCCAGCCAGTGGCGGCGAAAGGCCTGGCCGGCCGGATCGGCGGTCAGCGGGTCCGGGTAGTCCTGCTGCAACTCGGGGTGCTGGTCGTCGGGCAGGTTGTTTTCGTGCAAGCGGTAGTTCTGGAAGCGATCGGGCAGTCTGCCTTCGCGCGCAAGCAAGCGGTCGTAAAGCGGGTGTTGCAGAATCACTCCCTGGTGCGGCCCCTGCCGCTGGTCCACGAGTACGGCGAACTGATCGTGTCCGCTGCTCAGCTCCACGAAGCGCCCCACCTCGGCCGTCACGGCCAGCACGCCCAGGAAGCGTTCTTCGTTTTCCGGGTCGAACACGGGAGCGCTGACGGCCACGATCCAGCGCTGGGTGGCCTGCGAGCGGAACACGTCCGAGAGCGTGGTCTGGCGCAGGTGTTTTCCGGGCGGGCTGCGCCAGGTTTCTTCCAGGTCGCTCGGCCCGCCGTGGAAGTAGCTCCGCCAGGCGAAGTTCTTGCCGATCGTCACACCTTCGGGTACGCGCGCCGTGGAAACACCCCGGGCATCGCAGAAGAACCAACTGGCGACTTCGTCTTCCTGCTCGGGCCGGGCCGCGGGCGGGAGCAGTTCGGCAAACCGTCGCTGCAACGCCTGCCGGGCCGGATGCACGCGAAACTGCCGGCGCAGCGCCGCGAGCTCTTCATCGGATTTTTGCGAATCGCTGAGTGCGGCCAGCAGGGCGTCGAATTCCGGCCGGCGGACTGTCTCGGCCGCGGCCGTGCGCAGCTCGGGCGAGGCGGCCAGCCTTTCGACGAGCTGGAAGCGGTTCTCCAGCTCATGGGCCGCGGTGCGCGCTGCATAGCGCGCGGCAAAGCCGTTGCTTTCCAAGGCGCGCTGGGTCAAGGCGCCGTCCGACTGGCCGATCGCCGCGCGGAAGCCCTGCCAGGCGAACCAGCAGACCACCAGCAGCAGCAACGCCGGCCCCACCGCGCCGAGGACCATTACCGGGCGCCGGGCCAGGCGCGCCCGGCGGGCCTGAAGTGCATCGAGCACGGCCTGCACGTTGGCAAACCGCGCATCAGGATCGCGCTCCAGGCAGCGGTCGATGATCTCCGCCAGCATCGAGTCCACGCCGCGCACGCGCCGATGGGCCGCCGGACGCGGGGCCGCGGCGATCATCCGCCGGTAGCGGGCCAGGCGTTCGGGCAAATCCGCGGCCTGCCGGAGCGTTTCCGCAGCCTCGGCGGTACGATAGGGCGGGCTGCCGGTGAGCATGCAATACAAGAGGGCCCCCAGGGCGTAAACGTCCCAGCGCGCGTCGGGCACGGCTTCCAGGTCGGCCTGTTCCGGGGCCATGTAGAACAACGTGCCCAGGGCCGGCGACTGCTCGTGCGAGAGGCGCGACTGCCCGAAGTCGGCCAGGCGTGGCTTGTCGTCCTGGTCCAGCAGGATATTGGCCGGTTTCAGGTCGCAGTGGAGCACGCCCTTGCCGTGGGCGTGCAACAGGCCCACGGCCACCTCCTCGAACAGGACGACCGCCTGTTCGGCCGGCAGGGGCCCCTCTTCCAGCCGGTCGGCCAGCGAGCCCTTGGGCAGGTACTCCATCACGTAATAGGGCGGCTCGGCCTCCCAGCCCACGCCGAGCAACTGGACCACGTAGCGGTCGGCGAACAGGAAGGCCAGCTTCTCCACCTCGCGGCTCAGGAGCGACCAGTCCAGGCCGCCGCGATGGTGATAGAACTTCACCGCCACCTGCCGGCCCGTGTTCTGGTCCACCTCCACCCACACCTCGCCGTACGCGCCGCGGCCCAGGCATCGCTGGGGTTCATAACCGGGCACCGCGGCCGGCGGCGCGCAGTGCTCGAGGCTCATTTCTCGCGAGCGAGTGCGCGCGGAAGTGTCCTGCGGTTGGGTGGGATCGGTGCTCATCAACAGGTATTATAGCAGAGCGGCCCAAGGTGGTGATTCGTGGGCCCTGCCGAATCCGACCGAACAGATCAGCACAGGCGAGCCGGCGGCGTGAGCCGCCGGTTTGGTCGGCATCGCCGAAGCAGGCCCTGGCTCAAAGCAGGTGCCGCGCCTTGATCTCCAGGTAGCGGTTCACCAGCGGGGCGGTCATTTCCTCGGGAAACACGTCCAGGGCCAGCACTCCTTTGCGCTGCAGGTCGGTGAGCACCTGGTGCCGCCAGCAGAGAATGTCGGCCGTGGCCGCGGCACGCCAGAGCAGCTCCTCGGGCGGATGCTCGACCTCGAGCGCCTCGAACATGCGCCGGTCGCGCAGCAACACGCCCAGCGGCAGGTGGCGGCCGACCAGGTTGGCCAGGTAGCTTTCGATCTGGTGGGCGTTGACCTCGTCGACCACATTGGTAATCAGCACCACCAGCGAGCGCTTGCGGCAGTGGGCGGCCAGATAGCGGAAGGCCAAATCGTAGCGCGACTCGACCAACTGCGGAAATCGGTCGAACGCCGCGTGCAGCAGGCGGTTCATCTGGTACATGCCGCCGCGCGGCGGCAGGAACCCGTGGATTTCGTCCGAAAAGGTGATCATCCCCACCGCATCGCCCTGGCGCAGGGCCACGTAGCTGAGCATCAACGTCGCATTCAGCCCGTGGTCCAGCAGGCTCAGGCCCGCCGACAGGTTGGTCATCATCCGCCCGCAATCCAAGAGGAACACCAGTCGCTGGCTCTGGGTGGCCTGGTAGTCGCGCACCGTGAGCTTGCGGCGCCGGGCCGAGGCCCGCCAGTCGATGTGCTTGTAGTTGTCGTCCAGCCCGTAGTCGCGCAGACGCTCGAACTCGTTGTCCTGGCCCACGCGCCGCGTGCGCCGCACACCCACGAGGCTCAGCCGGTTGGTGCGCGCCAGCACGGCGTACTGCGAAAGCTGCTTCATGTCGGGATAGACGTCGATGCGCGTGACCGCGGGGTAGCGCAACAGGCGCTGCCAGAGCCCCAGCGGACTGACCACGCGCGCGTGAACTTCGCCGATGCTAAACGCCCCGCGGCGCGCAGGTCGCAGGCGATAGGAAAACACGCTGCGGGCCCGGGGCGGCAGACGCTCGAAAAACTCGTCCGGCTGCGGGCAAAGCTCGTCGGGCACGCCGTCGCGCAGACAGGCGCGCAGCGCGCGCCGCCCGTGATTGCAAACCGTCAGGCGCACCGCGTGGGGCTTGGCCAGCGACGCGATGCGCCCGGAGTCGCGCTGGACGGAAAGCCGGTCCTTGCGCGGCAGTGCGGCCAGATCGGCCAGGGCCACCAGCACCAGCACCACGTCGAACGCACCGGTCAGATACAACGTGGCCGTGGTGATCCAGTCGGGCCAGCCGCCCAGCGCCGGCCCCAAGAGCACCAGGCTCAGCACTCCCGGCACCAGCGCCGCACAGATCAGCGGCCGGCGAGGGTAGACCTTCAGCCCCCAGGCCAGCGCGACGAGCGGGCCGGCCAGCAAGGCCAGGTGGGCCAGCACCAGCGCCAGGTCGGTCACAGCCGGGGCACCTCCACCGAGGCGATCACGTCGGAGAGCACCTCGTCCACGGCATGGCCCTCCACTTCGGCCTCGGCCGAGAGGATCACCCGATGCCTCAGCGCGGGCAGGGCCATCTCCACCACGTCGTCGGGCACCGCATAGTCACGACCCCGAAACGCCGCCAGTGTGCGCGAGGCCTGCACCAGCGACAGCCCGGCACGCGGCGAGGCGCCCATGTGCAACTGCGGCCACTGGCGCGTGCGGCGCACCAGGGAGTTGATGTAGCCGACCAGCTTCGGATCGACGAACACCCCGCCGTTGAGCCCGGTCAGCTCCATGATCTCTTGCGGGCCGGTGACCATTTCGAGGGCCGAGAGACGCTGGTCCATGGCTGCGGGCACACCGTGCATGGTGAGGATGCGGGCCTCTTCCTCTTCGGTGGGATAGTCGATCACCAGCTTGAACATGAACCGGTCGAGTTGGGCCTCGGGCAGGTTGTAGGTGCCTTCGGCCTCGATGGGATTCTGCGTGGCCAGCACCAGGAAGGGACGTTCGAGCTGGTGGCTCACCCGCTCCACGGTGACCCGATACTCCTGCATGATCTCCAGCAGTGCGGCGTGGGTTTTGGCCGGCGAGCGGTTGATCTCGTCGGCCAGTAGCAGTTGGGTGAAAACCGGTCCGGGCCGGAAGCGGAACTCCTGGGTTTTCATGTCGAAGATGGGCGATCCGGTGATGTCCGAGGGCATCAGGTCGGCGGTGAACTGGATGCGCCCGAACTTGCAGCCCAGCACCCGGCCCAAGGTGCGCACGAACAACGTCTTGCCCAGCCCGGGCACGCTTTCGATCAACACGTGGCCGCTGGAAAACAGGGCCACCAGCGTGCCCAGCACCAGCTCGTCCTGGCCCACGAAGACCTTGCGTATTTCGCTGGTGATGCGGTCGAAGAGCTGCTTGGTTCGGGCTGCGGCCGGTCCGGTCGGCGGGCCCGCTGCGGCAGCGACATGCGGGAAATCGTGCGATGCGTCAGTCATGGTGGTGTCTTGGTGGTGTGAGGAAAAGGTCTGGTGCCGGAACGGCGTCGCTTGCGCGACTTGTTCCGGCCTACGTGTCTGTTCGTAGTGGCCCGATTGATCGGGTCACTGAAAGGCCATACGAGTACGGCCACTACGAGCGGCCGGCAGTGGCACCCGGCGAGGTGTCTCGTGGCGGTTTCCTGCCAGTGGGCCCGGGGGCCTGCGCGGGGTGCGATTCCCCGCGGACCATTTGCCGGTAGTGCAACACGCGCGAGACTGCATACGCCCGATCGCCGGTGCGTCGGAGCAGCTCGCCGAGCGCCTCGATGTGCCGGCCGAAATCCGGTTGGTCCTCAGGCGGGAGCTCGCGCGGGATGCCGAAAATGGGCCAGCGCGAGAGCATCAGCAGGATACCGGCAAAGGCCAAATGGGCGAACATCCACCACGTGGGCCAGGCCAACAGGGCCTCCAGGCCCGAGGGGCCGCGCTTGGCGGGATCGTGATCGCGCACGGGTGGCCCGCCGGGGCCGCTTTCCAGGAAGATCACTTGCTGCTGCCGGCCTCCACAGCGCTGCACTTCGCCGATCAGCTTGCCGGCCAGCTTGCGGTGTTCGCGGTTGACCAGCATCAGATTCAACAGGAACGAGCCGTTGGCCACCACGATCAACTGGCTTTCGCCCAGCGGTTCGCGCTGCGAGAACTTCAAAGGCCAATCTGCGGGGTTGTCGGGGAGTATCAATATCTCGCCGGGCTGTGCTCCCCTCTCGGCTGGCTCCACCCTGATCTCGGCCGGCCCCCAGTCGGTTGTGTCGTCCCAGGAATCAGGCGATTTCTCCCAGTCCTCCCAGTACGCCGGGTCCTGCCAGGAAATCTCTTCGTAGACGAACCACGGCTGTCGGCTCACGAGCAGGTCGCCTTCGGAGCTGAGCAGCACCTCGACCTGATCCGGTGGCACCGCGGCCTGGCCTACTCTTTTCGGCCGGTCGATTCGCCCGCAGAGCTCCATTTCCAGTTTGCTCGGGTCGATGCTTTCGAGCCACCGGGGGGCCCCCTGCAACGTGCGAACCTTGCGCGCCTGGTACTTGCCCTTGACTATAAACCACCCGCAGTCCTCATCGGCCGGAATCGCCCCGCGGCGGCTCATGAACCGACCGCGGGCCAGCGCGCGCCGCCGGGCCGCCTCCTTGCGCTGCGCCGCGGGCACTTGGGGAAACACCCGATCCCAATACCACACCGCGGCATCGAAATCGCGCCCCACATAGACCAGCGTTCGGTTGGGTCGCTCGGTGAGCCAGCGTTCCAGCCCCTCGCGCACCGGCTTCGGCGGCGGCGCAAAATCGTCGGGAAACCATACGATGCAGTCGGCCGAGTCCAGCCGCGGTGAAACCGCCCGCCACGTGGACACCTCATGGCCGGCTTGTACGAACATCTCGGCCAGCACCGCGGTGCCGTTCACACTGGCCGAAGCGCCCGGCCCGCGCTGCCGGCCGTAGATGTCGTCGATTCGCTCGCCGCAGCCGCCGGCCACCAGCCCAGCCAGCACCACGAGCGCGGCCGGCCATCGAGGCCCAACCGGCCGCGGCCGGGCAGCAAACAGACGATCAACCGCGGTCGCAGGTCTCGTTGTGTCCATGACCCAATCCATCAGTCCCCGAACCCGACCAGGCGGTGAAACTCATCGAGCCGGTACCAGCAGGTCTCGAACCCGGACCGATCCAGCCGGCGATTGCCGAAAAAGACCTCTTCGAAGACCTGCATGGTATGGCCCACCAAGTCGCGCAGGCGCGTGCGCGCAGCCAATTCGCGCAGGTATTGTCGGTTTGTCTTGCCCCTGGCCAAGTGGATCAACTGCCGCCGATCGAGCGCGACAAGCTGATAGCTGAACAGGTACACCACGGCCCGGCTGTAGTCGCCCTCGGAATAACAACGCTCCACCCAGCCCAACAGGTCCGCGCGCTCCGGCGAGACCGGCACGGGTAAGGACTCGATCTGGCGCGGGGTGGCCAGATGCGAGGTGTCCGTCTGCCGGGCCAAGCCCATCGAGCCGGCTCGCCGTCGCGCGCTGCGCCACACCAGGTACAACACCCACAGCAGCACCAACGCCAGCACCACCCAAACCAGCCACAGCAGGAGCTTTTCCAGACTGGCCAGGCTCAGCCCCAGCCACGCCAACAGGTTGGGCGGCCGCCACGGTTCGACAACCTCGATCGGGCGCACGCCATCAGTGGCCTGATCGTACCACGGATAGCCCCACCAGGGAGTGAGCGCCTCGCGCCCGGCATCGATCGCCTGGTCGGGGTGCGCGCCGAGCGTGGCACCGAAAGTGGTCCAGAGCACGATTGCGGCAACAGCCCCAAAAGCCATGGGTCGCAGTCCTACGAGCGCTGTCTGTCCTCTCCTGCCGGCAGAGGACATCTTACTGCTGCGAAGCGGGATTTGCCATAGCCTGCGCTCAGAGCACGCACGTGGCGAGCCGGGAGCGTGTGAGCTCCCGGTTCGCGCCGCGCGACCGGCACTTCTCAGCAGGGCCGGCAGGACCGCAGGCTCACGGCAAGCGGCTCGCCGAGCGTCGATTCCGACCTCCGACCTCCGACTTCCGACCTCCGACCTCCGACCTCCGACCTCCGATTTCCGACCTCCGACCTCCGTTCAGTCCAACTCAAACTGTGCCAGGTACTCGTCGATCGGGTGCTCGGCCGCCTCCGGTTGCTTCTCCTTCAGCAGCACAAACCGCTCCAGCACCAGCACGTCCATGTTGGTGGCCATGAAGCAGCGCCAGGCGTGCTCGGGCGTGCAGACGATCGGCTCGCCGCGCACGTTGAAGCTGGTGTTGATCACCAGCGGACAGCCGGTCTGCGCCTCGAACGCACGTAGCAGCTTGTAGAACCGCCCGTGGCGCCCGGCATCGACCGTCTGCACCCGGGCCGAGTCGTCCACGTGGGTCACGGCCGGCACCACGCTGCGGGCCTGGGTGCAGGGACGCACGAGTTCGTCCACTGGGCCCTGCGCGCCGCCTTGGCCGGCACCTGGTTCGACCAGGCGCTTTTCGGGGCGTACCGGCGCCACGAGCAACATGTAGGGGCTTTCCTGGTGCGCAGTGAACTCGAAGAACTCCGCGGCCCGATCGCGCAGCGCCGCGGGCGCAAACGGCCGGAACGACTCGCGGAACTTGATCTTGCGGTTGATGATCGATTGCATGCGCGGGTCGCGCGCGTCGCCCAGGATACTGCGCGAGCCCAGGGCCCGGGGGCCGAACTCCATGCGCCCCTGGAACCACCCGACCACCTTTCCCGAGGCCACCAGCGCGGCAACCTGCCGGCAGAGGTCGTCTTCGTCGGTTACCTGGTGGTACCTGGCCCCGCAGCCGTCCAGGAAACGGCAGATTTCGTCTTCGGCAAACTGCGGACCGAGCAGCGAGCCCTGCTGGCTGTCTGCGGGCGTTGGGCGCCGCGCCTCTCCGAGCAGTTGGTGCCAGATCAGCAGCGCCACGCCCAAGGCCCCGCCCGCGTCGCCCGCGGCCGGCTGAATCCAAATCCGCTCAAACGGCCCTTCGCGCAGGATGCGCCCGTTGGCCACGCAGTTCAGCGCCACTCCGCCCGCCAGGCACAGGTTGCGCTGGCCGGTGCGCCGGTGCAGCTCTCGGGCCGCGCGGCGCATGATCTCCTCGGTCACGTGCTGGATCGACGCGGCCAGGTCGGCCTCGCGCCGGGTGATGGGCTCGTGGGGCTTGCGCGGCGGGCCGCCGAAGAGGCGCTCGAACCTGCGCGAGGTCATGGTCAGGCCGTGGCAGTAGTTGAAGTACGACAGGTCCAGCCGGAACGAGCCATCGTCCTTCAGGTCCAGGAGCTTCTCCAGGATCAGCTCGGCGTAGCGCGGCTCGCCGTAAGGGGCGAGTCCCATCAGCTTGTATTCGCCCGAGTTGACCTTGAACCCGCAGAAGTAGGTAAAGGCCGAATAAAGCAGGCCCAGCGAATGGGGAAACCTCAGCTCGGCCAGGAGCCGGATGCGGTTGCCGCGGCCCACGCCAAAGCTGGCCGTGGCCCACTCGCCCACGCCGTCGAGCGTGAGAATGGCCGCCTCGTCGAACGGCGAAGGGAAAAACGCGCTGGCCGCATGCGATTCGTGGTGCTCGGCGAACACCACCCGGCGACGATACCCGCCGCCCAGCCCCCGGCCGATCGCACGCCGCAGATGGAGCTTTTCGCGCAGCCAGTCGGGCATGGCCGTCAGAAACGAGCGGAACCCGCGCGGGGCCACGGCCAGGTAGGTCTCCAGCAGGCGCTCGAACTTTAGGAGCGGCTTGTCGTAGAAGCCCACGAAGTCCAACTGCTCGGGCCCAAGCCCGGCTTCGTCCAGGCAGTACTGGATGGCGTGGGTGGGAAACGAGGGGTCGTGCTTCTTGCGCGTGAAGCGCTCCTCCTGGGCCGCGGCCACAATGCGACCATCCACGACCAGCGCGGCCGCGGCGTCGTGATACCATGCGGAGATGCCCAGGATGGCGGTCACGGCTTTGGCTCCACCTTCGCTCCAGCACTACCTTCGCTCCGGCTGACAAACCCACCGGCGGCCATTCCCCGGCGCGTCGGCCGAAGAGGAGCAAAATCCCCTCGCTCGCAATTCTACGGCAGATCGGCCGCTTCAGGCAGCCGCACCCTTGCCAGACGGCCGGGGCGCGCGGGCGGTCCAACACCTGCGCATGGCCCACGGCCGGGCCAATCGCCCCGGGGCGGATGACGGTGTGCCTTTCCGCGTCTCCCGAGCGGTCGGGAAAATGCCCCTGCGCTGTTTGACAGAACCCGGACTTTCGTGCTACGATCTGTAGCTGTTTTGGGGGGCGTGCGTGGTTCTTTCACAATGGGAGGGAGCGCCGAGGTGTTCCTCTTGTTCGGCGGCGCGGTTCCTTTCAACACAACTCGAGAGGGAGTGGCCATGAGCAATCGAGAAACGTCAGCGTGGGGCCGGTTGGTTTGCCTCGCCGCAATGGCGGCGCTGGGGGCTGTGCTGGCCACCGGGCTGGCGGTCGGGCAGGCGCGGGCGCAGGGCGCGAGCGACCTCATTGTGCAGACAAACGATCCGGCCCCGGACGGCAATGGTACGTTTTCCTGGTTTGGAGACCCGGCCCTGAACGACGCCGGCCAGGCCGCCTTCTGGGCCTGGCTTACCGGCACCAGCGGGGGGGCGAACGACAACGAGGGCATCTTCCGCGGCACTGGCGGCCCGATTACGCAGATCGCGCGCGAGGGCCAGGCGGCCCCGGACGGCAACGGCTCGTTTGCCTACTTTGAGGACCCGAGCCTGAACGACGCCGGCCAGGTGGCCTTCAAGGCATGGCTCAGGGACACCGCCGGAGGCTCAGACGACAACCAAGGTATCTTCCGGGGTGCCGGCGGCAGGATCACACAGATCGCGCGCGAGGGCCAGCCGACCCCGGACGGCAACGGCACGTTTGCCTACTTTGAGGACCCGAGCCTGAACGACGCCGGCCAGGCGGCCTTCTATGCCACGCTTACCGGCACCAGCGGGGGCACGAGCGACGACAACGGCATCTTCCGCGGAGCTGGGAGCACGATCACCCAGATCGCCCGCGAAGGCCAGGCAGCCCCGGACGGCAACGGCATGTTTGACTTCTTCACCGACCTCGCCCTGAACCACGCCGGCCAGGCCGCCTTTTTCGCCGAACTTACCGGCACCAGCGGCGGCTGGACCGACAACACGGGCATCTTTCGCGGCGCTGGTGGCACGATCACCCAGATCGCGCGCGAGGGCCAGGCCGCCCCGGACGGCAATGGTACGTTTTCCTGGTTTGGAGACTCGACCCTGAACGACCCCGGCCAGGCGGCCTTCTATGCCACGCTTACCGGCACCAGCGGGGGCACGAGCGACGACAACGGCATCTTCCGCGGAGCTGGGAGCACGATCACCCAGATCGCCCGCGAAGGCCAGGCAGCCCCGGACGGCAATGGTACGTTTTCCAGCTTGAGCAGCCCCAGCTTGAACGACGCCGGCCAGGCCGCCTTCTGGGCCTCGCTTACCGGCACCAGCGGGGGCACGAACGACAACGAGGGCATCTTCCGCGGCGATGGCGGGGCCCTCACCCAGATCGCCCGCGCAGGCCAGGCACCCCCGGACCTCAACGGCACGTTTGCGATGTTTGGAGGCGCGAGCCTCAACGACGCGGGCCAGGCGGCCTTCTATGCCACGCTTACCGGCACCAGCGGGGGCATGAACGACAACGCGGGCATCTATCTGGGCGACGGCCTCGAGATCGTGCAGGTGGCGCGCGAGGGCCAGGCCCTGGCCGGCAGCACGATCACTGCGATCGGCTTCGCACCCGGCCCTGAGGAAGAGAGCGGGCTCAATGACTTCGCCCAGGTGGCCTACCGAGCCGTTCTGCCCGACGGCCGGCAGGCAATCGTGCGCTTCACGCCCGAGGTCCACTGGCGCAGCATCGGCAGCGGATACTGGGATGCGCCGTCCAACTGGACGTTGAGCATCTCTCCCGGGATCGTTCATCCAGTGTTGATCGACCCGAACGGCAGCCTCACGGTCACCGGCCCGGCCGGCGACGTGACCGTGGACTCGCTCCAGGTGGGCGGCAACCCGGGCCAGGCCACGCTGCGCCTACAACGGGGTGCTCGCATCACCGCCGCGCAAGGAGTTTCTGTGGAAGTGACCGGCCGGATCGAAGGCGACGGCATCCTGCAAGGCACGATGGAAAACACAGGCCATCTGGCCGCGAACAATCTGACGGTGGTGGGCCACCTGGAAAACTATGCTTTCACGGCGTGCTCGAACCTGATGGTCGAAGGCGACCTGGACAACTACGGCGAGGTGGTCGTGGACCAGGTAATGGTCCAGGGCACCCTGAACAACTCCGCCCTGATCCGCGGCAACGGCTGGCTGGATGCGGACATCGTCAATGACGGCGAAATGCGCACCGGCAACGGGCAGCGCCTGCTCGTGACCGGCCGGAGCGTGGTCAACTCGGGTCGCATGGAAGCCCTGGGCGGCGAAATCGAGGTCTTCAGCCCGGTAACCAACACCTCCGACGGCCAGATCGCCGCACGCGACGCCGTGCTCCGTTTCCACAGCGGCCTGGTCAATGACGGCCACCTGGCCGTCACGTTCGGCACCACCACCGACATCACCGGCGAGGTGGACAACACCGGCTCGATCTCCGTGGCCGGCGGGGCCATGGTCACGTTCTACGACGATCTGACGCACACCGGCACGATGATCGTCACCTCCGCGGGCGACGTGGTCAGCCAGGTGGCCATCGTGGGCATGCTCTCCGGCACCGGCGACATCACCGGCGGCGGCCACGTCTACATCCTCGGTGGCATCAGCCCCGGCCTCAGCCCGGGCGAAATGCTCATCGAGCCCGACACCACGCTGGGCGGCGGGAGCGAGCTGCTGATGGAGCTGGCCGACGAGGGGCTCTACGACCGGCTTCGCATCGCGGGCAACCTGGACCTGGCCGGCACATTGACCGTGGAGCTGCTCGACGGCTACGAGCCTGCGCTGGGCGCGGAGTTTGACCTCTTGGACTGGGGCGGGCTGAGCGGGGCGTTTTCAGAGGTCCTGTTGCCGCAGCTTCCCGGGGGCCTCGGCTGGGACAGCTCGCAGCTCTACGCGAGCGGCAGCCTGAGCGTCGTGCCCGAGCCGGGCAGCGCGGCGCTGCTGGCGCTTGTGGCCGTTTGCGCGTCAGTGTGGCTGCTGCGCCGGCGGTAGTCCGGCGAGCCGCTTACCGTGAGGCAAGCGGTTTGGCCGGCAGGGGCGAGACGGTTGCCACGCGGTGGGCACTCACGCCCCCCGCTCGCCTGGTGCCGGGCGCATGCAGCCTTATTCCAGAATCTCCCCGCGGATGGTGACAATCACCTTCGGCACGGTCTTGCTGGTCGGGTCGAAGACCAGGTAGACCTTCAGCCAGCGCGTGACCAGCGGGTGATGGGTGGGCAGGGTATCGAGCGTGGCCTCGTAGAGCAGTCGTTCGCCCTCGGGCTCCCGGCGCACGGGCTGGAAAACCGCCTTTTCCAACAAGGGGACGCGCAGGTAGCCTTCCATCTGGGGGCGTGCCCAGCGCGAAAGCCGGCGCACGGCCGCCGCGGTTACCCGCGTTTTGAGCCACGGCCGCAACTCGTCCCAGCGCGCGGCGATCGCCTTCTCGTGTACGGCGAAACCTGCGGCCGCCTCGGGCGTGAGATGTTCCCAGTCGTTCAGCTCGCCGATGCCGGCCATTTCGGGCTCGAGCACGATCGGCACCGGGGGCGGCTCGCGCCGGTCGTCGGCCCGGCAGATCGCCTCGGTCGCCAGGCTCAAGAGGACCCCCGCCAGCACGAGAGCAGCCCGTAACGCCTTGCAGTCCCGCGGTCCGGAAAGCAAAGGCGACAGGCCCATTTTCGCTGCGCGAAAACGCGCCCGTCCGCCGCGCACGGCCGCCACACCGCTGGACGTGCCCGTCATGTTCGGCCCCCGAGGTCTTGCCGCATTGGCGATTCCACCCGAACCGGGCGCTGACGCGTCCGCCCCGCCAGAGGAAATTCGGCGAGCCGCTTACCGTGAGCCGGCGGTTCACGCGGCACGACAATTGACGTTATTGACGATTCAGCCCGAACCGGGGGCTGACGCCCCCGGCCCGCCAAGCGCTCGAACCCCCGGCTCGCCAAGCGCCCCATCTGTCCGCCTCACCGCGGTCTATTTCATGTTCATGCTCATCAGGAATTCGGCGTTGCTCTTGGTCTTCCGCAGCCGGCTGACCAGCAGCTCCATGGCGTCGGGCGCGTTCATGTCGTTCATCACCCGGCGGAGCACGCAGATGCGGCGATATTCCTCGGGATCGAGCAGCATCTCTTCGCGCCGCGTACCGCTGCGGTTGATGTCGATGGCCGGCCAGATGCGCCGATCGACCAGCTTGCGGTCGAGCACGATCTCCAGGTTCCCCGTGCCCTTGAACTCCTCGAAGATCACCTCGTCCATGCGGCTGCCGGTGTCGATCAAGGCCGTGGCGACGATGGTCAGCGAGCCGCCTTCTTCGACCTTCCGCGCCGAGCCGAAGAAGCGCTTGGGCCGCTGCAAGGCGTTGGCGTCCACACCGCCGGAGAGGATTTTGCCCGAACTGGGGCATTCGGTGTTCCAGGCCCGGGCATAGCGGGTGATCGAGTCCAGAAAGATCAGCACGTCGCGCCCGTATTCCACCAGGCGCTTGGCCTTTTCCAGCACCATCTCGGCCACCTGGATGTGGCGCGAGGCGGTCTCGTCGAAGGTGGAGCTGATCACCTCGCAGTTGGGACCCTTGACCTGGCGTTCCATGTCGGTCACTTCTTCGGGCCGCTCGTCGATGAGCAGCATGAACACGTAGAGGTCCGGATAGTTCTTCAGGGCGGCTTTGGCCATCTTCTGCATCAGGATCGTCTTGCCGGCGCGCGGCGGACTGACGATCAGCCCGCGCTGGCCGAAACCCACCGGCACGATCAGGTCCACCACGCGCATCTCCACCTCATCCGCCGCGGTTTCCATGGTGATCCGCGCGTCGGGGTGCAGGGGCGTAAGCTCGTCGAAGGGCACCTTGACGGCCAGCCGGTTGGGATCGTCGTGGTTGATCGCCTCGACGCGCAACAGCGCGAAATAGCGTTCGTTCTCCTTGGGTGGGCGAATCTGGCCGGCCACCGTGGCCCCGGTCTTCAGCCCAAACCGCCGAATCTGGCTGGGCGAGACATAGATGTCGTCGGGGCAGGAAAGATAGTGGTAATCGGGGCTGCGCAGGAAGCCGAAGCCGTCGGGCAGCACCTCCAGCGTCCCCTCGCCGTACATCAGGCCGTTCAGCTTGATCCGCTCC
>CAYXPN010000125.1:0-14764 GCA_964467075.1 uncultured Planctomycetaceae bacterium
ATCTGGTCCACTACAACTGGCACTGGTTCTGGGACTTCGGCAACGGCGAGATCGGAAACCAGGGCGTGCACCAGATGGACCTGGCCCGCTGGGCCGTGGAGGCGGCCACGGGCCTGACCTTGCCCAAGCGGGTGATCAGCATGGGCGGGCGCTTCGGCTACGAGGACCAGGGCCAGACGCCCAACACGCAGCTCACGATTCTCGACTTTGGCGAGTGCAAACTGTTCTTCGAAGACTACGGGCTGGTGACCGGCCAGACCGCCAAGGTGACCGACGAGTTCTATCTCGAAGCCGGGGTGATCAAAGGCGGCAAGTTCTATCCCAAGGGCCAGGACAAGCCCGAGGGCCTGGTCTCCGTGGACTACACCTGCTACGAAGGCGGCAACTTCGGCAACTTCATCAATTGTGTGCGCTCAGGCAAGCAGGAAGAGCTGAACGCCGAGATTCTGCACGGCCATCGGGCCTCGGCCTGCTGCCACCTGGGCAATATCTCCTATCGCCTGGGCCGGCCGGCGCCGTTTAGCAAGGTGCCTGCGGCACTGGCCGATGATGAGGACATGGTCCGCGCCTTCGAGGGCATGAAGGAACACCTGCGCACGCACACGGACATGGACCTGGAGCGGGCCGAGTTCTGCCTGGGACCGTGGCTTGAGTTCGACCCGGAGCGGGAGCAGTTCATCGGGGCCCCCGAGGCCGACAAGCTGCTCACGCGCGACTACCGCAAACCGTTCGTGGTGCCCGACCGCGTCTAAAAAAGGTGACAGGTACCAAATTTGGGGTGTTTGGGTAAGATGGCAAGCGGTGCCCGCGGGCATCGTCAGCCGGTGCCGCGCCGCGCGTTAGTTTGCACCTTGTGACGCGGATCAGGCCGCCGGTTCAACCGCAGATTGCGCTCGGGAGGCGGCCGTCGATTGGGCTGCCGATGCAGGCCCAGGTTCGGCCGCAGGCGGCACTCACGGTGCGGCAGCCGCGGGCCGGGCTGCGCATTGGGCCTCCAGCCGGGCCATGGCCTCGGCAAACTGCCGGCCCAGGTCGATGTAGCCCGCAGTGTCATAGTGCCAGCGGTCGGAGTAGCCGTAGCTGTCGGTGCTGGTGACCAGGGCCGCGCACGCGTCTTTCTCGACGAACGCGGCCTGGGCCTCGCGCAGCAGGGGCCCATGGTCCCACACCTTGCCGTCCGCGTCCTGGCCCGAGTCGGAGATGCGCCCCACGACCACCGGCAGATCATCCGCGCACAAGGCCGCACGCACGAGGTCCATCAGGCGTTTGAGATTCGCCTCATAGCGCCGCGCGCAGGCTTCATCCAAGGCAGCGTCGCTCTCGCCCTGCATCCAGACGATGCCCGCGGGCACCAGTTCGTCTTCCTCGCCGTCGCCGTCAATGTCGCGCGCGGCCGTGGCCCGGCGCAACGTGGCCAGGAAGTGGTCGTACTGGTTCACGCCCTTGCCCGCGCCCTCGCCGCCCGCGAAGTCCGGGTCCCAGCAGCCGAAGTCGCGGGCCGCGGCGATGTCGATCGAGGTGCCGCCGCGCGAGTACTTGACCAGGGCAATGCGCGCCGTCGGGTGCAGCTCTTGCAGACGCCGGGCAAAGCTGAGTTCTACGCCGAAGCGGTCGGAATAGGTATTGGACGTACCGTCGGATTGGAAGCCCCGGCCGTGGCCCGGGCGCAACTCGGCCCACACTCCGCGGCCGTCCTCGGGCACGCCGTCGGGCGCGGTGTTGCCGTGGAAGATCATCACGCCGGAGACCGGGGTGTGCAGCTCCTCGGGCAATTCGGCCACGGTGCCGTAGCCGTCCATGTTCGACTGGCCGCCGAGGTAGTAGAGGCGATAGGTGGCGGCTTGCGCGGTGCCTGCGGTAGCTGCGACCGCTAAGACCACAATCCCCCACAGCGCGATCGACGCCATGGGCGCTACCCGAGAACGCTGTTGGCGCGGGCCTGGTTTCGGCCGCGGGCCCGGGATTACCGGGGCTTCGCTGCGCTCCAGCCCCGGCCACCCATCTGAGCTCTGCTCCAGCCCCGGCCACCCATCTGAGCTCTGCTCCAGGCCCGGCCACCCCCTGGTAAACCGCTTCTCGCCGGGTTTCACGGCGGTTCGACGCTTCGGCCAGTGCGGGCGCATCGTCTGACCCTTTCGGCGTTGCGAGACAAATCGGCGGATGGCAGGCACGCGTGGGTTGCGCTTGTGGTGCGCTAGAGCCTGTCTGAAAAGGGCAGAACGTAGGTCCCCTCTCACTCCGGGAGAGGGGCGCTCAGGCAGGCTCTCAGGCAAACCACTCGCGCCGGCGATCGAGCTTGGCGGTCAGCACCTTGGAGAGGATGTTGCAGTCCTCGACGAGCTGGAAGTCGTACATCCCCACGCAGATAAAGTCGGCCCCGTTCTCAAACGCATAGCGGAAACCCTGGCGCGGATGGATCGCGCCGGCGGCCAGCGTCTTGAAAGCGATCCAGGGCTGGCGTAACTCTTGCATGTAGGCGATGGTTTCCTCAGGCTCCTCGCACCAGATGTTATCGTGCCGGGGTTCGAGCCGGGCCGACCAGTAGTTGTGCTGGTGCAGGGTCTTCATCCAGAAATCAGGAATCAGCCCTTTCTCCACGCAGGCGGTCACGGTCCGCAGCTTGTGGGCGCCGATGCCCGCGGGCAGGCCGTTGCGCCGGATCAGCTCCAGCCCTTGCTCGATCACGTCGAAGCGCCCGTCGGCCACCAGCCCATCGGCCGTGCCTCCCTGGATGTAGCAGGCGCAGGCGCCGGCGTCGATCGACTTCTGGATCATCTGCTGGGTGTCCGATCCGCCGCAATCGGAGATGAACTGGATTTCGCCGCGGCCGTGCTTCCAATAATCGTTGATCACTTCGCAGAGGATGGGGTTGGTCAGGATGGCGTTCACACCGCAGGCCTCGGCCAGGCGGAAGGTCTCGAAGATCTTTTCGCGCGTGTGATAGGCCTTGACCAGCTTGGAAACGTAGATCAAGTCGCGGGCATGGGCCCAGCCGCCGATGAGATTCCCGCCCAGGATCATGCGGCTCAGCTCCACCTTGCCGAGCCGCGCATGGGGCACCTTGGCTTTGAGGTCTTTGAGCTGTTCCCAGTTGAACTTGTTGGTCGGCTGGGTGATTGCATCGGGCTTCGGCTCCTGGCCTTCGGTTTGCGGTGCCGTAGCCGCGGCCAGTTGCAGCTCCTCGTGGCTCTGCCAGCCGCGCTCCGTCAGTGCCGCCAGCGCCAGCGGGCCTGCCAGCGGCACACCCGCCAGTCCTGCCAGCAGTTGGCGCCGCGAACAGGCGCCTTCGTGCGAGCCGGCTTGAGCCCCCGGCACTGCGGGGCTCGGGCTCCCATCCAGAGAGCCGCCGTTTTCGCTACACACCGGGCCTGAACAACCAGGGGGAAACTGCACCTGCTTGCGAATCGACTTGTCTGGTTTCTCCACGGCCTGTTTCTCCTTCTGTGTATTCGCCGACTCCCTGGCGGAGTCACCCGCGTCAGGCCGAGCCTCCGCTGCTTGCGGGGCTGTACCTTCCGGATGGACCCGACGCGATTTGAGTCCATCGCTCCCCAACCCACTTATGATAAGCAGAAACCGGTCGCCGACCAACCGTTCTCGGGGCGGGAATCGGCCGGCTGAGCCGTTCGGCCGCAGGCAAACGGGCATCGAAGGCGGGATTACGGCAGAATCTTGTGCGATATTCCTGGCAGCCCGGCCGGGTGGTCCTCCTCTGCCATGAGGCGTGTGTGCCACTGTTTGGCCGCTGCTGGCGATCGTCTCGAACGAACGTGGAAAGGCCGATCCAGCAGCGGACAAGCAGTGAGCTTCGGCGAGGTGGCTTGAGGGGCCTGCCTTGTCGCTTGCCACCGGGCGCCCCGGCGTTCGGCGCTTGCGAATCGCTTGGGCGGGGAGTATCCTCAGAGCACGTGAGGGGCCGGGTCCACGCCGGACCCGCTGCCCCGGGCTGTAACCGCGCTTCGACCCGCTCGCCGACAAGGCGGCTGCCCCGCCGGCATTTCGCCCGAGTACTGCCTTACCGTTTATCCTTTCGATGAGGGCCCAACCGTTCCCGGGCGGCCGAGATGGCGGCCCTGCCGGTATTCTGCCACGCCACTGCTTTCCCACGTTTCCATTTGATAAGGTGTTCCCATGGAAAACCCCAAGCGTTCTGTGCACCCCTTTGCGGCCGGATTGGGCGCGGCTGCGGCCGCCTCCGCGGCGCTGGGCCCAGGCCGGCTGAGCGCGGCCGAGCGAGCGGCCGAATTGCCGGCCGACCTGGCCCGACTGCTCGACCAGATTCCCACCGACGACTGGACCAAGGCCCAGCAGATACTCCAGCAACTGCTCGACCGCGGGGCAGAGGCCATCACCCAGGTGGCCGTGGCCGTGGGCGAGCAGTTCGGTGACCCAAAGGGTGTCAAGCCGAAGTACGCCCTTCACGGACTGGTACACTACGCCTGCCGCCCCGGTGCGGCAAAGGACCGCCAGCTTGTGGCGCAGACGCTGGCCCGGCTGCTGGCGACCGACCATTCGGACGAGTGGAAGGCCTTCATCTGCCGCCAGCTCCAGTTCTGTGGCAGCGAGAACGAGGTGCCGGCCCTGGCGCCTTTGCTCGAAAGCGACCGGCTCTGCGAGCCGGCGACCCAAGCGCTGTGTGCGATCGGCGGACAGCGGGCCGCGGGCGCGCTGCGCGCGGCATTGCCAAGTGCCACCGGCAAGCGTCGCACCACGCTGATCAACGCATTGGGTCGTTTCGGCGACAGCAGCGCCGCGTCCGAGGTGCGCAAGGACGTAGGGGCCGAGGATGCCGACCGGCGCATGGTAGCCTGGTATGCCCTGGGGCAGATGGGCGACACTGCTTCAGTCGATGCGTTGCTGAAGGCCGCGGCCGGCCCGGCCTCCTTCGAACGCACCCAGGCCTTCGACGCCCTGCTGCGACTGGCCCGCAGCCTGGCCGCAGAGGGCAAGAGCGCGGATGCCGAGAAAATCTGCCGGCAACTGATCCAGATGCGCAGCGCACCGGACGAGACCCACGAGCGTTGTGCAGCCCTGGAATGCCTGGGCACGGTCGTGGGCGTGCGGGCAGTGGACGACATGCTCGCGGCGCTGGGCTCGAAGGACGAGCGCCTGCGCCTTCCGGCCGCGCGCATCGCCGTGGACCTGGCCCGCTCCATCATTCAGGAGCATCCCCGAGAGGCCCAGACGCTGCTCAACAAGGCCATGGAAGCCACGCTCGAGGAGGCGGTCCACGTGGATGCCAAGGTGTTGCTGCTCCAACGGGGTTGAGCCCAGCCGAGCGCTGGTTTGCCGTTTTTCGGCAACGGTCGGACGCGCGGCAAATGGATAACCGGAAACCAATGAGACACTGAGCCATCAGACGCATAACAATAAAGGAAACTGCCATGAATCCAGATCATCAACACGCGGTTTCGCGGCGGCGCTTCCTGGGCGCTGCCGCGGGGGTGGCCGCGGCCACGATCGTTCCGCGCCACGTGTTGGCCGCCTCGGGGGACTCCGCCCCCAGCGAGACGATCACCTACGGAGTGATCGGCAACGGCAGTCGAGCGGACGCGGGCCTGCGGGGCAAGTCGGGCTTCCGGCGGATCGCGGTCTGCGACGTGGACCAGGGGCGGATCGGCGGCGAGCCGGACAACAAGTCGCGGTTTACCGACTTCCGCCGCCTGCTGGAGCGTCAGGACATCGACGTGGTGTGCATCGGCACTCCGCCCCACTGGCACGCCCTGCCGTGTATCATGGCCGCCCAGGCCGGCAAGGACATCTTCTGCGAAAAGCCCATGACCAAGTTCATCGCCGAAGGCCGGGCCGTGGCCGACGCGGTGAAACGCTACGGCGTGGTCTTCCAGATCGGCACCTTCAAGCGGTTCAGCCTGCAAGGTGAGAAGCACCTCCAGAACCACAAGATCATCAAGTACGGACTGATCGAGGACCTGAGCGACGTGGTGGTAAGCGCGGGGGCCAGGAACCGCGTGGGCAATCCGGCCCTGCCGCCTGTGGAGCCGATCCCGGAGTCGCTCGACTACGAGCTGTGGCTCGGCCCGGCGCCCTTCAAGCCCTACAACCCCGACCGGGTACACTACAAGAACCGGTTCTACTGGGACTACGAGGGCGGCGACCTGACCAACTTCGGGGCCCACAGCGTCGATCCCGTGCAGTGGCACTACGGCAAGGACGAGACCAGCCCGGTGCGCGTCGAGGCCGGCCCCTGTCCCTGGCCGCAGCACCCGGATGCGGTGTGCCAGTGGAGCTGGGTGGAGTGTACCTATGCCGACGGGCTGCGGATCGTGCTTACGGGCGGGGCGTTCAAGGCCAAGTACGATCGACCGCGCAAGCGGAGCTCGGTGAGCATCGACGACCTGGACGAAGAGGGGCGCAAGCGCTACGAGCAGTTGCCCGACCCGCCCAGGCTGGTCGATTTCGGCACCGCGGTGCGCACGCGCCAACAGGCCGGCGGCGATGCGGAATCCTCGCACCGGGTCTCGACGCTGATGAACCTGGCCAACATTGCCATCCGGCTGGGACGGGTGATCCACTACGACCCGGTCAAAGAGCAGATCGTGGGCGACGACGAGGCCGCCCGCCTGGTCGATATCCCGATGCGCGCGCCGTGGCATTTGTAGTCCGTGCGCGCGGCACGGGTGTAGGGTGGGTCGAGCTGTAAGCGAGACCCACCGACAAGGCAAGATGGTGGGTCTGCGCCTACGGCTTGACCCACCCTACCCGCCTGGAGCGGTCTCCCACCCCGTGTTGTGGAGCGGTCTCCGCAGTGTTCTGGAGCGGTCTCCCGACCGCTCCAGAACCAGTGTCCACAACCACTATCCAAAGAACCGTACCATGGGTCCCCTCCGCGGCTTACTGATGGCGGTTAGAACTTCTAAACGAATTGTCTCCCGAATTCAATGCCCAGGCGCGGGTGGCCGGGGCTGGAGCGAAGCGAAGCCCCGGGAGGTAATACCCTTACAAGTTCTTACGGCCGGTGCGTTTGTTCTGCTCGTCTTCGCGCTCTCGGCCGGCCGGTGCGCGGCCGCAACTGCGCCGCAGGCAAGCGGGCCCGAGACCGAGGCCCTATCCCCGGCTGTGGCTGACCTGCTGGCCGGGCGCTTTCGCTGGCAGGTAGGCCCGCCGCTGGTCGGTCCGCCGCAGTCGACGGACGATTTCTATTATTCGATCAAGGACCCTTCGATCGTCTATTTCCAGGGGCGCTGGCACCTGTTCTGCACCATCCGCGGCAAGACACGCAGCCACCAGATCGAGTCTCTCTCGTTTGCCGACTTCGACGACATCGGCCGGGCACGCCGGCAGATGCTCACCATGCACGCCGGCTTCTTCTGCGCCCCGCAGGTGTTCTATTTCGCGCCGCAGGAAAAATGGTATCTGATCTGCCAGGCCAGCGACGAGCGGTGGGACCCGCCCTATGGTGCGGCCTTCTCCACCACCAGCGACATCGCCGACCCGGCCTCGTGGACGCCGCTCAAGCCCCTGGGCGCCAAGCCGGCCGGCGGCAAGGCAGGCCTGGACTTCTGGGTGATCTGCGATGATGAGAAGGCCCATTTCTTCTTCACCACGCTCGATGGCCACATGTGGCGCGAAGAGACCTCCATCGAGGAGTTTCCCCACGGCTGGTCGGAGCCGGCCTTGGCCATCCGCGGCGACATCTTCGAGGCGGCCCATGTCTATCGGCTCAAGGGACTGCCCAAGTATCTCACGGTGGTCGAGGCCCAGGGCGGCCACGGCTGGCGCTACTTCAAGGCCTATCTGGCCGACCGGCTCGAGGGGCCCTGGACGCCGCTGGCCGCTACGCGCGAAAAAAGCTTTGCCAGCATGGCCAACACCCGCCATACGGCCGAGCGCTGGACTGATTGCATCAGCCACGGCGAGCTGCTGCGCGCCGGCGTGGACCAGCACCTGGAAGTCGATCCGGCCCGGTTGCGCTTCCTGTTCCAGGGCGTGCCCGACACGGACCGGCGCGGCAAACCCTACGGCCGGATTCCCTGGCGCCTGGGGCTCTTGGTGCCGGAAGGGGAGCCGCACTGAGGCACGCCGCGGGGCAAGGGACTGCTGGCTCGGCGGCTGGCACGACTCGTTCCGGCCTGCGCTTCTCGGCCCGTTGTGGGATGCCGGAGGGCCTGCTAAGATGGGACGCAGCCTTTCAGCCGAGTGGAGAGCCGCTTTGACGGCCCCCCTCCGTTCGCCGCATTGGAGCCACTCGCGCGCGTGCCAGCACGCGCGTGCGAGGGGCTGCGGACTCCGGGTGCCACCCATCATGGATTGCCTGCGCCAAGGAACATGAGCCCGACGATATTCAGGGAGAGTGGATACCGGTTTTTCTTCTTCTCAAGGGAAGAGGAACGGATGCACGTTCACGTAATTTCCGGCGATGGTGAGGCCAAGTTCTGGCTGGCGCCGGACATCGAGCTTGCGAAGAATTACCGCTATTCCAGAAAGCAGCTCAAACAGATCGAGTCACTGATTGAGGGTCATTACGATGAACTCACCCGCGCGTGGCAGCAGCACTTCGGCGGCTGAGGTGACGAATATCTCCACCCATGGAGTATGGCTCCTGGCTCAGGGCAAGGAGCTGTTCATGTCCTACGAGGATTTCCCCTGGTTCAAAGACCAGCCCGTCAAAGCGATCATCAGGGTCGAGGAGCAGGCACCCGGGCATTTCTATTGGCCGGATCTTGACGTTGACTTGACCGAAGAGATCATCGAGCACCCGGAGCGTTTCCCGCTCAAGGCAAAGCGCACATAGCAGGCCCTGCCGCGGCCGGACCCTCTAGCGGCTCTTCAGATGGAACTCGATCAGGCTGTGGACCTCGGGAATGTCGTCGGCCACTTCCCAGCCGAGCTCCGACTCGGTGTTGTATCGGGCGGGCAGGGTCTCCTTGCCGCCGGTCTTCTTCGAAATCCTCACCCGGTAGGCCCCCACGTACAGGCCGGGGAACTGCGCGTCGGCGCCGCGCAACGAGGTCCGACCGAACTTGTCGGTCACCCCGCGGCAGGCCTTGAAGCCGGAGCCCAGGAACTCTTCGGGCTCGAAGACCACGGTGGCCCCTTCCAGCGGTTTGCCGTCCAGCTCCACGTAGACCGGCCAGTCCATGATCACCGTGCCGGAGGCGAACCAGGCCTTGATGCGCGCGGCGATCTCGCCGGCCGTGAGGGTCCCGTCGCCGTCGGCGTCGGCGCGATCCACGGCCTGCAAGAGCGCAGGACATTTCTGAAGCTCCGCTGCGTCCAGGCGCCCGTCCCGGTCGGCGTCATACTGCTCGATCGCCTCGGCGCCGGCCTCGGCGGCGTCGAACGCTGGTTGGGCAGGCGGTTTGGGCTTGCGCATGCAACCGGTTGCCAGGACCATCGCCGCCAGCAGCGCTCCGGCAATCGCCCCGACCAGCACGGGCGCCGAGCCGCGCCGCGGGCCAGGGGCCCGCAAGGCCCCAACCGGGCAGGGCCCGGGGTGCATGTTGCGGTTTCGCGCTGCGGCGCCGGGGGAAGCAAAGGGCATGGCTACCTGCTCACGGAAAACGGCGCCGGCGGGTGTGGCGGTGTGCGGTGCTACCAGGCGTCGCCCGGGATGGGCTGGCGGTCCTTGCGGTTGGCCAGCAGCTCGTGGATTTGCGGATCGATCGTATAGCTGATCGGGTGGACCGAGCCGTCGCACATCACCACGTGGAAGCCCGAGGTGTGCGGGCTGCCGAAGCGCGACGACATGGTGTCGTAGCCGGGGGTGTCGCGGCGGGGCAGCAGGTTTGCATTGCCCCAGCGGTTCACGTCCCAGTCGTTGCCCTGATACATGGAGTTGTTGTCGGCCCCGTCGTCGCCGGTGTAGTACTTGTTGGGATTGAGGTATTTCTCGCCGACGAGATAGGTATTGCTGGTGCCGTCGCGGACGTGGGCCTCGCGCACCTCGCTGCGTTCGCTGGAGATGCCGTTGAAGTGTGCGGCCAGCCACTCGTCGCTGTGGTTCCACTTGCAATCCGGATAGGTTTCCAGGCAGCTCATCTGCGCCGGCCCGCTGCCCAGGATGCGCACCGTGCCGCCGTTGGCCGCGTAGTCGCTCTTGGCCAGCACGTCGGGCTGGTCGGCGTTGTAGGAGGTCTCCACGGCCGGATAGGCGATCGTCCGGCGCCGACTGGGACAGATAAAAAGCGCCACGGGCGTGGCCTTCTGCTCGGCCAGGGCACGGCGTTTTTCCGAGCCGCTGAGCCCCTTGCCGAGCTGGTGCAGGTTCTCCATCTCGACGAACGGCAGCAGGTTGTAAATCCAACCTCCCGGCTGCTTGGCCCCGAACCCCCGGTCCGGGTCGCCGGTCCATTTGTAGCCCCAACCGCTGGACGGATAGTGGCCGTGGCGCTGGAGGTGTGCCAGTGCGCCGCGGCCGATCTGGTAAAGGTTGTTCTTGCACTTCATGCGCCGGGCCGCTTCCACGGAGCGCTGGGCCCCGGATACCAGCAGCATCATCAGAATGCCGATGATCGAGATGACCACCAGCAGCTCGACCAGGGTGAAGCCCCTCGCGCTTGCCGATTCGCGGCCCATGGGTGAAAGCCCTCCTGCGCAACAGATTGCCGCAGGAACCCCTGGTTCCTCCCGTGACAAGAAGAGACCACACCCGAGCGCTCAATTCCGTCGAGCGCCCACAACGCTCATTGTCCAGCATCCGCGGCAGGCGTGTCAAGCAGGCTCATCGCTCGGATGCCGCTGGGGTGGCCCCCGGAACCACGCGATAGCAGAACACGCCCGGCCAGCACTCGATGGTGATTCGGCCCGAGTCGTCGGCCCGGCACGGGAGGGTATCCAGCACCTCGCCGGCTTCGCCGATCGTCTGGATCGACAGCGCCTGCTTCCCCTGGGCCGCCGGCCGCCAGCCGAGTTCCTTCGGATTTACCTGGACGATAAACGCCCGGCCGCTTACGGCCGGCAGGGGGGTGACTTCCAGTTGCTGCTCGTCCCAGGTAATGCGGCACGCGCCCGCGGTGACCACCGGGCCGAAGTCGATGGGCTTGCCCTCTGGGTTCTGCCGCGCAAGCCACGGGTCGGGCGGCGCTTCGTGGGCGACGAAAATCGGCTGCTCAGCCGCGGGCTCTTGGGATTCCGACTGTTTGCGGGTCAGTTGCACTACGCCGGCGCGAATCCGCTGCGTGCCGTCGTCCGGGCCCACAACCTCCAGGCGCGCCCCGCTGCGCGGCTCGTAGAAGCCGTAGCGCAGCTCCAGCGACGGCAACCCCGCGGCCTCAGCCGGCAGCGGGCCGCGCGCCGTGGTCTCGAACTGCCCGGTGCGCCCGGCATGGAACGCAAAGAGGTCCTGATGCGGCTGGGCCAGGATTTCGCCCTCTTGGTCCACCAGGTGCAGGAACGTCCGGTAGCCCTCGGGCAGGGGATCGTCCAGGCGCCAGGCAAGCTGCCATTCGAGCTGCCCGTCGTCGAGCCGGCGCACACTGCGCACCGTAAGCGAGATGCGTTTGGGTCCGTCGAGGAGCATTCGGCCGTTCACATACATGAAACCCGGCGCTCGGGCCCACTCGACAATTACTCCGTTGCGCCGGGCAATGGCCGCTTCGACCAGAGCGGATTGCTCGGCCGCGCCGGCGCGATCCTTGCCGATCAGCACGCGGGCGAGAAAGCCATACGTGGGCAATTCACAGCCGGCCACGTTCCACGGTGTTTGCCCGCGATTGACCCACACGTGGCCGTCGCCGCTCCAGGTGACGTGCTGCCGGTGGAGGTCGTCGTCCGCGAACTCCACGCCCTTGATCCAGCGCATGGCCAGGGCGCGCATCAGCTCGTGCGTGAGCCAGTACTTGCGCACCACCTCGCGCGAAAACGGCCGGGAGACCATGGCCGGGTGTCCGGTGAGCACTTCGGTGGCGATGTAGTCGTCGCTGTAGATGCCGTGGTTCTTGGCATCCATCCCGGCCTGGTAGCGCCCGGAGTAGCCGGCGCCATGGAGGATGAAGCGGTCGTGGTGGGCCACATCGAACCAGGGGATGCGTTCGGCGTCTGCGCAGCGCCAGTTCCACACGCTCCAGTTGTAGCGCCCGCCCTGCGGCTCGCCCACGCGCAGATGGTTGGTCTGGGCCCCGTCGAGGTAGCCGACCAACTGGTCGTGGCCGCTTTCGGAAATTTGCGGAGCGTCGTCGCCCAGGAACTGGCGAATCCAGGCAAAATGCTTTGCCCAGATATTGCGCGTAGACACGCGATGCCAGAACTCCCCGTCGGCCGTCCAGTAGTCATAGGGCCGGATGCTCGACCAGACGTCGATGAAATAGGCCGTGGGGCGCACGTTCTCCTGCAGTAAACGCACGTTGCGCTCGAGAAACGGCGCGACTTGATCGGCCCGATAGCGATACGACTGCGCGCCGCGCCCCTCATTGAGCCACGCCCGCACCGGCCGGCCCGAGCCGTCAAAGGCGATCACGTTTTCGTAAGAAAAGCCCTCGGCATCGGGATAGAAGTCGATGTAGTTGTCGTGCGGGGCAAACAGCACGCCGGCTTCCCGGCAGGTTTCTGCAAGACGTTGAAACTCCTCCAGCGTGCCCAGGCGCGGGTTGGGCGGATAGATGTCAGGCAGGCGGTAGTCGTAGCCATAGCGCTGCCAGTTGTGCCAGACGACCAGTGAGTCGGTCAGCCCATAGCGAAATGCCCGCTTGAGCGCCTCGGCGCTCTCGGCATAACGTCCGCCCCAAAGATCGAACACGAAGCGCCCGGCCAACTGGCGCACCCCTTCGGCCGCTTTCAACCCGTTGACCTCGCGCCACACTTTCGCACCCTCAAAGGCATTGCCCGCAGGAATCACCGTCAGCGTCGGTTCGCCCGGCGCGTGGATCGAGTAGTGTCGGTCTTCCGGCCGGATTTCGAGCCCGTCGGGCGGGATATCCGCGCCGTGGACGACGGAAAAGGCATCTTCGAAATCAAGGCCTACGAATGAAGTCGAGAGCCGGTGGCCGTCGAAGCTCAGCCGAAACGCCTCGGGATCACGCACCACGTTGCCGTGCCCGGCATAGACCTGCTTTGCGTTGTGGCTCCAAGGGCCCAAGGCCACCTCTTCGATGCGCGCCACGTGCCAGGGCCCGTCCGGCGGGGCAACCAGCAACGAGAAACTTGCCGCCAACACCCCATTCACGACGCTCAATCCCGCGTTCAGTGTGAAACGCCCCTGCGGTCCGGAGAAATCATGCCTCACCATCAAAGTACCGCGCACATTCCGGTCCTTTTCCCCCGGCCACTCAAGCACGTCTTCCAATACCCACGGGCAGCCCGGGTGCTCCAGGCGCTTGCCGGCCACGCGCACCTCAAAGCCGTGGAAATAGAGCCGCTGCTGGCCGTTGATAAAGCCAATCACACCGTCGAGCACTCCGCGCGGGCCCGGCCAGTAGCGCACTTCGTAGGTGTCGCGCGCGAGAGTGGCGATCCATTCCGGCAGGGGTGTTTGCCTGGCTTCGCATTCCTCGGCCCAAAGGTCGTACAGCGCCCCCGGCCCCACTTCACCCAACCGGCGCGAGCCTTCGAGGCCCTTGGGCGGAAAGGGCACAGGCTCGGGCGGCGTGCCCGCGAGCAGCGTGGGCTCGCCCCAGCACGAGCGGTCCCAGCCGGTGTTGCGCTCCGGCCCGGGATGGCTCTCCAGTTGCAGACGAATCTTGCGCCCGGCAAAGCGACGCAGGTCCACTTCAATCGGCCGCCAGGTGCGACTGTCAGTATGGCGTTCGAAGACCACCTCGCCCAAGCTGCCCGGCTTGTCGTCGAACTCGGCCACGCGCACCCGGAAGGTCACCCCGTCGGTCGGCCCGTCCGCGGCCATCCCAACGGCGGTGCGCAGACGCAGCCGCGGGCTGTCCGGCAGCTTCAGCGGCCACTCGACGGCGATCGTGCCCGCTCGGCCCTCGAACCACGGCGGGTGGAGCGCCACTGCCTCGCGCGACTGCCCGCCCAGCCGGACCGCCTCGCGTGAGAAAGACGCACGCGTGGCCGGCTCGCTGCCGGTCCAGCCGACGGGCAGCACGTCGGGCTGTTGGTCGAAGACCTGCACTGCGGTGCGGCACACGTCGGCTTGCCACAGCGCCAACTCGCCGTCCTTGGGCACTGCCATGGCTTGCCAGGGGATCGGCTTTTGGGGTATCTCGCGCGCCGGCAGGCGCGTCTCCACGATGGCCACCGGATGGGCCTCAAGCTGCTTGCCGTTTGCGCCAAACCGGGCCCAGGCGTGGATGGGATACAGCGCGCTGAAGGTGCCTTCGCCCGCGGTGACGGAGAACGCCAGCGTCGCCTGTTTGCCCGCCTCTACCTGAAAGCTGACCGGCTCGGCCGGCTCGGCCCGGAAGCGGTCGATCACGCCCAGGCGCACCGTGCCTTCGATGGGCTCATCGCCCTGGTTTTCCAGCACCACGCGCACCGGCACGGGTGTATCGACCTCGGTGATCTCCTGCGGCGCGTCGATCTGCGCACGCAGCGGCCCGGCCGTGTCCACGGGCGGATCGAACCCCGCGGCGGGCTTAGCGGCCAAGGCAACCAGACAGACCAAGCCAACCACAGCGTGCCAGGAGTATCGGTGCATTGGTGGGCACTCCGCTGAGATGTTACAAAAGAACGGTTCGCCGTTTGCCGGGTGGATCGAGTAGAAAGCGAGCCCCAGCGGATCGACATGGCTGGTGGGTCTGCGCCTTCGGCTTGACCCACCCTACATGGCTTGACCCACCCGACATGGCTTGACCCACCCGACATGGCTGGTGGGTCTGCGCCTTCGGCTTGACCCACCCTACATGGCTTGACC
>CAYXPN010000126.1:0-14740 GCA_964467075.1 uncultured Planctomycetaceae bacterium
CGTATTCAAGGAAAAGCCAGTCGGCTCGATCTCCTCTCTCATAGTGTCACCCTACCGACCCTTGGTCCGTCCGACGCATCGTAATACGTCAGCCGGAGCCGCCGGCCCAAATCGCTTCTGGTCGCCATGGTCATCCTCGCTAACCTGAAGAGGACCCCGAGACCTCCGGTGGGTGGCCGGGGTTGGAGCGCAGCGAAACCCCGGGAAAACCGGGGCTTCCGGCCGCCCTTTAGGCGTCCGTCCAGCCCCGGCCACCCACCACCGGGAGTTGTTTCCTTACGGGCCCCAACCACGCCCCCTGAGGGCGCTCTGTCCGATTGGCCCTTTCGTGCTTTCCGTCTTTCGTGCTTTCGCGATCCCTTTATCCCGCGGCCGGCAAGCCCAGCGCTCAGAACCCCAGCCCCTTGGTGTTCGTCTTGATCCGGCAGAGATAGCTGTCGGCCGTGACGTACAACACCGAGCCGTCCTCGCCAAAACCGCAGTTGGCCGTGGCCACGCCCGGGTTGATCCGCCCCAGGTGCGTGCCGTCCGGGGCGAACACGTTCACCCCACCCGGCCCGGTGGCAAACAGGTTGCCCTGCCGGTCGACCTTCAGCCCGTCGGGCAGCCCCTTGAGCGAGCGGGTCCAGGCCGTGGCATCGAAAAACACCCGGCCCGGGCCCAGCGTGCCGTCGGCGCGCACCGGGAAGGCCATCCACACGGCGCGCTCGCGGTCCGACTGGGCCACGTAGAGCGTCTTTTCGTCCGGCGAGAAGCCGATGCCGTTCGGCCGGGTCATCTCGCGCGTCAGCAGCGTGAGCTTGCCGTCCGTGCCCAGCCGATAGACGCCGCAGAACTCCAGCTCGCGCGCCGGGTCGGCCGGCCCTTTGGGCAAGCCATAGGGCGGATCGGTGAAATACAGGTCGCCGTTGGACTTGAACACCGCATCGTTCGGGCTATTGAGTCGCTTGCCCTGGTAGCGGTCGACCAGGGTGGTGAAGCTGCCGTCGGCTTCCAGGCGCGCGATGCGGCGGTCGCCGTGCTGGCAGAGTATCAAGCCCCCGGCCGCGTCGAGCACCAGACCGTTCGATCCCGACTCGCCGCCCCGAGGATCGCTGCCCGTGTAGCCCGCGGGCTTGAGAAACAGGCTCAGGCCCTCGCCGGCCTGCCATTTCATCACGCTGTTGCGCGGGATGTCGGAGAAGAGCAGATAGGCGCCTTTGGGCACCCACACCGGCCCTTCGGCCCACTCGAACCCTTCGGCCAGTTTCTCCAGGCGCGCATCCGGCGGAATCAGCCGATCGAAGCGCGGGTCGAGGCGCTGGATGGCGCCGATGGCCGGATACTGCTCCGGCTCGGCTGCGCGCAGCGTGGCGCCGCACTGAAGGAGCCAGGCTCCTGCTCCTGCCACAGCCAGCAGCGCCACCAGCGCGTTGAACGCCGGCAGGTGTGCTGCCCGCTTTGTCGTGTTGTGCACTCGAATGATGCGGCCCATGGTCTGTCCTCCTCTAACAGGAATCGTGCGTGTGGCATCTCACGCCGCAATGTGGATCGCGGGCCGGCGACCAGCGCAAGCACGTGCTTCTCGCTCACGATGGCGCGCGCCCGTATCCCTTGCGGCATGGTACAAGCCGGCCGCGGCAGCCGCAAGCTACCAAGCCCGCACTCAACCGCTGCGCAACGCGGCGCTCGCCCGGGGACTGCAGGCGGCAAGCGAAGCGCACGAGCCGGAGGTAGCGGAAACACGATGCGGATTCGTGGAAGCAAGATCGCGCAAGCCGAAACAGCCCGAACGATCTCGCGCCGGAAAAGACCACTGCCCCGCGGAGCCGCGCCCCCCCTGCCGGAGGGGATTCGCAACGGCGGCGCGGGCGAAATGCGTGCGCGGTCGGCACCCGGTGCAAACCCGGCCGGAACCCAGTCATAAGTGGCAGGCTGAGCTACTCTTGTTAAGGAATGATTAGATCGGGGGCGGGCGTCCTGCGCCGCCCGTAGACCCCGCCACCGCGGGGGTGTAAGATCAGGGATACTGGAGACGGCTGTTCGTCGGAGAAAGCTCACGGCCGGATCGCGCGGTCTGAGAGCGGCCGTGGTTCTTCCCTGCTCCCGTGTTGCCTGCAAAGCGCGGAGGGTCTCGTGCAACAAAGCTACCAACTGCTGGCGGCCCGGTATTTTCGCAAACAAGCCAAGCAGCTTGGCGCCCAACTGGACGGCATTCGTCGGGCCGACGATATCGAGGACGTACACCGGGCGCGCGTGGCCTCGCGCCGATTGCGCGCGGCGATTGCCTTGTTCTGCGGCTGTTTCGGCCGCAAGAAGCTGAAACGCTGGCGCAAGCACATCGAGCGGGTGACCGACGAACTAGGCGCTGCCCGCGATATGGACGTGCACGCGGAGTATCTTTGCGGCATCATGGCCCAGGCGCCCGCGCAGGCCTATCCCGGTGTGGCCCGACTGCTGGTCCACATCGACAAGCAGCGCGCGCGGCTCCAGGATCGGGTGCTGCGCGCGGTGGATCGCCTGGAGCGCAGCGGTGTGCTGGCCCAGATGCGTCGTGCATCGAAGCGGATTCTCTCGAAGGGCAACTCGGACGATGCCGGGCCGGCCGCGGCCATGTACGGCGAACTCCGCGGCCACGTGCTGCGGCAGTTCGAAGAGCTGCGCGCGTATGAAGACGGGCTGCAACATCCCGAGGACCAGGAGCGCCACCACGCCATGCGGATCGCCGCCAAGTCGTTGCGCTATACGCTGGAAATCGCTGCGCCGGTGTACGGGGGTGGGCTGGACGAGCCGATCCGTGCGGTCAAGAACCTGCAAACGCTGCTCGGGCAAATCCACGATTGCGACGTGTGGCTCGAAGAGCTGGACCAGTTCGCGGCTGCCGAGCGCCGCAAGATCGTGGCCCGCTATGCCAGCGACGCCCCATTCGCCCGGCTCGAGCCCGGGATCGAATTCGTACGCCAGGAGCACCAAGAGTGCCGGCAGAGCAGCTTCGCAGAGCTGGTAGCCTGCTGGGAGCGATTGGACCGGCAGGGCCTCTGGCAACAGCTCGCGCAGACGCTCGACGCCCCGCTGGGCCCCAAGGCGTCCCATGAAGAAGCCGAGGAGCCTGCGGGTCGCACGGCTGCGGCGCCGGCAGCCGGGAGCCGTCGGCAGGCCGGGCGGCCCCGCGCTGCGCCCGGCTCTTCCGGCCGGCACGGGGCCACGGTCGGATGATCGCGGCACTGCTGGCCGACATCCACGCCAATCTTCCGGCGCTTAAGGCCGTGCTGGCCGACGCCCAGGCCCGAGGTGCAGCCGCCCTCTGGAACCTGGGGGACTCCCTGGGCTACGGGCCGTTTCCCGACCAGGTGGTCGGCTCTCTGCGCGCGGCCGGGGCAGTGAGCATCCTGGGCAACTACGACGCCAAGGTGCTGGCCTTTCCCCAGAAGGCCGCGCGCTGGCGCCACAAGAAGGCCCCGCAAAAGCTCCTCGCGTTTCGTTGGGCCTATGAACAGCTCAGCCCCGAGTCGCGCGACTATCTGCAGTCCCTGCCCCAGCAACGCCGGCTCCACGTGGACGGAGTGCGCGTGCTCCTGGTCCACGGCAGCCCGGAGGCCGTCGACGAGGCCCTCGGGCCCCGGACGCCCGACGAGCGCCTGGCCGAACTGGCCCGGACGGCCGACGCCCGGCTGATCGCCTGCGGCCATTCCCACCAGCCGTTGGTGCGCCGGCTGCGCGACGTGACGTTTGTCAACCCCGGCAGCGTGGGCCGGCCCGAGGGCGGCGACTGGCGGGCGTGCTACGCTTTGGTGGAATTGGGCGGGGGCCGGCTGAGGGTCGAGCTGCGCCGGGTGGAATACGACGTCCAGACCGCGGTCGAGGCGATCCGCGAGGCCGGACTCCCCGAAGCGTTCGCCCGCATGCTGCTCGAAGGAAAAAGCCTGGACCAGCTCGGGGCCGATTGACCGGATCGGCCGCGGCAGGCAGCGGCAGACATATCTGAGGGTGTCCGAGAGTCCAGTGTGCCACTGCCAGCACTGCTTGCCCGCCGGGCAGGCAGTGGCACACTGCCGTTTTCCAGCGCAATCCGGGGGCAATTCCCGGACACCCTCACATATCTGCCAAGCCGCCCCGTGGTGAGGGGTTGCAGGCAATGCGGACACGCACCCCGGGGGCGTTTGTCCCGGGCGGCGGGGCCTGTTTTCGGGCTTGACCGGTTCCGCCCATCGGGGAAAATCAATCCTTGAGCCCGGCCGAACGTTGGGGGGCTTTACGTGCTTCCGCGGTATCCCGCGCAACAGGTGTGATTCGTCATGGCATCGCGCAAGGCGGCAAACCAAGAGGGCGGAGCCCCGATCGTGGCTGCGATCGACGTGGGCTCCAATGCCTTGCGCATGGTGATTGCCCAGGTGCTCGACGACGGCGCGGTCGAGGTGCTCGAGCGCCTGCAGCGGGCCGTGAGACTGGGACAGGATGCGTTTCGCCGCGGGCGACTGGGCAGCCAGAGCATGCAGGCCGCGGTGGGCGTGCTCAGGGATTTCCGCCGGGTGCTGAATGTCTATCACGCCGGGCGCGTGCGCGCGGTGGCCACCAGCGCGGTGCGCGAGGCCAGCAACGCCGACATGTTTCTGGATCGCGCGTTCATGGCCACGGGCCTGCACCTGGAGGTGATCGACACCTCCGAAGAAAGCCGCCTGACCGTCTCCGCCGTGCGCCCGGTGCTGGAAAAGGCCCTGCCGGGCGACCGGCAGGAAACGCTGATCGCCGATGTGGGCGGCGGCAGCACGCTGTTGACGGTGTTGCAAGGCGCCGAGATCGTCACCTCCCAGAGCATGCGGCTCGGGTCGATCCGGCTGCAAGAGATGTTCGGCACCAGCGAAGAAGCCCCCCAGCGCTCCGCGGAGCTGTTGCGCCAGCACATCTCCAACGTGGTCTGCCGGCTGGAGGGCTTGCTGCCGCTGGGGCAGACGGGCTGTTTTGTGGCCTTGGGCGGTGATGCGCGCTTTGCCGCCCGGGAAACGGGGCAATCCGCGGGCTCGCCCGAGCTGGTCGCCATCGCCCTCGAGGATTTCGACCGGCTGGTGGCCCGGTGCGTGGAACACACGCCCGAGGAGCTGTCCCGGCGCCACGGTCTGCCGTTTGCCGATGCAGAGACGCTTGTTCCGGCCCTGCTGGTCTATCAGGCCCTGGTTCACCAGACCCGCGCCGAGCGGCTGATCGTCTCCGATGTTTCCATGCGTGACGGGCTGCTGATGGAGCTGGCCCGGGAGGTGACCGGCCGGCAGGACGAGGCGGTGCTGGCCGGCGTGCTCCACTCCGCGGTGGCACTGGCTGAGAAGTATCGCGTGGACATGATCCATGCGCGCAATGTGGCGGAGCTGGCCGCCCGATTGTTCGACGAAACCGAGGCGGATCACGGGCTAAGCCCGCGCCAGCGCTTGCTGCTCCAGGTGGCTGCCTGGCTGCACGAGGTGGGCGGGTTCGTCGGCGTGCGTGCGCATCACAAGCACAGCCACTACCTGATCGCCAACGCGGAGATATTCGGGCTAAGCCGCGAGGAGATCGCCCAGGTGGCGCTGGTGGCCCGCTATCATCGCCGCAGCCCGCCCAAGCCTTCCCACTTGGAATACATGGCGCTGGGTCGAGAGACGCGGGTGGTGGTGAGCAAGCTGGCTGCGGTCCTGCGCGTGGCCGATGCCCTGGCCCGCAACCACAGCCGCGACGTGAGCCGTTTCCGCTTCGAACGGCAGGGCGACGAGCTGGTCATTTCGGTGCCGGCCGGCGGCGGCGACCTGCTGCTGGAAGAGCGGGCCGTGGCGGTCAAGGGAGACATGTACGAAGAGATTTACGGCGTGAAGATCCGTATCGAAGAAATCTGAGCAGCGCAGATGGCCAAAGACCCACTCAAGTCGCACGAACTGTACTTCAACCGGGAGCTGAGCTGGCTGGAGTTCAACGATCGCGTGCTGCGGGAGGGGCTCTCGCCGGAAGTGCCCTTGCTGGAGCGCCTGAAGTTTCTGGCCATCGTCAGCGCGAACCTGGACGAGTTCTTTCAAGTCCGTGTGGCCGGACTGCGCCAGCAGCGCGCTGCCCGCGTGCGCCGCCCCGATCCCTCCGGCATGACCCCGGGCAAGCAGCTCGAGGCCATCAGCCGCCGCGTGCACCGCATGGTGGGCGAGCAGAGCGCGGGCATCCGCGAGGCGCTCAGCGAGCTGCGCACGCACGGAATGTATGTTTACGCGCGCGAGGAGTGGACGACCGAGCACCAGCAGTTTCTGCGCGCCTATTTCCAGCGGGAAGTGCTGCCCACGCTCACGCCCCTGGCCGTGGAAGAGCTCCACCCGGCGCCGCTGTTGCCGGGTTTGCAGTTGAATGTGGCGGCCTGGCTTGCGCCGGCCGAGGCCGCACCTGCGGAGCGCCCGGCCGCGGAATCCGGTGGCAAACGGCAAGCGCGGGCTTCCCGCGGCAAGGCCGCAAGCGACAAGTCCGCTTCGTCCGAGGCCCCAGCCGAGCGGATCGTGGTCGTGCCGGTGCCCAGCCAGTTCCCGCGCTTTGTTTCGCTGCCCGCCGAGCGCGGCTGGCACTTCGCCCGGCTCGAAGACGTGATTGCCGCGTTTCTCGAAGAGCTTTTCCCGGGCCGGAAGATGCTGGCCGCGGCGGTGTTTCGGATCACGCGCGACGCGGATGCCGACGTTCACGACGACGATGCGGGCGATCTGCTCCACGTGGTCGAAGAAGCGGTGCTCGCGCGCCGCCGGCGCGAGGCCGTGCGCCTGACGATTTCCGCACAAGCCGATCCGCGCATCGCCCGCTGGCTGACCGACTGGCTCAACCTCGACGCGCAGGACGTCTACGAGGTGGAGGGCATGCTGGATGCCACCGCGCTGTGGGAGCTGGTCAACCGGCCGGGACTGGAGCAGCTCAAGAACGCCGACTGGCCGCCCCGCACCCCGCGCGATCTGATCGGCGCCGAGAATCTGTGGGAAGCCATCCAGGATCACGACGTGCTGCTCTTTCATCCCTATGAGAGCTTCGATCCGGTGATCAAGCTGCTCGACCAGGCCGCTGACGATCCCCAGGTGCTGGCCATCAAACAGACCCTCTACCGCACCAGCGGCGATTCGCCCATCATCCGCGCCCTGGCCCGCGCCGCGGAGCAGGGCAAAGAGGTCACCGTGCTGGTGGAGCTGCGCGCCCGATTCGACGAAGCCCGCAACGTCAACTGGGCCCGACAGCTCGAAGACGCCGGCTGCCACGTGATCTACGGGATCGTGGGCCTGAAGACCCATGCCAAGGCGCTGCTGATCGTGCGCCGCGAGCCGCCGCGCATCCGGCGGTATGTGCACCTCTCGACGGGCAACTACAACGACAAGACCGCCCGGCTGTATTCCGACATCGGCCTGCTCACCGCGGACCGCGACGTGGCCAACGACGTGGCCGCGTTTTTCAACCTGCTGACCGGCTCCTCGGAAGCCGTGGGCTGGTCGAAGCTGTGGATCGCGCCCACGGGGCTGAAGAGCCGGTTTGTGGACCTGGTGGACCGCGAAATCCAGGCCTCCACGCCCGACCGGCCCGGGCTGATCATGGCCAAGGTCAATTCGCTCCAGGATACCGACGTGGTGCGCGCGCTGTATCGGGCCAGCCAGGCCGGCGTGCAGGTGAAGCTCAACGTCCGCGGCATCTGCTGCCTGCGTCCCGGGGTGCCGGGGGTCTCCGAGAATATCGAGGTCTACTCCATCGTGGACCGCTTCCTCGAGCACGCCCGCATCTTCTATTTCCGCAACGGCGGCCACGAGGAAGTCTACATGAGCAGCGCCGACTGGATGCGCCGCAACCTGGAGAAGCGCCTGGAAATCCTCTTTCCCGTGGTCGATCGCGGCCTGCGGCGGCGCTTGATCGGCATTCTGGAAACCTGCTTCGCCGACAATGTGAAGGCCTGGCGCCTGCTGCCCGAGGGGACCTACGAGCGTGTGCGCTCCGGCGGTCCGCCCGTCAGGGCCCAGGAGACGTTCTACCGCCAGGCCGTGGCCGAGGTGCAGGCCGCGCAGAAGACCGAGATGCAGTTCAAGCCGCTCAAGCCCGCGGGCCGGCAATAGGCGGCTGCGCGCCGGGTGCCGCTGCCGGCTTGTCCGGCGGTGCGAGCCAACCCTCTCCCGCACGGCGGGAGAGGGGAGAGACGTAGGCCGGAACAAGTCGCGCAAGCGACGCTTGTTCCGGCATCAGGATCTCGCCGGAACGGTGCTGCGCTTGTTCCGGCCTACGAACCTGTTTAACAAGCCTCGCCAATCCGCAACCATTGCCAGCAGCGGAGCGACGCGGACCAATCGGTCGTCGCGGCCCGATAAGTGTGCTCTTGCACTGCTCCAGCGCCAATCGCCAGCATCAGAGACCCGGCCGGCTCGAACCGGATTGAGCTCCACATATCGTGCGGCGGCGAGCAGATACGGCTCGTCCATCACGAACCAAGCAAAACGCCCTTGCCATAGGTATCCCCGCCATCTCTCGCGAAAGTTGATCCGCCGCGTCTAACGTCGGTGAGCCTCGCCGATGGCCCGCGCTCAGCGCATCCTCCGACTGCGGCACGGCAATCAGGTGAATGTGAATTGGGCATCAGGCAATAGGCCCAGACGCGCAACCCCACGCACGCTCTGCACACCACTGGGCCATCAGTTCCGGCCGTCAGCTTCACATAGGCTGAGTAGTCCTCGTCCCAGAAAAACGTCTGCTGCCCACGATTCCCACGCTGCGCCTGCGTGATGCGGCAAACCCGCAATGACCAATCTTGCTCATCGAGCCATGCCGGGACCCTGCAGCATCTTTCCCAGGATGTCAATATCGGTTCGTGTCCCCGGAATACCCGCCCGCGCGCCCCGTAGAACCGTTCATGGCCCGTGGGCCGATAGGTCGAACCACCATCTGCCTGCGGCGACTAGAATAAGGACAAGTCCTTCCAGACGCGACACGCGCCATCCGCTGCGCATGAAGATTAAGACTGCAAACACCATGCCGCAAAGGGCTGCCAGCGACACTCTGGCCATCGGATCGATACCCACCGGACGGAGCAAACCGGCCACCCCGAGCACACCCAGCAGGTTGAAGATGTCGCTGCCGATCACGTTGCCCGCACTGATACCGTAGCGTCCCCTTAGCACGCCGACGAGGCTTGTGGCAAACTCGGGGGCGGACGTTCCGGCCGCGACGACCGTCACACCGATAACCCACTCGCTGATTCCCAGCGCCCGCGCCACCGCGGTTGCGGACTCGACCATCAAATGCGAACCCCCCACGACGCAGATAAGACCGAACAGAAGTAGAGCGAGGTCGCGCTGCCAGGAAACGCCCAGGCGGGTACGCGGTGTTCCTTCTTCCCTTTCTTCGGTACACGGTATTCGGCGTCTGACTCTGATGAGATAGCCCAGATACACACCGAGCAGTGTGAAGAGTATCGCCCCATCGACATACCCCAATTCCAGATCCCATCCGATCAAGGCCAGCAACAAGAGCGTTGTGCCCCCAAGGACCATGCCGTCGCGCCACAGCAGTGTCGGGCTGGTGGGAATTGCGCGCACCAGTGCACAGCCGCCCAGAATGAAGCCAAGATTGAAGATGTTCGACCCGACGATATTGCCCACGGAGATGTCGCCGTGCCCTTTGAACGCTGCGATCAGCGTAACCGCGAACTCCGGCGCGGACGTGCCGAAGGCCACGACAGTCAAGCCGATGACGAGTTCGGAGATGCCCAGATGGGCCGCGAGGCGACCGGCGGAGTCGACCACCCAATGTGCCCCCTTTCCTATCACGACGATGGTTCCCAGAATAACCAGCGCGTTTAGCCAAGCGGGCAAGTTCTCGAAGTTCAGCGCGTATCCGTGATTCATGTGGTTTGCTCGCTTCCTGTGACCAGTTGTGTCGTGGAAATCTTGGCACGACGTCGCCCGGCCGGTTTCAGCGGCCGGGTGAGGGCAGTCGGAATCCGAACACGTGCTGATCGTCGGGTGCCACTGCTGGCTTGTCCAGCAGTGCGGCAGCCCATGATCTCGAGGCGAACAAGCACGGGTGGACAAGCCACCCGTGCCACCCGGTGCTTCAACCCGCCCTCACCCGAAGGCCCCGACCACTTCGTGGTGCCCGCCAAAGGGAGAGGGGAGCTTTGCGCGCGGCCGGCCCTTGCAGCAGGGCCCCTGAGCGTGCAAAGCGAGGTCGTTCAGCCGTCGCGGCGGATTTCTCTAAGCAGCCTGCCCTCGCGGTCGCGCACCGAGACGATCAAGGGCGTCTGGCCCGGCAGCGCGTGGGTGGCACAGGCGTGGCAGGGATCGTAGGGCCGGAAGGCCATCTCCACCATGTTGAGAATCCCGTCGGAGACCTCGCCCTTGTGGATCACTCCCCGGGCGGCCTTCTCCACGGACATGGCGATGGGGGCGGCGTTGTGGTTGGTGGCCACCATCAGGTTCACGCGCGTGAGCAGGCCCTTCTCGTCGGTCCAGTAATGGTGAATGAGCGTGCCGCGCGGGGCTTCGACGATCCCCACGCCTTCCTCGGGGGTCTCGGTGGGCACATTGCGGATATTGCTGCCGATGATCTCGTCGTCGGCGAGCAGCTCCTTCATGCGCTCGGCCGCATAGAGGGCCTCGACCAGCCGGGCCCAATGGAAGGCCAGGGTGGCGTGGGCCGGCTTGCCGCCCAGCGTGGCGTACATCTTCTCGTATGCCTCTTGCGCCAGCGGGGTGGCCATGCCGTCGGCCACGTTGCACCGCGCCAGCGGGGCCACGCGAAACACGCCACTCTCCGGCCCGTCGACAAATCCCTTCCAGCCGATCTGCTTGAGATAGGGGAAGGTGATATAGCTCCAGGGCTCCACGTGCTCGGCGATGTGCTGCGTGTATTCGCGCGGCTGGAAGCGGGCGACCTGCTTGCCCTCGGGATCGACCACGCGGATCGCGCCGTCGTAAAAGTTGATCTTGTTGTTCTCGTCCACCATGCCCATGTAGTGGGTGCGATGGGCGAAGGCGTCGCTGAGGACCAGGTCCACATATTCCTGGTTCTTGAGCACCACGTCGTCGAACAGCTTGAGCGCGAACTGGGCGAACTCGATGGCGAAATCCGCTGTCTGGATAAACTCCTCGCGCTCCTCCCGGCTCATGCCGCGCGACACCCCGCCCGGCAGGCCGAAGACCGGATGGATCACCTTGCCGGCCAGGGTTTCGATCAGTTTGCGGCACTCGCGGCGCACGCGGATCACCTGCCCGGCGATCTCCATGCCCACCTTCTTGATCACCCCCAGGATGTTCCGCTCCGCGGCCGGGGCGGTGGGGCCGACCACGAAATCCGGCCCGCCCAGGAAGAAGAAGTGGATGTAATGGTCCTCGACCATGAACGCGCTGTAGACCAGCTCGCGGAGCTTCTTGGCCGTCGGCGGGGGCTCGACCTTCCAGAGGTCGTCCAGCGCCTTGGTCGAGGCCATGTGGTGGGCCGTGGGACACACGCCGCAGATGCGCGGGGTGATGCGGGCCATCTCCTCGGCCGGACGCCCCAGGCTGAACGTTTCGAAGCCGCGCAGCTCCGGCACCTGGAAGAACGCCCGTTCCACTTCGCCCGCCTCGTCCAGGAAGATTTCGATGCGGCCGTGGCCTTCCAGCCGCGTGATCGGGTCGATGGTAATGCGACGATTCACCTCAGGACTCCTCTTGACGACGAGAGTGGTTGAGCAGCGAAGCCGGCAGGCTGAAGCGATAGAACATGCCCAGGGGATCGTCGAGCGAGTCGGCAAAGGCGACGGCCGCCTCGGCGTCGTCCGCCTCGGCCAGCGAGGCCACGGTGCTGAGCATTTTGGCCCCCTGGTCCAGGGCCCCCGGCGGCGGACCGAAACAGCCCCGGCAGGGCATGTTGCCCCGGATGCACCGCTCGCCGCACCCGCTGCGCGTGGCCGGGCCCATGCACAAATAGCCCTGGGCCAGGAAACACTCCTCCGGGTCGGGCATGCTGGTGGCCAGCCGCTGGAACCCCTTGATGGAAAGCTTCTCCGGCTTGGAATCCTTGCGCGGGCACGACTCGCAGAGCGCCTTCTCCGGCGCCAGCACCGAGCCCTTGGGCGGCAGCTCGCCCTTCAGTATCGCGCCGACGGCCTGGGCCACCAGGTCCGGCGGCGGCGGGCAGCCGGGCAGATAGTAGTCCACCTCGATCACCTGGTCCAGCGCGCGGACCTCGCCCCAGAAACTCGGCAGCTCCAGCTCGTAGCCGTTTGCTTGCGACGACTCTTGCGGCAACGTGCCCTCCGGATTGTCCACCGTGACCGAATGCAGATACTTGTTCTCCATGATCTGCCGCCGGCTCACGTCGTTGGCCAGCCCCGGGATTCCTCCCAGATGGGCGCAGGAGCCGAAGGCCACCACCAGCGGGCACTTCTCCCGCAGCAGCTTGACCCACTCTTCCTGCTCGCTCAAACGCACCGCGCCGTTGATGAAGGCCACCGCCACCTCGCCCGGTTTCCAGGCCTGGACGTCTTTGAGCTTGAAATCCAGTGCCACCGGCCACAGCACGATGTCCACCGCGGCGACCACATCGAGGATCTTCTCGTGCAGATCGACGACCGTCTCCTCGCAGCCGCCGCAGGAAGCACACCAGTAAAACGCCACTTTGGGTTTATCGGCCATGGTCTTATCGACTCCTGCACACCTGATTGATAAAGGGCGACCCGCGCTCGCCCGGCGCTCGGGATGCTCGGCCCGGTGGACCGATCGTTCGCAAGCCAGACCTCAAGACACCTCCTGCAATTCCGCCGCCCGATCCGCACCCACCCGGGCGGGTCGTTTCCACTCTAGCGGCCCCAGCCGGCGGACCGCCTCGGTAAGCTCTTTGACCACCGCGGCGAACCGATCGCCCTCGGAAGCGGAAATCCACTCCAGGCGCACGCGCTGGTGCTCGATGCCGAACTGGTCCAAAAGCTTCATCAGCATGGGATAGCGCCGCAGGGCACGGTAGTTACCCGTCTGGTAGTGGCAGTCGCCCGGATGACATCCGGCAATCAGCACGCCGTCGGCCCCGTCGATGAGCGCCTTGATCACAAAAGTGGGGTCCACCCGGCCCGAGCACATCACCCGAATGGGCACCACGTTGGGCGGATAGTGGATGCGGCTGGTGCCGGCCAGGTCGGCCCCGGTATAGGAACACCAGCGGCAGAGGAATCCCACGATCTTGGGTTCAAACTGTTGGTCGGCCATGGTTGGCGTGTACTCCTCGAAACGACTGGTTGATGCGGATGATGTCTGGCTGGGATTTGGGGATTTCAGGATCGAGGGATTCGGGGATTCTGGTACTTCGGGACTTGGTCGTTGCGGCTGGGGCCCGAACCGGGCGCTGACGCTCCCGGCTCGCCACGCGCCGTTTTCCGACTTCCGACCTCCGACTTGCGAGAGACACAGTCACCTGCGGCTTGCCGTTAAACGGCCAGCCGACTTCCGACTCGCCGCGCGTCCTTTTCCGACCTCCGACTTCGCCGAGCCCGGGGCTTCCCTGCGGTCCAGCCCCGGCCACCCGAGCGACCTCCGACTTCCGGGCTCAGACCAGGATCCCCTCCATCTCGGCCAGGATTTGTTCGTCCTCAAAGCCCTTCTGCTGGGCCACACCCGACGGGCAGGTGGCCACGCAGGTGCCGCAGCCCTTGCACAGCTCCTCCTGCACCACCGAGGCGCCTTTTTCCTCGTCGAAATGGATGGCGTCGTAGGGACAGGCGGCCACGCACATCTGGCAGCCGCTGCACCGCTCGGGGTCGATCTCCGCGGTGATCGGCTCGAGTACGACCGCCCCTTCGTCCATCAGCGACAAGGCGCAGGCCGCGGCCGCGGCGCCCTGGGCCACGGAGTCGGGAATATCCTTCGGCCCCTGGCAGGCCCCGGCCAGGAACAACCCGTCGGAAGCGGCCTCCACCGGGGCGAGCTTGGGGTGTCGCTCCAGGAAGAACCCGCCGTGGGCACAACCCAGCGAAAAGGTGCGCCCCACCTCGTCGGCGCTCTTGTCCGGCTCCAGCGCCGAGGAGAGCAGCACCATGTCCACCGGCAGCCGGCGCGTGACCCCCAGCAGGGTGTCTTCGCAAACCACCACCAGCTTGCCTTCTTCCTCGGGCGATTCAGCCACGTCGGTCACTTCGGCCACCTTGCCGCGGATGAAGTGTACGTCCTCGTGCAGCAGCCGCTTGTAGAACTCCTCGTAGCCCTTGCCCGGCGTGCGCATGTCGATGTAGCAGTTGTACACCTCGGCGCCGGTTTTCTCCTTGACCAGGTGGGCGAACTTGAGCGAATACATGCAGCAGACGCGCGAGCAGTACTCGTGGTGGTTCTCGTCGCGGCTGCCCACGCAGTGGACGATGGCCACCGCCTCCGGCGGCGTGCCCTTGGAGGTGAGGATTTCGCCGCCGGTGGGCCCGCTGGCGTGGCTGAGGCGCTCGAACTGGAGCGAGTTGAGCACGTCCGGGTAGCGACCGAAGCCGTAGCGGTTGATCTTGGCCGCGTCGAACAACTGGAAGCCGGTGGCCACGATCAACGTGCCCACCTGGATCTCGACGATCTCGTCCTGCTGGTCGTGGTCGATGGCCCCGGCCTCGCAGAGCGGCACGCACTCCAGACACTCGGAACACTTGCCGCAGTTCAGACACCGCCCGGCCTCGGCAACGGCCTGCTCCTCGGTGAGCGTGGAGACGATCTCCTCGAAGCTGCGGGCCCGCTGCCGCGAATCGAGCACCGCGGGGGTGGCCCGCGGCTTGCGCTGCTCCCGGCTCATGTCCGGG
>CAYXPN010000127.1:0-14704 GCA_964467075.1 uncultured Planctomycetaceae bacterium
CAGCCCGCCGTGGCTGCCCGCCGAGACGCTGCGCAGATAACGGATCATGCCCTGGCGTGCGGAGTCGGGCGTGGGGATGCCGGCCAGCTCCGCGCTCTTGAGCGCCATGAGCTGCCAGCCCAGTTGGCTCGTATCCCCCGGATCGCCGGCCCAGTAGCGCCAGCCGCCGGTCTGCGGGTGTTGGGCCGAAAGCGTGTAGGCCACTGCCCGACGCACGGGGTCTTGCAGGCGCTGGTCGCGGGTCATGCCGTAGGCTTCGCTCAGGGCGAAGGCGGCCATGGCGTGGCAATACATGCGCGCAAAGGTCCGTGCGCGCCCGCCCAAGTCGCCGTTTTGCTGTTGGCTGCGCAGGAGGAACTCCAGCCCGCGGCGCACCGTGTCCTGGTAGTCGCCCCGCTGGTGGGTCTGTCCCGCGGCCAGAAAGGCCAGCAGGGCCAGTCCGGTGGTGGCCGTATCGGCCTCCAGGCCGGCGCGCTGGCGGTCGCGCCCGGCCACGCGCTCTTCGCGCCCGGCGCTGTGCAGACTGGCGTCCCAGCGCCCGTCCGGGCTCTGGTTGGCGGCCAGCCATCGGAGGGCCGCCTGCACCGCGGCCTCGGTCTCGGTGGTGGCGCCGCGCTGTTGGGCCAACTGTGCGCGGTCGGGAGCGGTGCGCAGTTGGTAGAGCGAGGGCAGCGTGCCGGGCGAGTCCTCGCCGGGGCGGGTGGGCAGGCGCGGCGGTCCCACCACACCGTCCAGCGCCATGTCGCTGCCAAGTCCTGCCCGGGGGGTCGGCAGATTGCCGGCCAGGTCGCCCACCGCGGGCTGGTGCATGCGACTGTCGTCGCCGGGCACATCGCCCTGATCGACCGGCACCAAGCCGCCACCAAAGCGCGCGGTGCTGCCTGGACGGGAAATCGGCGGGGCGGGCTGTTGGGGAGGCACGGGCAGGAGTCGGTCGGGATCGCCGATCAGCGCCGGAGCGGCCTCGGGACTGATCGGCAGGTTGTCCGGGAGCCGCGGGAGTGGGCCTGGATTGTCTGTCAATACGTTGGGCATACCGTCCGACGGGGTCTGTTCCGGGGGCGGTTCCGCGGGGCCGGGCGGCACAGGCAGTGCCCGAGCGTCGGGCCCAGGTGGGGCGGGTAGAGCGGCCTCGCGCCGTTGCGCCTCCGGCACGTCGATCGGCTCGGGCTCAGGACGCACACCTGCCGGCGGCGCAGGATCGGGTGCCGACGGCATTTCCGGCTCGGGCGGGGGCGATTCACCCAGGGCCAGACTATCCAGCGGCGGAGGTTCGGTGATCGGAGCCTGCTCGGCCGGAGGCTGACGCTCGGGCTCGGGCGGCGCAGCAGGCTCTTGGGGTTCTGGTTCGTCGAGCGGCGGCTGGACGACCGACTCGGGCACAAACCGCTCCCAGGGTTTCTGCTCGCGCGGGGCGGAGGGGTTCGCGGCGGACGGCTGGGCCGAGCCGTCCACAAAGCTCACGTGGAACACCTGCTCCTGCGGCACCGCTTCGCCCACGATATGGACCGTGGTGGCATAGCCGGCCAGCAGCACGTGGGCCAGCAGCGACAACGCTGCGCACTTGCGCAAAAGACGCGACTGGCCCCAGCGGGTCTGCATCACCAGCAAGAGCGCGATCGTAAAGGCGGCCAGTCCCGCCCACAACAGGCCCACGATCAATTGGCTGCTCGTGAGCAGCTCCAACAAGCGGTCGAGTCGCAAGGCGGCCATGGATCAGTCCTTCGGCGCGGTGGGGCGCACGGAGATGTTCAAATCCCGCACCCCGGCCTGGTAACACGCGTTGAGCACTTCGGCGACCCGCTGGTAGAGCGTGCGTGCATCGCCGCGCACCAGCACGCCCAGGTCTTCATACTGGCGACAGACCGCAGCCAGCTCGCTGGTCAGGTCCTCGAGCGTCACGGCTTCGCGGTCCAGGGTGATCGTGCCGTCGCGATACACGTTGACGATGCGCCGCTCCGGGGCCGCGGTCAGGGCCCCGCGATCGGTCACCTCGGGCACCTTCAGTCCGATCTTGCGCTCGATCTCCGTGAACTTCGTGCCCAGCATGAAGAAGATGATCAACAGGAACACGATATCGATCATCGGTGCGAGGTTGAGCGTGGGCTGTTCGTCCAAATGGGTCTTGAGCGGCACGGGGCTTCCCTTTCGTCAATCAGCCGGGCCTGGCTGGGAATCTGGTTGAAGTCGAAAGTCGGAAGTCGGACGCCGGAGGTCGGGTGGCCGGGGCTCACGGCGAAGCGAAGCCCCGGCGGCGCCAAAGTCGGAAGTCGGATAATAGTGCGTGGCGAGCCGGGGGCGTCAGCTCCCGGTTTGGCCAAAAGCCGGCAGCCGGGGGTCGCAAAGCTGAAATCCGAAATTGCAGGGGAAAAAGGTGACAGGCACCATTTGTGCGAAGCACCCTGCGGGCCGTTCCGGCAAATGGTGCCTGTCACCTTTTTTCCCGCAGTGCAGCCCAGGTCTCCAGACGGCTGAATTGTTACCAAATCTGAGATTTGAAATTGCCGATCGCAAATCGGGAACTGCAAATCGAATCGTCTCGAAACATTGCACTGACGTGGGTAACGCTCGCACATGCTGGGGCGCCGCGGCTCAGGCCGCGGATTCGCGTCGGGCGGCGCGGCGCGATTTCGGCGGCCGCACCTTCTGGTCCTGAAGCTCCTCCGCGCCGATCAAATGGACCACCTGCTGGCCCAGGGCGTCGATCTCGATGATCAGCCGGTCCACGCGGCTGACGAAAAACAAGTAGCAGATCAGTGCCGGAATGGCCACCGTCAGTCCGGCCGCGGTGGTCAGCAACGCCTCGCTGATGCCCCGGGCCAGCAGTTCCGGGCGCCCCATGGCGTCGGCCGTGGCGATGCTGTTGAAGGCCCGGATCATACCCGTCACTGTGCCCAGCAGTCCCAGGAGCGGGGTGACCGTGGCCACGCCGTTCAACACGCGCAGGTAGCGCCGCAGGCCGTTGGTCACGCGCTCGCCGCTGTCGATGATCGCCTGTTCGACCTCCACCGAGGGGCGCCCCCACTTGCGCGCGGCACCGGCAAACACCTCGGACACCGGGCTGCCGTTTTGCTCGCAGATTTCCAGGGCCTGGGCCCGGTCCAGCTCGCCCGCCTGGAGCTGTTCCAGAAAGCGGGTGACAAACGGTCGCGGGATCACCCGACCGCGCCGCAGGCTGACCAGGCGCTCGAGCACAAAAGCCACCAGCACCAGCGAGCAGATACCGATCGGTGCCATCAACGGCCCGCCGTCGACGATGATCTGCCACAGGTTGCGCGTGGGGATGGCCTCGTTTTTCTCCAACAGCGGCGTGGTCTGGGTGGTGCCGTCGGCACGTGCGCGCGGCGGGGCCGTGTCTTCCGAAGCGGCCCGTGCCTCGGCCAGGCTCAACGCCGCCAGGCAGGCACACCACATCAGCACGGCACCCCACCGTGCGCCTCTTGCCGCAGGCCGCACAAAACGGTCATTTCTCATCTCAGAACTCCGAGCTGCTGGGATTGCGGGCTTTGCTCGTCCGCGCTTTCCCGGGATTGGTTCACATGTTGTGCAGGGTGCGTGCTCGCACGCACGTGCATCCTGGAGGGACGTGCTCCGTCACGTCCGTTGCCTGCGTTGCGTGCTGACTGCCGGCCACGACGGAGCGTGGCCCTCCACTGGAACGTGTAGGGGGCGTGCTTGCACTTCCTCAACCATGTTCGGGCCCCTCGGGCGCAGGGGCACCCTCGGGTGCGGCGGTGCCGCCGCCACCCAAACCCCGGGCTTCGAGCCGCCGCTGTGCTTCGTCGGCAAACGGCTGCTGGTTGGGGTATTGCTCCAGCAATCGGGCGTAAAGCCGGGTGGCCTCCTGGTGTTCGCCCAGAAGCTCGCGGCACTTGCCCGCCTGGAGCAACGCCGCGGCCTGCCAGGCAGGATATGCACAAAGCACCTCCAGGGCGATGTATTCGCGAACCGCGGCTTCGTAGTTCTTCTGATGGAAATACGTCTCGCCGATCATCCAGCGGGCCATGGCCTCGGTTTCCGTGCGCCGGCCTTGCGGCGAGTCGATCACCCGGCGAAACGCCGCGCGCGCGGCCTCGAAGTCGGCGCGCGTGGCCAGGCAGCGCCCGATCAGGTAGTCCACCTCATACTGCTGCTCGAAGCCGGGGTATTGCGCGGCGATCTTGGCGGCCATGGCATGGGCGTCGAGCCATTGCCCTTTGGCGGCCAGAAGCTGGGCGCGGCGCAGGGGGATCATGCCCAGCCAGCTCTCGGTGCGCCCCTGGATTTGCGGGGCCAGGCGCTCGAAGCGGGCCTCGGCACCTGCATAGTCCTTCTGCCGGTAGGCTGCTTCGGCCACCCAGAACTCGGCCACCAGGCGCCGCGCGTTCTCCGGAAACTGCTCGACGAACTGCTGGAAAACCCGGCCGGCACTCTCCCAGTCCTGCCGGGCCACGGCGATCTGGCCCTGCAAGTACAAGGCGTGCTCGCGCACCAGCGCATCGGCCGGATGCGCGGAAAGCTCTTCGAGCAACTGTTCCGCCTGGTCGTACTTGCGCGCCGCATACTCCGCCTCGGCCAGGCGGTATCGGGCATCCGCGGCGTAGCGGCTTTCGGGGTATTCGGACTTCAGGCGCTGGAACAGGCGCAAGGCCTCGTCGCCCTCGCCCGAGTCGCGCAGGGCCCAGGCCCATTGATAGAGCACGGCGGGCCGCTCCGGATGGTCGGGATGGGCCGTGGCCCAGCGCTGGTACCACTGGGCGGCCTCGCGGTCCTGCTGGAGCCGGTCGCGCAGGCGCGCGCCGCAGAGCAGCGCGTCGCCGAAGCGCGACGAGTCAGCGTAGTTATCGACCACCAGGTCGTACATGGCCAGGGCCGCATCGAGCCGATCGATCTGTTCGAGGATGCGGCCCCGGGCCAGCGCGGCCTCGGCCGCCAGCGTGGAGGGCGGTTGTTGCCGCAGCAATCGCTCGAAGGTGGCCTGGGCTTCTTCCAGCCGGCCGATTTTCCACTGGCTCCAGCCCGATCCGGCCAGGGCCCGCTGCTTCAGCTCCGCCGAGGGGTCAACGTTCTGCTCGACCAGCCAGGCGAACAGCTTGCCGGCCCAGTCCGCGTCGTCCGCGGCATAGACCGCCTCGGCCAACTCTTCGGTGAATGCCGGCAGCAGCCGGTGCAGCCCCGCGGTGCGCAGCAGCTCGCGGTAGTGATGCCGGGCCTCGTCCAAACGCCCGCACCGCGCATGGCAAACCGCCAAATGGCCCCGCGCCTTGACCGCATGTTCGTCTGTGGCCCGGCCCGAAGGACCCTCCGCCGCGGGTGCGCCGCGCAAGTAATCCTCCAGCGGCCTGATCGCCGCCTGGTATTCCCCCTGGGCCACAAGCAGCGAGCCTTTCAGCAGACTGGCGTCGCGCTTCAGTTCGGCGCTGCCGGAGGCGAAGACCGGCTCGAGCACCGTGAGCGCCTCGCGGTAGCGCGCCAGACCCTCGTAGGCCACGGCCAGCAGGTAGCGGGTCTCGGGCTTCTCGCGCTGGGCATCCGCTCTTGGAAGCAGCGGCTCGAGCAGTTCGGCCGCGGCCGCAAACTCCTTGCGCTCGATCAGGTCCAGGGCGAGCAAGCGGTGGGCCTCGGCCACCAACGGGCTCTGCGCGCATCGCCGGGCCAGCGTGTCGGCCTCCTTTTGTGCGCCCGCCGCGTCGCCCAGCCGCAGCGCTGCGTGGACCTTGCCCAAGAGGGCATTGTCGAGCCAATCGTGCTCTCCGTCGGCAAAAAGCACGGCCTGGTCGAACTGGCGCGCCGCAGCCTCTGCCCGACCGGCCCGCAACAGCGCGTCGCCCGCATGGAACCGAATGGCCGGCACCAGGGGGTCCTGGGGATTGACAGCGGCAGCGCCCAGAAGCGTTTCGGCCGCGGTGGTCCAGTTCTGCTGGGCCTTTTGGGTCAGGCCCAACCAGAAGCGGGCCTGGATGCCCACTTCCGGGTCGGCCGTCAACTTGCTCAGGATCGCCTGCGACTGGTCGAGCCGGTCGAGCTTCATCAGGGCCCAGGCGCGACCCAGCAGGGCGCGCGGGCGCCAGGAGCTTTGGGCGAATCGGTGCTCGAAGGCGGCCAGCGTATCGGCCGCCTGGTCGAAGCGGGCGCGCGAGTAGTGCAGGGCCCCGAGAAAGAACTGCGCGTCGTCGGCCAGGGGGCTGGCGGGTTTGCCGGCCAGGGCCAGGTAGTAGCGCTCGGCCTCGTCGGGTCGGTTCTTCCTCTCCAGGACCTGCGCCATTCCGAGACGGCAATCGTCCTGGAGCGGTCCGTCGGCAAACCGTTGCAGGGCCTCGCCGAAATACTTCTCGGCCGCTGCCAAGTCGTTGCGCCCCAGCGCCAGCTTGCCCAGATACGCCAGGGCGTGGGCCAGAAGCGGATCGTCCGGCCAGCGCCGGTGGAACTCCCTCAGATCGTTCCAGGCCCGATCCGTCTGCCCCAGCAAATAGGCGACCTCACCCGCACGGAACAGCGCCTGTCGGGCAAAAGCGCCGCCGGGCTCTCGGCTCAGATAGAGGCGGAAGTGTTGCTCGGCGTCGGCCAGCCGGTTGGTCTGAAGCAGCGCTTCAGCCAGGCAGAAGACCGCCTCGCGGCCCCGCACATGGTCGGGATATTGCGACAGGAATCGCTGGAACTCCTCGACGGCCAGTTTCCATTGCTGCCGGTCGTAGAGCCCGGCTGCCACGGCAAACGCGTCGTCGCCCGGTTCCGCGCGCGCCAGACCGGGCAAGACCAGGCATAGCATCACCAACCACAGCGCGGCAATCCGCCCCGCAGGCCACCCGCGCACTGGCAACAACGAAGGCCACATCGTGGTACCTGGCAGCAGCCTTGCTCGATTCGTTTCCCGTCAAACGCGCTGCCCGAGTGATTCCCTCCACCCTCATCCTACCCGGTCTTGCCGCCCGCAGGCAAGTTGTGGCCCGACCGGACACTGAAAGCAAAAAACAGGAAACCGTGGCAAAACTTGCCCTTCCGGCCGTGATTGCGCAACTGACAACCCCCGCGCCCGTGGCCGCGTGCCCGCTTTCGGCGTTCCGCGCTCCGCTTTCGGCCTTGCGCGAAGTCGAGTTTGTAGGGTGGGTCGAGCGCACGCGAGACCCACCGGATTGGCTTTTCGGTGGGTCTGCGCCTGCGGCTTGACCCACCCTACCTGCTGCCTGTCTTTTCGGTGGGTCTGCGCCTGCGGCTTGATCCACCCTACCTCTGTTGTCCGCTCCTGCACACTACGAAATGCGGGGCGCTCCGGATCGGCCTTCTCCGCCGCCCGTGCCCCAAACCAAGAACCCGTAAACGAATTGTTTCCGCAATCTCGGGCCCAAGCCTGGGTGGCCGGGGCTGGAACGAAGTGAAGCCCCGGGGAAGTAATACCTTTACGAGTTCTAAGGAAAAACCCCATGGGTCGCCTGCGCCGGGCAACCCATGGGGTGTGAATGCCGGTTGCGAAACCGATGGGAATCCCGCAAGGATTATTCAGTATCCAGTTCCCGGACCCGGGTCCACATTGCCCACCATGTGCAGATGGTCATGGTCGATATAGACCACTTCCTGGCAGTCTTCGTCCACCGCGGTGTAGGGAAGCGGCCAGCCTACGCGCGTTGTCTCGGTGAAGTAGACGATGCACTTGTATTGCTCGTGGTGCAACTGCGCAGGGCCGATCATCGGATAAACGCGGGGTGGGTCCACATAATCGGCGATCGGCTCGATCACGATCCGCACGTTGTTGCGCTGCACCTCGTGCATCAGGGGAATCCCGCCCTGGACCGGGCGCGCTTCTTCCAGTGCCCGCATGATCTCGTCTTCCGACGGCGGATTCATGAACTGCCCGACCGGCGCATCCGCGGTCAGCGGGCCGAGCACCGGCACCCGGGCGTAGCGCTCCTGGTAGTGGAAATGGTCTTCTGCCCTCTTCTGGAAGAAGGGCGAGACGGGGATCGGATAACCCAGCAGCCCCAGGTCCGGCCCCCAGTTCGTATTGCATCCGCTGGCGGCCGCCAGCACCGCCAGGGCCCCAAGCGCAAGAACGGTCTTCCTGGACATCCGAGGTTTCCTCATGTGAGCAGGCCGAGAACCGCCCGTCGACGGGCAGGTGCAGGCGCACCCGATTCGTGTGGCAGGACCAGCGCCCAAGGCAGCCGGTCCGCCCGGGGCGTTCCTGCCTGGACTAGTTATCGTGTGAAACTCTGCGGAACTTGCGGGTTTTTCCGATTGGATCGACGAGTGGGGCTGGCCGGCCGCTGCGGCGGGCGGCCGCCGGCCGTCCAAAGCGCCGGGTCCGCTTGACCCAGATTGTCTTTTCTCCCCCGTCCCCCGGCCGTTCCTGCCTCCCGTTGAGAGCAGGCCGGCTGTCCCACGACCGCCGATCGCGTCGTCCGCGCCACAGCGGTCTTGTCTCGCAGTCGGTCCGACAGATCGCACCCACGAAAAAAGCCCCCGCGCCGGATGGGCCGGCGGCGGGGGCGGCTGGCAATAAAACCACTGCCAGAGCGGGACCTTGGTTGGACGTGTCGGCCTCGGGCCTGCCGTGGTTCGGCCCGCTGCCCGAGGGGCTGCTCCACTCAGCGCCACGAGCTGATCGGCGTATCACCCCATCGCGGTGTGTCCTTGAAGTCGAGGAACCACCAGCCGTCGTCCCATTCCAGGGTCACGCGCCGCCACCCCAGCGGCACCTGCGGATAGGGATAGAACGGACCAATGTAGGGCCAAGCCGTGGGCGAGTATTGCTTCGGATACGTTAGCGCCGCGTAGTTCGGATAGGCGGCGTAGCTCGGCCACGCGTAGTTGGGCAAATACGGCTGGTCGTAGCGCACCGGCGCCGTCTGGCCGCCCATGCCCGCAGTGTACATCGGCTGCGGGCTGCCGGGCATCGGGCCGGCCGGCACGATCGTCTCGCCCTGGCGATAGGCGATCGGCAGCGGGGCGGCGCCGGGCATCGGGGCCAGTTGGCCGGGAGCGTCGGCCACCGGCTGATAGGCGGCCACCGGATGGACCACGCCGGTTGCGCCTGCATACGGTTGGGCCTCAGGGGCGGACTTCTTCGTGCCCAGCAGGCCCTGGAGCCGTCGGGCCGCCCCGGAAAGCGGTGAGCCGCTGGATTGCTGCGCCGGCTGACGGCTGGCCGCAGGCGCGATCTGGTGGGCCGTCGGCTGCTGATAGGCCGCCTGACTGGCCGCTGTCGACTGACGATAGGCACCGGCCGTGGATTGGACGTTCAACTGGTTGACCACCCGCTTCACACCCTGCGCGGAAAGGGCCAGGCGCAACGCCGCGGCCGCCTGCTGCTGGTCGGACACCTGGCCTTGGAGCCAGGCCGTGCCGTCCTGGTATTTCACTTGAATCCGGTAGTGGTGCAACTGGCCGCTGTTTTGCAGATGCTGGGCAATCTGTTCGGCGGTCTCCTGGTTTCCGGCCCAGGCCACGGCCGGCCACAAGACGGCCAACGCGCTCAAGAACAATCCCCCCTGGAACTTTCGCATCGTTTCCCTCCTTCAAGTCCCTCCCGCAAAAGCCTGACGCCGCTTGCGCACCGGGGACACCACCGTAAGCGCGCGTCGGGGTCTTTTCGACCTGCCAGGCCACATTGCCGGCGCTCGATTGCCGGCAGCGGGAAACTCGTGTGGTTTGACCAACCGTCGAGTACAGCAACGCCGCGCCGCTACACAGGCACCAAGAGACGATGGCCGGCGGGAGCCGGGACGCGGGTTGGACCCGGCGGCCTTGCCCCCCTTGGACTGCCGTGCGGAGAGCTGGCGGCTGTTGCCTGACTATACGTTTCGGTTGCGGATTGTGCCGCAGGGAAGCTTTTTTTGGATTTTGCGGGTGCAATCGGTCGTACCGCGGGTCCGGTTATAGGGATTATCGGCGCAATTCCCTGCTGCCAAAGATGTTGCGCCGACCGCCCAGCGGCCCGTTCGCCCCTTTTCCGCGGCCAAACGACCCCCAAATCGCACCCTTGCCGAGCCCGAGTAGCCCAGCCACTCGCGCTACCCCACCAAGGACCCCGGAGCCGCACCACCGGCAGACTCAGCCCAGCTTGCGCAACTGATTCGGCGAGGGCCGTGCAAGCACGCGGGACCCCTGCCGCGGGCCACCCAGGCCCGGGTGGCCGGGGCTCACGGCGTAGCGAAGCCCCGGCAAGTCAGGCCTTTGCAGGTTCTCTTGGTCCGAGATGCGCCGCCGCCGCGCAGCCTCGCACTTGCCCGCGCGCAAGCAGGAAGGTGCAGAGTCTCAGCCCCCGGGCACCGCGGATGCCCGGCGCGCAGAGCCCACGTCGCAGGTGGCCGTGAGCACCATCAGCGGCAGCGTGGCGCCTGCGCTTAGCCACCAGCCCGGGCCCAGCACCGTGCCGAACATGCACACCAGCCCCACCGCGACCAGGGCCCCATAGAATACGCGCTGCCAGAAGACTTGTCGCGGCGAGCCTTGACTCTTGCGGGCAATCCAGGCACAGAGCAGGCCGAAGGCCGGCACGGCAACCGTCATCCAGACGGGTACCGCTGGGTCGAAGGCGGTCATGGGGGCGGGTTCTCCAGAGGGGACTTCCGTGTCCAAGAGGACTTCCGTGTCCGAAGGGCATGGTGGAAAAACAGAGGTTCTCGTCAAGCCCTCCAGATCGGAACTTCCGTGTCCGAAGGGGATGGCGTGCGGGCGCCATCACCGGCTCGGCCCATTTGCTGCGATCCGCGTGCCAAACGGCTGCTCTACGCGCCAAACCGCCTGGCGTGCGGATCGGGTCGGCGGGCGATGTGGCGCAACGCGCAAACAGGCAAGCAGTTACGTCTCGCCATTCCCCCTGAGCCAACCGGCCCGCGTTCGCCGCGGTGGCAGTCCCGCCCTCAGTCCGGCGAATAGAAGAATTGGGCAAAGATTGTAAATCTTACCAATCGCGAAGGCTCGGCGGTCGAGGCAGGTCAGAGTGATTCCGGGGCACCCTGCCTGCCTGGGCATCATTTCGCGCGCCCGCGCCGCCACTGCCAGAGGACTCCGGCAAACGCAGCGACTAGCAGGAGGACCAGCGTGCCCGGCTCGGGCACCGCGCTGACGGCGTAGGCGCTGAAGCCGGTTACGAGCACACTGGCGTATTGCCCGTCGTAGGTGAACACGTCGGTCTCAAACGGGGCCCACTGGCTGCCGTCGTAGTGCCATAGGGCAATATCACTGGTCTTGAGTCCTCCCAAGCCCACATCGAACGACAAGTACACCGGCTCATCTTCCGAGGGTGTGAAACTCTCGGCGCTCAGTTGCCACGCGCCGAAGACCTCATGGCCCTCGGGCATCTGGTATTGGAGATCATACAACGGGTCGCCGCTGACGGGCTGGGCGGTGAAGGTGATCGGCATTGGATCAGCACTGGCCGGAAAGCTGGCCCCCAGGGTCCAGCCGCTTGGACTGTCATTGATGAGCACCCGTTGGCGGTCGGACAGATCCAGCGCCACCGGCGAGCCGCCCATGCCGGGCACCGGGGCGGAAACGGTAAACACATGGCTGGCCCCGTCCCACGTGCCGCCGATGGGCTGATACTGTCCCGAGCCATCCCACGTGCCCGCAAGGATGGGTTGCCAGGTACTATCGCCGGCCGGCGCCGCGCCGGCCAGCACGCGCACCGCGCCGTTGTTGCTGATTGGCCCCGTGCCGGCGCCGACGGTAAGCAAGCTGCCTTGTCCCACGTCGATGGCCAGGCGCGACCGGCTCTTGATGCTGACCGAGTCTGCGGCGACCTGGCCGCCGTCGGTGATGATAAGCGTGCCCGTGCCGAAGTGGCCCACGGAGAGGTACCATCCGTTCTTCCACTTCGACCCGCTGCCGGTCACCAGGGCCGTGCCCTGCGAGCCGGAGTCGTAGCCGAGGTAGCCGCTGTAGCTCGCCACCTCGCCGCCGTCGGTGATGTTAAGCGTGCCCGTGCCGTAGTAGCCCACGTAGAGATGCCGATGGTTCGTCCACTTCGACCCACTGCCGCTTACCGTGGCTGTGCCCTGCGAGCCGGACCTGCAGCCGAGGAAGCCGTAGGTGTTCCACAACTGGCCGCCGTCGGTAATGCTAAGCGTGCCAGTGCCGTTGACGCCCACGTAGAGAGCAGCCGAGTTCGTCCACTTCGACCCGCTGCCGCTTACCGTGGCCGTGCCCTGCGAGCCGGACCTGCAGCCGAGGTAGCCCTCGTACGATGCCACCTCTATCCCCTCGGTGATCGTGATGGTTCCGATGCCTTTGTAGCCCGCGCCCAGGTCGCCCGCCCCGTCCAGGTTGAGGTTGAGCGCACCACCCGTGCCGAACGCGATCGTCGGCTGTGGCCGGTGCGTGGCGTCGAATTGCAAGTTGGCATCCAGAACCGCGCCGCGGACTTCAATCGTGCCGTCGCCGAGAAGGTCATCGAGCGAGGCGTAGAGCGTTTTGGCGGTCACCAGTCCTCCATCTGCGACCGTGAGCGTGCCGGTCCCGTAGTGGCCCACGTAGAGATCCCACTGGTTCGTCCACTTCGACCCGCTGCCGCTTACGGTGGCCGTGCCCTGCGAGCCGGACCAGCCGCCGAGGTAGCCGTGGTAGCTCGACACCTGGCCGCCGTCGGTGATGCTAAGCGTGCCCGTGCCGCAGCTGCCCACCTTGAGGTTACCCGAGTTCGTCCACTTCGACCCGCTGCCGCTTACGGTGGCCGTGCCCTGCGAGCCGGAGTAGTAGCCGAGGTAGCCGTACTCGCTCGACACCTGGCCGCCGTCGGTGATGTTCAGTGTGCCGGTGCCACCGACGCCCACGTAGAGATACGACCGGTTCGTCCACTTCGACCCGCTGCCGCTTACGGTGGCCGTGCCCTGCGAGCCGAAGTCGTAGCCGAGGTAGCCCTTGCGGTTCGATACCTCGTCGCCGTCGGTGATTTCCAGGAAGGAGGCATTCGGCAGGGTTCTGCCGACGATCAACTCGTCCGCCGCGGCGCCGGGCAAGGCCACCCGCGCCGTGCCGCCGTTGTCGATCCACGCGTCGATGCTGGGCGTCGGTACGCCTGCCGTCCAATTGGACGGCTCGAACCAATCGCCCGTGTCCCCCTGCCACTCTGTAGCCGCCTGCGCCGAGGCGCTGCCCGCGGCCAGCAGAAGCACCGCGGCCGCAGCAGCCAACATCCGCGCCGCTTTGCCCACATTGACCTTCGCTGCCTTCATCGTCGTGCCCATGGAGTACCCCTTTCACATTAGGTGCGGCCTATGATTTGACGTGTCCAGACCGTCGGCGCGCACCACTGCGCGCAGCCGACCACGCGGAGGGAAGCACCCGGCGCGCCAGAATCGCCCGGGCCGGCCTTACGGCTTGTGGCTAATCGGGCGAGAAGCGTCGGGCTGCGAAAGTCGCTGCCTCAGACCACAGCGACCGAGATGTAGGCTCTTCCGGTTCCAGGTGCGAACGCCGCACGAACCCGAGCCTTGTCAATGACTGCTATTTTAGTCGCCGCGTCAGGATGTGCAAACCTGGGGCACACGATTTTCGGCTTTTTTGGAGCCCCAAGAAGAGGCTATTTTTCACGCAAATGCCCCCCGAAAGTGCGGCGGCAAAGCCACAGCGCCGGCAAGCCAAGTAGGTCAGGCACTCCGTGCCTGACAATCAGTTCGTAGTGACCGTACTTGTACGGTCTGTTGAACGCGCTTGCGCTGCACTGGAGCGACGACCCGATAAATCGGGTCACTACGAGCGGGCCATTACGAACTAACCCCCTTGCCGGCAAGAAGCTGTCAGGCAGAGGACTGCCTGACCTACGAGACTGACGTACTTCTGGCCGCTCAATAGCCATTGTCCGGCAAGCCATTCGTTTAATCACGGAGATTGTCAGGCACAGGAGTGCCTGAGCTACGTAACTCGCAACGCCCGAGTTTCCAGTTCACGCTAAACCAACACAATTGTCAGGCACAGGAGTGCCTGACCTACGTGACTTGCGCACAGCGGGCAGGCAGCGCTGCGCAGCCAGGCGCGCGCACCAAGCTCACCGGATCAGCTTCCCGATCGCCTGCTCCAGGTTGGCCGTCTGGATGTTGCGGTCCACTACCCGGCCCTCCTGGTCCACCAGGATCATCGTGGGCAGCGTGAGAATGCCCAACTGGTTGGCCGGCCGGCTGTCCAGGCCGCCCTCCTCGAAGATCTGCGGCCAGGGCAGTTGCTTCTCGGCCAGGAACTTGCGCAACTGCTCAGCGTTGGTATCCAGGTTCACGCCCACCACGGCCAGGTCCTGTCCGAACTTCTCCAGCAGGCGCTTGAGCGTCTCCATGTCGGTCTTGGCCGGCTCACACCATGTGGCCCAATACTGGATCACCACCACCTTGCCGCGGTATCGCGCCAGATCGACCGTCCCTCCCGTGGGGCTCGGCCCGGCGAGCGAAATCACCTTGCCGACCGACTCCAGGCGCGTCAGGGCCCCGGTAGCCTTCTCCGCCGCGGCCGCGCCCGGGAACTCCTTGGCGATCCGTGCATACCACTGCTTGGCCGCGTCTTCCTGTCCGGCGAATTCCTCGGCAATGCCCAACTGGAGCATGGCCTCGGCCGCGTCGGGACTGGTGGGAAAGTCCTCGACGAACTGCTTCAAGTTGGCCAGCCACTCGGTCTGGATTTTGGCGAAGTCGGCCTCCGGGGCCTGCAGCGCCAGCCCATAGCCGGCCGTAAGCTGGCGGAACTTCACATACGCGCCCAAGTCGCGGTCGTCCGGGTTGGCGCGCAGCTTCTGGAACAA
>CAYXPN010000128.1:0-9418 GCA_964467075.1 uncultured Planctomycetaceae bacterium
GGCTTAACCCACCCTACGTGCCTGGCAGCTTTTTCCCTTCGGCAACACACCCTGAGTCGGCTCAAGTCTCCACGTTTTGGGCCTCAAGGATCATCCTGGCCAGGCGCGCATTGTCGGCCGCTTCGATGTCGTCGGGTACGTTCTGGCCGTTGGTCAGGTAGCTGAGCCTCAGGCCGCTTTGGCGCAGCACCGGCAGGATGTGGCCCAAGGCGCTGGCCTCGTCGAGCTTGGTGAGAATCAACGCGGTGGTGCCCACCGCGGCGAATCGCTGGGCCGTCTGCAACAGGGCCCGTTCGCTGGCCACGCTGCTCAGGACGAGGTGGACCTCGTCGGCCTGGGCCTCCTGGAGAAAGGCGCGCAGCTCCTGCAACTTGATCTCGTCCCGGGGGCTGCGTCCGGCCGTGTCGATCAGGACCAGGTCCAGCTCGCGCATCTCGCGCACCGCGCGGCGCATTTCCCGCGGGGTGGAAACCACCTCCATGGGCAGGTCGATGATGTCGGCATAGGTGCGCAACTGCTCGACCGCGGCAATCCGGTAGGTGTCCACGGTGATCAAACCCACGCGGCGCTTTTCGCGCAGGCGGTAGTTGGCCGCCAGCTTGGCAATGGTGGTGGTCTTGCCCACGCCCGTCGGACCCACCAGCGCGGCCAGCCGGCAACGTCCGGCGCTGAGCGCCACCGGCCCGCTGACGCGGATTTGCTGTTCCAGCAGGCGGGCCACGTGGGCCTTGAGCAGCACCGGGTCTTCCTGCGCGGAGCCGGCTGCTTCGCGGCGCACGGTTTCGACCAGCTCGCGGGCCGCTTCTTCGCTGAATTCGAGTTCCAACAGATCGGTGAACAAGCGGAACAACCCCTCCGGCAGGTCGGGCGTGGCGTGATCCGGCGCGCGGTGGCAGAGCTGCTTGACCATGGTGTGCAGATCGGTCAGTTGGTCCTGCACTTGCTGCGGAAGAAACGCCTCCGCGCCCGGCGCAGAGCCCTCGTCCGAAGGTCGCGCAGCCGAATGCGGTCGCGCCGGACCCTCGCGCGGCGGCGCTTCGTCGCCCTGGGACATTTGCCAGTGCGTGTCGGGCGATTGCTCCGGCTGGGCGAAGCGGCTGGGCACGTTCACCCCGGCCGAGGCGGTCACCTCGATCTGGCGCCCTGCGCCCCAGAGGCCGAAGAGCCTGCGCAGGTGCAGCTCGCGCGTGTGCAGGATCGCTGCGTCGGGCCCGAGATGGCGGCGCACCAGGTCCAGGGCCTCGTGCATCGTGGCGGCGCGAAAAGTCTGGATTTCCATGGCTGGCAGCTCCCTGATTGGTCCGTACGGCGGCATCGGCTGCCCGACGGCACCAGCGCCCGGCTCAACCGGCGTCGGTCACCATGCCCACCGACTCGATGCGCGTATCGCGCGTGATCTCGTTGTAACTGAGTACGATTAATTGCGGCAAATGCGGAATGCTCATCTGTTTCAAGGCGGCGCGAATCTGGGGGCTCACCAGCACGATCGGCGGATGGTTGGCCGCGGTGAGCTTCTCCACCGCCTGGGCCATGCGCCGGCACACGGCCTCGACCGCCTGCGGCGAAAGCCGGATGAACAGGCCGTGTTCGTTGTGGTCGAACCCGGCGCGAATCCGGTCCTCCAGCGCCGGGTCCAGCGTGACCACGTGCAGGCAGTTGTCGCGGTCGCGGTAGCGCGTGGAGATGGCCCGCGCCAGCCGGTGGCGCACGTATTCTGTGAGCAGGATCGGGTCCTTGCTGCGCGGTGCATAGTCGCCCAGCGTCTCCAAGATGGAACCCAACTGGCGGATGGGCACTCCCTCGCGGAGCAGCATCTGCAAGATCTGCTGCACCTCGGGCAGCTTCATCACCCCGGGGATCAATTCTTCGATCACCGCGGGCGAGGTCTGTTTGAGCTCCTCGATCAGGTGCTTGGCGGCGTCGCGCGTGAGAATCTCGTCGGCGTGTTTGCGCACCGTCTCGGTCAAATGGGTGGCGATCACGGCGCTGGGCTCGACCACGGTGTAGCCGAGCATCTCCGCCTGGTCGCGCACGCCCGGCTCGATCCACAGCGCAGGGGTGCCGAAGGCCGGATCGCGCGTCGCCGTGCCCGGCACCTTGCCCGCCGCCACTCCCGAGTCGATGGCCAGAAAGCGATCGGGATAGACCGTGCCGTCGGCCACCGCCATGTCGGCGATCTTGATGCGGTACTGGTGCTGGTCCAGGCGCATGTTGTCGCGGATGCGGACTTTGGGCAGGATCACGCCGATCTGCGCGGCCACATTCTGGCGCACGCGCTGGACGCGCTCCAGCAGGTCGCCGCCGCGCTGCGGGTCGGCCAGCCGGATCAGCCCCACGCCGACCTCCAGCTCCATGGGGTCCACGGTCAGATAGTCCTCGATCCGCTCCTCGCGCGGCTTGGCCGCCTCGGCCCGCTGCTGCGCCTCGGACGAGGCCCGCTGCCGGGCCGAACGGCGCGAAATGGTCGACGCCATCCCCAAACATGCGCCGCCGAGCACCAGCAGGGGAATCCGGGGCAAACTGGTGAAGATCAGCACCCCCAGAAACCCGCCCGCCACGGCCAGGGCCTGCGGGCGCGAGAAGAGCTGCCAGAGGAACTCGCCGGGCAGATTGGTCTCATAGCTGCTTCGGGTGACCAGCAAGCCCGCGGCCAGCGAGATCAAAAAAGCCGGCACCTGGCTCACCAGCCCGTCGCCGATCGTGAGCGTGGTGAACAACCCCGCGGCCTGCGCGAGGCTCATGCCCGCGCCGATGATGCCGATGAACAAGCCGCCCACGATGTTGATCAGCGTGATCACGATGCCCGCGATCGCGTCTCCGCGCACGAACTTGCTGGCCCCGTCCATGGCGCCGAAGAAGTCGGCCTGGCGCGTGATGTCCGTTCGGCGGCGCTGGGCCTCGTGCTCGTCGATGATGCCGGCGTTGAGGTCCGCGTCGATAGCCATCTGGCGCCCCGGCATGCCGTCCAAGGCGAAGCGGGCGGCCACCTCGCTGATGCGCGTGGCTCCCTTGGTGATCACGACGAACTGGATCAGGACGATGATGGCGAAAATAATCAGCCCCACCACGATCTTGTGGGTATCGTTTGTGCCCCCGCCGGTGACAAACTGGCCGAAGGTGAGCACCACCTTGCCCGCGGCCAGCATCCCGTCGGTCTCGGCGCGCGTGAGAATCAGGCGCGTGGTGGCCACGTTGAGCACCAGGCGCAGCAGCGTGGTGGCCAGCAACAGGGAGGGGAAGATGCTGAACTCCAGCGGCGTGCGCACGTAGATCGTGGTCAACAGCACGATCACCGCCAGCGTGATGTTGGTTGCCAGCAGCAAGTCCATCAGCGCGGCCGGCAGGGGGATCATGATCACCAGCACGCTGGCGATGATCCCTACCGGCAGGATCAAGTCCTGCGGTCGGCCCAGAGGTCCCGGTGCCTCGGAAACCCCGGGCGCAGCGGCAGTCGCCATCCGTCTCTCCGGATGCCTGGCCGGCTGGAAAATAAGGGTACAAGGGCAGAAGAAATGAGGGGCGGGACCTTAGCCGAAGCTGCCGGAAGTGTCCAGATCGGTTTTGCCGGGAATCCACTCTGGCAGAGCGATCACTATAACTCTATCGAGGGGCCTGCCTGGTGGTGACCAGACGTGTCCCGACCCGCTGGTTTGCACGCCTGCGCGGGCGGAGCCGCGTGATTGACAGGATTCGCAGGACTGGGTTTCGCGACTGCGCTTGGGCGAACCCCGGCACCTGGACCGCGTTGGCTAGGCCCGACCGACCTGGGCCTCGACTGCCGAACCCACGTGCCCAGCAGGGGCGGGCAAACCGGCCTGCGCGCGCACCGGGCCCGTTGGGCCTGTCGATAGCCTGCGCGACGCGCGCGTTTCGCACCGAGCACCTGCGGCGGCGCCCGCACCGCTGACTTGCGATGCGCTCGCAGTCATCCTCGCTTGCCGAGACACCCGAAGCGAATCGCGATGGCCGAACCAGCGAGTGATCATAGGGTTGTTAGGGGGTGTTGCTCTGGGTGGTCTGCCTTCAGCATTAGGGGGTACATCGCGGTGTCTATCAGTCGAAGACTCGCCACGTGGCTCACCCGCGCGGTTCGCCTTCGCCCTCCAATAACGCCGGGTCGAGCACGCGACCACGGCGCAACCCTTTCGGCAGACGAAGAGGAATGTTAGCGTATTGTGAGAGGGCGTCGGGTCTTCCTCGGGGCGCAGCGAGTCAAGGCCCCACGATCGTCGGCGCCGTGGCCCCCTGGACCGCCGCCAGGCTCATGCACAACCGATCAAAGCGAGCCCGGCCCCTTGCCAGAAATGGAATTGACCGCTATTCTGTAGCTTTCCGCTCGGGTATCTTGGTGGGCATCCCCACGCGCCGTCTCACGCGGCAGGGAGTCGCGGTTCTCTGGGTTACGTTTTGGGGGCGGCGACAAGCCGCTGGCCCACCTCGCTCCGTCCAGAGACTTGGGCGCCCCCGGTCATGTTGCTGAATTCAGGACAGACTCCATGAAAGCAGCTTACATCGAAAAACCGGGGCCTCCGGAAAGCATCATCTACGGCGATCTGCCGGCACCCAAGCCCAAAGGCGCTGAGGTGCTCGTGCGCGTCGAGGCGGTCGCCGTCAACCCGGTGGATACCTATATCCGCTCGGGCAGTTTTCCCATGGACCTGCCGCAGCCCTACATCGTCGGCTCTGATCTGGCGGGCGTGGTCGAAGAAGTCGGGCCGGAAGCGGAACGCTTCGAGAAAGGCGCACGCGTCTGGGGCAGCAACCAGGGAGTGCAAGGACGCCAGGGAACCTTCGCCGAATACGCGGCAGTCGACGAGCGCTGGTTGTATCCCATGCCCGAGCAGGTCGCGTTCCAGGACGCCGCCGCGGTTCCGCTCGTGGGCATCACCGCCCATCTGGGGTTGTTTCGTCAGGCGGGTTTGAAGACCGGCGAACGCGTGTTCGTCCACGGCGGATCGGGTGGGGTGGGCTCCTGCGTGGTCCAAATGGCCCGCGCCATCGGCGCGCGGGTGATGACCACCGCGGGCAGCGATGCGAAAGTCCGGCTTTGCCGCCGATTGGGCGCCGAGGTGGCGCTGAACTACAAGAGCGACGACGTGGAGGCTGCGTTACAGGCGTTCGGTCCGGTGGACATCTGGTTCGAGACGCTCCGCGAGCAGGACTTCGATCAGATGGTCAACCACATGGCCCTCGGGGGGCGGATCGTGTTGATGGCCGGGCGCGACGCCCGGCCGCCGTTTCCGGTGGGGGCTTTCTATACGAAAGACTGCTCGCTGCTGGGCTTTGTGATCTTCAACGCCCCGCCCGAAGAACAGCGCAAGTGCGCCGCGGAGATCAACCGCTGGCTGGCCCGGGGCCGACTTCGCCCCTTGGTCGACCGGGTGATGGGGCTCCACGAAACCGCCGCGGCCCACCGCCTGCAGGAAGAAAACACGCTGCAGGGCGCCGGCACGCTGTCGGGCAAGATCGTGCTGGTGCCGCAGCGATAGCTTGGTCAAGCGGCTGCCACAGATCATGGTAGCCACGCTCGCCAGAGCGTGGACGATGCGCGCCGTCGGCCGGATCGCTCTCCCGCGGTCTGGCGACGGCGTCTACACCATTGTCCGCCGTCTGGCTCTCGGCGGCGAGCTACGCGCTTCGCCTCCCGTCGTTTTCGCGGGGGTGCCACGGGCTGATATGATCGTCGGCCGGCTCGCCTACCACGGGCCGCGCACGTAGTAGGCACCGAACTGGTCGGTGTCGCTGGGCCAGGGCGGCGTGGGACGGAACAGCGAGCGGTCGTAGACAGGTGTCCCGGGCCAGCAGCGCGAGAACTGCGGGCAAATGGGGGTCACGCGCGTGTTGCCTACTCCCCATCCCCAATGGGTTTGCAGCTCGACATTCGGCGGCACCAACTGCACCACCGGCGTGCCCCAGGCCGTGTGGTAGTAGGCGCCGTGCCAGGGACGCGCGCATTCATCTTTCTTGCAGGAGCGGGTGCTCTTGCAGCGCGGCTCGCGCGCTTGGCCCACGCCGGCCACCACCAGACCGACGATCAACACCGACAAGACGGGGATCAACAGGCCTCGCATGGTCATGTTTCCTCGCAGTTCGCGGTTTGTATGGCGCAATGCCCGGGAGTTCCGGCGGGTGGCCGGGGCTGGAGCGAAGCGAAGCCCCGGGGAAGTAATACCTTTACAAGTTCTTAGATTTAGCGGATCACGTCCTGCTGGCCCGGACGCCACCAGCGGTCGGCCAGGGCGTCGGGGTCGAACGGCTTCCAGCCCCAGTGTACCTTGGTGCAGGTCCGGCCCCCGCCGGGATGCTTGCGCACGTAGATCCGGAAGTGCCTGTACATGAACTCGTGCGGCATCAGCGGCTGATAGGTCACGTAGGTGTGGCCCACCAGCGGCGGAGTGGGCCGAGGACACGGATACATGGCCGCGGTGGCGCTGCCGCAGGGCTGGGGCCCCACGTAGAAGTTGTAAAACAGCGCGTCGGCCGGCGCCTGACGCTCGGCGCGGCGCTGCTGGGCCCAGGCCGGCGACGACCCGAACCACGAGCACGCCAGGCCCAACACCAGCAGGCACGAGATGACGACCGGTTTGCGGATGAAGACGCTCTTGTGCATCTTGGGAGCTCCTTGCAAGCGGGGACGGCACTCGGGCTTTGTTTCCAAACGGGCCACTCGTAGCCACGCTCGCCAGAGCGTGGATGATGCTACGGCCACTCGTAGCCACGCTCGCCAGAGCGTGGATGATGCGCGCCGTCGGCCGGATGGCTGCTCCGCCGCCTGGCTTTCGGCGGCTACTAGACGGGCGGATTCGTCTTGAAACCGAGCCTAGTAATCAAACTCGGCCGGCAACGGTCCTAGGGGTGAATCTTTATCTGCCGGATGGATCGAAGCTGGCGGATGTGTGGTCTCGGCGGGAAAAGCCGCCTGGGAGGCGGGCCGCAGAACCGTTATAATCCCTTCAACCGGACCTGCCCGACCGACCGGCCCGGGACCGAGGGCCGCCCGCGGCCCTCCCGGCGAGCCGTGCCTTGGCCCGATGATCGCCTGACCAGCCGTTTCTGCGGAGGATCACGTTGAGTCGTACGAGACGCCCCGCCAGCACCAGCCGTCGAAGCCCCACCGACTCCCCTGCGGGCGCGCCGCGGCGCCGGCAGACCGCGCGTTCGATGGCCGCGGCCCAGCGCGACATTTCCGTCAGTGAATTCTTCGTCAAGAACCGCCATCTGCTGGGCTTCGACAACCCGCGCAAGGCCCTGCTCTCCAGCGTGAAGGAGGCGGTGGACAACGCGCTGGACGCCTGCGAAGAAGCCGGCATCCTGCCGGAAATCTGGGTCCACATCGAGCCCGTCGCCCAGCACCGCTACAAGGTCGGCGTGCAGGACAACGGGCCGGGAATCCTCAAGAAGCAAATCCCCCTGATCTTCGGCCGCCTGTTGTACGGATCGAAGTTCCATCGCCTGCGCATGAGCCGCGGACAGCAGGGCATCGGCATCAGCGCCGCGGGCATGTACGGCCTGCTGACTACGGGCAAGCCCGTGAAGATCGTTTCCAAAATCTCCAAGCGCAAACCCGTCCACTACTACGAAATCCAGATCGACACCAAGCGCAACCGGCCGGAAATACTGAACAATCGCGGCGAAGGCGTGGACATTCCCGCGGGACAGCGCGGACGCGCCTATATCGAAAAACACGGCATCGAATGGATCGACGCCGACCACGGCACGCGCGTGACCATCGAACTGGAAGCCCGCTACCAGCGCGGCCGCGGCAGCGTGGAGGAATACCTGGAACAGACGGCCATCGCCAACCCCCACGTGACCATCCACTTCGTGGACCCGGACGGCAACGAGAAGCTCTTTGAGCGCGTGGCCGAAGTGCTGCCCAAGGAGCCCAAGGAGATCAAGCCGCACCCCTACGGTGTGGAGCTGGGGCGACTGGTCCAGATGCTCAAGGAAACGCGCGAGCCGACGGTCTCGCAGTTCCTCGTCCGCTCGTTCAGCCGTGTCTCGCCCGCCGCGGCACGGCGCGTCTGCCAGGCCGCGGGCATTACCACGCGCTCGCGCCCGACGCGCATCGGGCGGCGCGAGGCCGACGCCTTGTATCGCGCCGTTCAAGAGACCAAGCTCCCGGCCCCGGCCATCGACTGCCTTTCGCCCATCGGCGAGGAGCTGATCCTGAAGGGATTGCACCAGATCGTGCCCGGCGAGTTCTATGCCGCGGCCACGCGCCCCACCGCGGTCTATCGGGGCAATCCCTTCCTGGTCGAGGTGGGTCTGGCCTACGGCGGCAGCGCGCCGGCGCAGAACGCCTCGCGCGAGATGCTCGCCGAACTGCTCGAACAGAGCGATGCGCGCACGGTGCGGCAATTCCTGGTAACCACGTTCGACGGCCTGGGCACCGAGGCCGCCGATCAGATCCTCGCCGCGGCCAGGCTCAAAACGCGCACCTCGCCCGGCCGGCTCCAGCCCAAACACCTCGACCAGCTCGCCGAGGCCATGCGCAACGTGAGCCTCCACGACGGCCAGACCATGCGCGTGCTGCGCTACGCCAACCGCGTGCCCTTGCAGTTCCAGGCCGGCGCCTGCGCGATCACCCAGACGGTGACGGCCACCAACTGGCGCCCCTACGGGCTCACGCAGTCGCGCGGCCAGGTGCCGCGCGGACCGGTCACGCTGATGGTCCATCTGGCCAGCGTGTGGGTGCCCTTTACCAGTGAGTCGAAGGAGGCCATCGCCGCCTACCCGGAAATCGCGCGCGAGATTCGCCTGGCCCTTCAGGCCGTGGGTCGCAAGCTGGGGATGTATCTGCGCCGGCGGCGGCGCGTGCGCCACCAGGGCGAGCGGCGCAATGTATTCCTGCGCTACCTGCGCGAGGTGGCCTCCGCGGTAAGCCACATCAATCGCGCGGACCGCGACCAGCTTTACGAGCAGCTCGTGCGCGTGGCACGCAGGAAGACCGCGGAGGCCGACGTGCGCCTGGACGACCGCGGGCGCCCGATCAACGAAGAGCTGGGCAACGGCGAGCTGGGACCCCACGTGCTGATCGTCGACCCCCGCCAGCGCCGCGCTTTGCAGGGGCAAGCGCCGGACGAAGATAGCCCGGACTGAGCGAGAAGGCGCGTGGCGAGCCGGGAGCGTGAGCTCCCGGTTCGGACAAGAAGCGCGCAGTGTGCCACTGCTTGCCCACAGGGCAAGCAGTGCTCGTAGCCCAGCGGCACTGCTTCTGACGAAGCACACACGTAGGGTGGGTCAAGCCGGAGGCGCAGACCCACCAATTCAATCCCCGGACACCCTCGTCGAATGCGTTTTCAACCCCGCCATTCCAGGTTGACCCCCATGGCCCGAAAGCAAACCGCCGCATCCAAAAAGCGCTCGAAGTCTCTTGCGTCTTCCCCCGCCTCCCCGAAGCCCGCGCCTTCCAAGC
>CAYXPN010000128.1:9428-14571 GCA_964467075.1 uncultured Planctomycetaceae bacterium
GCGGGCGGGCCCCGATCCCGCGCCCAAACGAGAACAGAGCGCTGCCGAAGGTGGTGGACCCGGCGGGTGCGGAGGGTAGCTCTTCAGGCGCGACCGCCGCACCTTCGGCCAGTTGCTCGAGCTGGCCGATCGCGTAGTGAAGGCCGCGGGCGGACGGCGCGATCCCTACGTGGATATCCCCTCGCGCGCGCTGTCCAACGTGCGCTACAGCCCGCGCAAAAAAATCATCGAAATGGGCAGGAACACCAACCGGCGCCAGTTGTTCAACCTCTCGCAGGCCAAGAGCTTCATGCAGACCATGCTGGTGGCCCAGGGCGTGGCCCAACTGATCGAGCAGGGCAAGACCAACAGCATCCGTGGCCTGTTCTACACGCTCAAGCACAAGGTCCCCGGCACCAGCGAAAACACCTTCGAGGTGCAGTCCGACTGCGATCCGGTGATCGAGGACGTGGAAGTGCTGCTGGGCAGCCTGCGCGAGGAGCTGCACCTGTTTGCCGACAAGCGCGGCGAGATGGTGGGCAACATCGTGCTCGTGGACAGCGGCGACGAGATCGACTGCGCGCGCATGGGATCGGGCGGCTACGGCATTCCCTCGATCGTCGAGCCCGAGGTGATCCGGTTCCAACGCTGCGACGCGAAGTTCGTCCTCCACGTGGAAAAAGGCACGGTCTGGCAGCGATTCAACGAAGACAAGTTTTGGCGCACCCATAACTGCATCCTCACCCACGGCGGCGGCCAGCCCCCGCGCGGCGTGCGCCGCCTGCTCTATCGGCTGCACAACGAGCTGGGGCTGCCCGTCTATTGCCTGCTCGACAACGACCCCTGGGGCTACTACATCTACAGCGTGATCAAGCAGGGGTCGATCAATCTCGCCTTCGAGTCGCGGCGCATGGCCGTGCCCGCGGCCAGGTTCCTCGGCCTGCGCTCGCTGGACTACGAGCGCTGTGGGCTGAACGAGAGCGTGAAGATCGAGCTGACGGATACCGACCGCAAGCGCGCCCGGCAGATCGCCAAGTATCCCTGGTTCGCCCGCAAGAAGCCGTGGCAGAAGGAAATCCAGCGCCTGGTGGACAACGGATTCAAGCTCGAGGTCGAGGCCTTGATCAGCAAAGACATCAGCTACGTCACGGAGGTCTACACGCCCGAGCGCCTGCGCCGGCGCGACTGGCTGGACTGAGCGCCCATCCGAAAACCACTTGACCGTGTCCGGGAATTGCGCCCGGCTTTCGCTGGACAACGCGGTGTGTGCCACTGCTTGCCCGCAGGGCAAGCAGTGTTGGCAGGAGCGAGGCACTGCTTCTGGCGAAGCAGTGTCACACGCCCTGTTGTGGAGCGGTCTCCCGACCGCTCCGCTCCGCACTCTGCCGGGCGTCGTTATGGAGCGGTCACCGCACGTGTTTACAGTCCTGGCAGCAAAGTCAACGCCGAAGGCGTTGCATTGCAAAGCCCGGGGTCAGCGGCCCGCAGGCCGCGCCACCCCGGGTGGCGAATCGGCCATTGGTTGCGGAATGGTCTCCTGGCCGCTCCGCCGGGCCTGACTGCCGGCTTGCCCGGCCGTGTGTCGTCCGGACGCAGCCGAGCACGGGTGGACAAGCCACCCGTGGCACCCGGCGCACCGCGCGCCATCAATCTGATGGCGCGGCTCGCCCCCACTGTGCTCCCCCGCCGCTCGGCAGCGCGCCGCGCAACCCTTTGGAAACAATAGACTTGCGTCGTTCGGCCGGCACTTTGGCCGGAACGGCACCCGCTTTGCATTTCCCACACGTTGCGCCAAGCCACCCTCGGCCGGAGCGGCATTGGCGGCCACATCGGGCTTGGCCCGGTGGACACCCTTCAAGGAGGACGTGCAATGGCCAGTCTCGTGGGCTTGATCGGTTTCGGCACCCTGCTCGTGGTGGTTGTCTGCCTGGAATTCCTCCGCGGCGTCCACAGGCCAAAAACCCTGCGCCGCTGAGACCCGCAGCAGCAGCCGCACCACCCGCTGTATCTCCACCCGGGCGGCTCGCCTCGGCCGGCTCCGCAAGCAGAGCGCGGCCCCCCGCAGCCCTGCATGAATTCGACCCGGCAGCGCGTTGCAGCCCCCCTGCCCGGCGCGGTATCCTCAAGCTGGGCGGATTCTGCACGATCTCGCGGGATGCGGGGATCGTGCAAGACTATTTGGCCGTTTTGCAGCAGGGGCGCAGCGGAGGGCGGCGCCATGGTTGATCGGCGCACATTGCTTCGTGCCGCGGTCGCGTGCTTGACTGCGGGTGCTTTTCTGCTCGGCCACTCGGTGCTGCCGGCCAAACCTCCCAAGAACAACCGTCACAAACGCGAACAGCAGGCACGCCAGCAGCGCCTGCGCGAAAACCAGCATCGCCTGGCCCTGCTCAGGCAGCAGGAAGCCGCCCTCAAGCGGCAGATCGCCTGGCTGGAAGGCCAACTGCCGCTGGCGCGCCGGAACCTCCAGCAGGCCGAGCAACGCCTGGCCCAGGAGCAGCAGCACGTGGCCGACCTTCGTCAGCAGTTCGACCAGGCGGCTGCCACGATCCGCTCGCTTTCGGCCGGCACCAGGGAACTGTCGCAGCGCATCGAGTTGCGCCAACCGCCGGACTCGCCGCTGGCCCAGTCCCTGAGGGCCTACACCGCGGCAAAGCTGGCCTACGATGAAGCGGTCGCTGGGATCGCCTCGTCGGCCGCATATCAGGCAGCCTATGCCCAGGCGTCCGGCAGCAGCGGCTCGGGCCCGGCGCGTGCGGCGCTGCGCAAGCGATGGGTCGACGAAAACCCCCAGGTGATCGCGGCCCGCCAGGAGCTGCTCACGCGGCAGAAGCTCTACGAGCAGGCGCTCCAGGACACGCTGCGCCAAGACTCGGAGTGGCTCGCGCTGGCCGAGAACCTCCAGCAGGCGCAGAAGAAACACGCGGAGCTGAACGCCGAGCTGGAGAAGCTCAGCCGCACCTTTCGGGAACTCACGCGCGCGACGGCCCAGCTCCGCGTCCAGGTCCAGACCATGGAGGCCACGCTGCCCCAGAGCAAGGCGGCGCTCAAGCGCATCCCGGCGATGAAGCAATCGCTCGAACGCCAGATCGCGCGCGACCGGCGTTGACCCGCGCCGGGTGGCACGGGTGGCTTAGGGCGGCAAGGGCCAGGCTGCTCAACACGTGCGTCTGCCCGCCATGGCCCTGTTGTTAGCCATTCTGCGGGCATGGGGAGACCTTCGGGGCCTTGGGCGCCGGGGGTTGACAGGCTTTTGGCGAGCGGCTAGGAATGACTGGTGTCTGCACGGTCAACGGTCGGTGGACCGGGCCGGAACGTCCTCGAAATGGGGCCCGGTGGGCCGCGCTGCGTTGGCTGGTTGTGCAGGAGTGGAGCGTCTGCGCCAAGACGCAGTGAGGGCAAAATGGGGCGCTGGGTCGCTGGGCCGGGGCGTGACCGGCGCAGACGATTCGGCCGCGGCGTGGGCCTTTGGAGAAGGACAAGATGGGCTGGCGGCTGTTTCGGAGACACGAGAAGGGCCCGCCGGACGGGGAAACGCCCCGTACCCGCCCTTCGGGGAACGGGCATGGGGACGTCGAAGACACTGAAGATCGGGCAATGCCCAAAGGAGCGACGATGTCGGACGAGTTGATCACTCCGGAGAACGTCTCGAAGGAATCGCTGAAGAGCCTGTTCGACGCTGCCTTCATGGAGGCAGGCTACGACAAGGACGGCGACCTCTTCGTCCAGGACCGGTGCAAGTGTTTCATTTTCTGCGACGAAGAGGACCAGAAAAAGCGTGTGATCCGTTTGCGCACCTACTTCCGCTTCGAGGCCGGCGCCAGCGACGCCCAGCGGCTGAAGTGTGTGAACGAGATCAACGCGAATTACCTGATCGTCTGTGCCGTGGCCAATGATCGTGTGCTGATGTTCAAGCACGACATCCCCTTGGACGGCGGCATTACGAAGAAGGCTTTCGTGCTGCTCGTCAAGCGGTTTTGCAGCATCCCTCACGACGCCGTGTCCGACTACGGCAGCGACATCGTCGAATAGCCGGCGCAAGCGGACAGGCGCAACACATCAGGGAGAGGCCTGCGTCCACTCGGCGCCAAGGACTTGTAAAGGAATTGTTTGCCGAATTCGATGCGCAGCCCCGGGTGGCCGGGGCTCACGGCGAAGCGAAGCCCCGGGAAGTAATACTCTTACAAGTTCTAATGAAGACACGAAACCCGGGCCTCCCGGCGCGAGTCGCGCGGCCGCCCACACGCCGCGGCCTGGCCGATCCGGCGGCACCACGTGCGGCGCGTCTGTTTGTCCCCTTCAGTTTCTCCCGGTGCTCCGAAGGATGTGAGGCATGGGCAAGCTCAAGATCGCGGCCTTGGCGGTGCTCGTGTTGCTGGCGGTGATCGTCGTCTTCCAGAACACCGACATGGTGCAAACGAAGTTTCTGTTCATCACCGTCTCCATGCCGCAAGTCGTGTTGCTGCTGGGCACTCTGCTGATCGGCTTTGCCATGGGTGTGCTGACCGCCGGCCGAATCGAGCGCCGGCGCCGTGAGCCCAAGTGAGCGGCCACCCGGCAAGACGGCTCCCAAACCGTCGATTTCCGGCCGCGTAACACTTCAGCCCAATGCAGTCCTGAGCTGGGGCGAAAAAAGGTGGCAGGCACGAATGGCACTGTCGTCGGGCAGCTAGGACACCACATGTTGTGCGCTGGGGCGAACCGGAACCATTCCAGCGCGCGGCAGACACGGGGGCGCAAGCCAAGCTGGGCTTTGCTTGTCAGGAGTGGGGCCAGTCCGGCGAGCAATTCCTCGTTTGGAAGTGCCCAAATCGCCCCGCGATCCCAGGGCGCGAGAAACAGTACCTTCTCCACGTGGCACACGGTCGTGGAGCTGCCGACGGTCACCGCAATGATACTATCAGACGGGTCGAACTTCTGGTGGTAGAGCCGATACGCATCCGCGGTCGGAGGTGCGACCGTGCGATTTCCTGAGCAAATACCGCCGGCAACGCCGGGTGCAATCGTGGAGAAAATGAACATGCCGATCGCCGCCCGCGCGTCGCGAACTACATCCTCTCGCCATGGTAAGAAAGGCTCGCTGTCGCTAAGAACTTGTAAGAGTATTACTTCCCGGGGCTTCGCTTCGCTGAAAGCCCCGGCCACCCGCCGGCCACCCGCCGCG
>CAYXPN010000129.1:0-14522 GCA_964467075.1 uncultured Planctomycetaceae bacterium
CATTGGTGATTGGTGCCTGGTCATTGGTGCCTGGTCACTGGTCATTGGTCATTAGTCATATCCGGACTTACAGACTCGGTGCCCGCATGGACACGAGACGGCCGAGAGAAACGGCGACTGGTCTATCCGCCGCCGATGGCCGGGAACACGCCCAACTCTTCGCCGCCGGCGAGCGCTCGGTCCATCCCGACCGCCTGGTTGTCGACGAACACCACCCGCGTCTGAGCCGCGGGCACGCCCAGCCGGGCCAACACTTGGCCGACTGTCTCGCCGGCAACGATCTCCACATCCACGGCCGGCTTGCCGTCGGCAAAGCGGCGCAGCGTGGCAAACAGATTGACTTTGACTTGCGGCATGGCGGCTTCGGTACCAGGCGGCGTATGGGCCTCAGCCCGCTTGCTATTCTCCCAGGTTGGGCAGATCCGGGCAACTCCGGTACGCGTTTTGGGTGTGGCGAGCCGCCGGCGTAAGCCGGCGGTTGGGGTGGCCTACGGTTCGACGTTCTTTGCCGTGTTGCTACAGGTTCGGCCCGAACCGGGCACTGACGTGCCCGGCTCGCCGCCGTTTCATTCCCCGGTGTAACTCCCGAGATCCGATTCCCGCTTTCGGCCTTCATTCTCGGTGGGTCTGCGCCTTCGGCTTGACGCAGCCTGCGTAGCTCCCGTGGGGCTGAACCCAACAGCTCGCAGTTTGCTCCCGGCTCTCTGCTTTCCCCTGCGACTTGTTTGTTTTCCTGGCGGGGAGACATTAGAATAGGGCGGCAGTGATGTTGGTGGGTCTGCGGAGAGCGGCTTGACCCGTGCCAGGTGGCTCCCGTGGGGATAAACCCCACGGCTCGCGGTTTACTCTCCGCTTTCGGTTTTCGGTTCTGGTGGGTCTGTGCCTTCGGCTCGACCCACCCTACATGTCTCGTTGCACGAAGACGCAAAGAAGAAGAGGGAAACCATGAACCGGTCTGGCAAACTCGTGGAGATGTGTGTGGGGACGCTCGTGGCCGGTGCGATGCTGGCCATGCTCGGCCGGGCCCTGGCCGCGGAGGGGCCGGCGGCTGCGGATGCCCGGGCGTCCGGGGTACCGCAGTTTCGCGCTGCGGTGGTCAACCAGTCGCCCCGGCAGATACCCGTGGCTGAGGAGGTGGACGTGGTGGTCATCGGCGGCAGCACCGGCGCGGTGGCCGCCGCGGTGGCCGCGGCCGGCGAGGGTGCCGAGGTCTTTCTGGCCGCGCCCTATCCCTACTTGGGCGAAGACATGACGGCCACGTTGCGCCTCTGGCTCGAGCCGGGCGAGGTGCCCCAGTCGCCCCTGGCCCAGCGCATCTTCGACGATCCGCAGCGAGCCGGGCCCAGCCCCGGGGCGCTGAAGTTCACCTACCAGGCCGATCTGCCCAGCGCCGGCGTCCACCGCGACACCGACCCGCCCAGCGTGCTCTCGGACGGACGTTACGGCGATCCGACGAAACAGAGTGTGCAATACGACGGCGATGTGACGATCGAGGCCGATCTGGGTTCGGTCCAACCGGTGCGCGAGGTGCGCCTGGTGGTCTACTGTCGGGCCGGCGCCACGACTGCGGGCAGCGGTTTCAACGTCGAGCAAGTGACCGTCGCCACCAGCCGGGACAACGAGACGTGGCAAGAGGACGCCGTGCTCGAAGGGCGCGAGCCCAGCGGCGATTACTACGTGCTCTCTGCGCCGCTGGATCGCGAGGTGCGCTATGTGAAGCTCTCAGTGCGCAAGGCCGAGGGTCTCGATCGCATTCTGCTCGGCGAGATCGAAATCCTCGGCCCAAAGCCCGAGGGGGTCCCCGCGGCCGCGGCCCCGCCCCGGCCCATGCACGTCAAAAAGGTGCTCGACGAGGCGCTGTTGGCAGCCGGGGTGAAGTATCTCTACGGCTGCTATGCCACGGACGTGCTGTGCGACGATCAGGGCCGGCCGGCCGGCATTGTGATGGCCAACCGCGCAGGCCGCCAGGCGGTGGTGGCCAAGACCATCATCGACGCCACCGAGCGCGCCTGGGTGGCGCGCATGGCCGGGGCCCGCTTCCGGCCCTATCCGGCCGGCGTGCACCACTTCAAACGCGTGGTGATCGGCGGCGAACCGGCCTCCGGCGAGCAGCTTGCCGCGCGCATCGCCGCCCCGCCGTTTGTCGGCCCGTATCCCAATCGGGCACGCACCTCCAGCGGCGTGTTCGAAGTGATCGAGTATTCCCTGGAACTGCCCGTGGCCGACGATTCGTATGCCGCCTACATGGCAGCCGACCAGCAGGCCCGCACGCTCACCTATCACCCGGAACAGCAGTTCACCTCCGACCGGCTCTTCGAGGTGCCGCCCGACGCCGTACACGCGCGCCAGCCTGTGACCGGGTCGTGGCAGGGGGTCGACAAGCTGCCCCTGGGCGCGTTCCAGCCGGAGGGCGTTGACGCGGTGTATGTGCTGGGCGGTTGCGCAGACGTCTCGCGCGGGCAGGCCGAGCGCCTCGTGCGCCCGCTGGCGCTCATGGGGCTGGGAGAGCGCATCGGCCGGGCCGCGGCCGCGGAAGCAGGCGAGCGGGGGGCGATCCAGGGCGCCCGCCTGCCCGGCACCACGGCCGAGCACCCGGCCGTGGCCGGCGACGTGCGCGAACCGCTCGAGGGCCTGCGCCCGTTCGAACAGTATCCGACCGTTGAGCAGGCGGCCACCGCGATGCCCGTGCTGGGGCGCTACGACGTGTTGGTCATCGGCGGCGGAACGGGCGGGGCCCCGGCCGGCATTGCCGCGGCCCGGCGCGGGGCCAAGACCCTGGTGGTGGAATACCTTTATGGGCTGGGCGGCGTGGGCACCGAGGGGGCGATTGCCGGCTACTACTGGGGCAACCGCGTGGGATTCACGGCCTCGGTCCAGGACGGCCAGACCCGCTGGGTTGTGGAACAAAGAAAGGAGTGGTGGCGCAGCGAGCTGCTCAAGGCCGGCGCCGAAATCTGGTTCGGCACGCTCGGCTGCGGCGCGTTTGTCGAAAACGGACGCGTGGTCGGCGCAGTGGTGGCCACACCGCAGGGCCGCGGGGTGGTGCTGGCCGAGGTGGTGATCGATGCGACGGGCAATGCCGACGTGGCCGCCGCGGCCGGCGCCGAGACCCAATACACCGACGCCGACGAGTTCGGCATGCAGGGCGCCGGACTGCCCGGGCGCCGGCTGGGCGGAAGCTACAACAACACCGATTTTACCATCGTCGACGAGACCGACATGCTCGACATCTGGCGCACCTTTGTCTTCTCCAAGGACAAGTATCCGGATGCCTTCGACCACGGCCGGCTGATCGACACGCGCGAACGCCGGCGCATTGTGGGCGAGGCAACGATCACGCTGGCCGACCAGCTCATCGAGCGCACCTATCCCGACACCGTGGTCCAGGCCTACAGCAACTTCGACACCCACGGCTATACGGTCGATCCGCTGCTGCTGATCGAGCACCCTGAGAAACGCGGCTTCCTGGTCAACATCCCCTACCGCAGCATGCTGCCCCAGGGGTTCGAAGGGCTGCTGGTGATCGGCTTGGGGCTTAGCGCCCATCGTGATGCCGTGCCCTTGATCCGCATGCAGCCCGACATCCAGAACGGCGGCTATGCCGCGGGGGCGGCCGCGGCCATGGCGGCTGCGGGCGACCAGCCCGTGCGCGGCATCGACATTCGGGCGCTTCAGGAACACCTGGTCGACATCGGCAACCTGTCGGCCGAGGTGCTCGACCAGGAGGATTCCCTGCCGTTGCCGAAGGAAAAGATCGCCGAGGCCGTGCGCAGCATCCCCGAAGGCAGCGGCGCGCCGGTGGTAATGGCGCACCCTCAAGAGGCCCTGCCCATGGTGCGCGAGGCATACGACGAGGCCGACGGCGAGGCCAAGCTGGTCTATGCCAAGCTGCTGGCCCTCTTGGGCGACAACACGGGCACGGAGACCCTGCTCGCAGCGCTCAGCAACACTGCGCAGTGGGACGCGGGCTGGGACTATCGCGGCATGGGCCAGTTCGGCTCGGCCTACAGCCCGGTGGACCAGTTGGTCGTGGCCCTGGGGGCCACCGGCCGCAAGGAGGCCCTGCCGGCGCTTCTCGAAAAGCTCCGCCTGCTTTCCGCGGAGGATGCATTCTCGCACCATCGGGCGGTGGCCCGGGCCCTGGAGCTGATCGGCGATCCTGCGGCTGCCGGGCCGCTGGCCGAACTGCTGCAGAAGCCGGGCATGGCCGGCTATGTGCACTCGGACATCGACACCGCGCGCCAGCGCGGGGCCCCCGGCGGCACGAATGCCGTGACCGGCCGGCGCGAGTCGCTGCGCGAGTTGCTCGTTGCCCGGGCCCTTTACCGCTGCGGCGACTACCAGGGGTTGGGCCGCAAGACCTTGGAGACATATACCAAGGACCTGCGCGGCCACCTGGCCCGACACGCCCGGGCCGTGTTGGAAGAGGACGGCCGGTAGGCGCGATTTGCTGCCGTGCAAACCTCCCCTTTCCCGCCGCGCGGGAGACCCACCGCGTGCGAGCTCCCCCCTGCACTCAGCTTTCAAGCCACGCGGGGATCACCTTCACAATCGCCGCCGCGATTCAGTCACCGATCGGGGAACTTGTGTCTTTGGAGGTCGGCCCAAGAGGGCGACGGGACCCCCAGTATAGAAGTCTCTCCGTGCAGCAAGTCGCTGAAGCAAACGCTGACACTCACTTGCTGTCAGTTTCCCTGAGCGAACCAGCTCTCGCAGGATTGATGCCATGTCGGCAACTGGAAGTCCCGCATCTCGGATCGCTCGGCCCAGTTGCCGGTCCGCAGTGACCACGGACAATCCAAAATGGACTGCCGTGGCGTAGACGAGCGTGTCAACCTGAGCCAGAGCTTTTGGAAGTCCAGCAGATGACAGTATCCTCCTCAACTCAGCGGTCGATGGAAGCCCCTGGATCGTCACCCTGCCTCTCATCCGCCGGGCCGTATCTTGGCGCAACTGATCGCCCGAGAAGCTTCTTTCCAGCGCCAGGATGCTCTTGGGGAAATGCCGAACCAACGCTGCTGGTTCCAGCAGCAGCTTGTCCAGCGTGATGAGCGAGCAAGTGTCATACAGTGCGGTCGTCCACCAAGACATCCTCGGGCCTCACCCACTTGGAGGCGATCTCCTTTGCCTCTTCCACCGAAACCTGGAACATCTCCGCCACTTTCGCTACGCCAATCAAGCTTTGGAGAAAGGCAGAGCAAACCAACCGCTGAAACCGAGTCGTGCGATATAGCGATTCAGGCTTCAAGGGCTCTGGCTCCAGTTCCTCCATGGTTGCTTTGCCGCGGATGCCGAGATGGCGTTTGATTTCTTTGATGAACACGGGGTATTCCTTCTGCGCCAGCTCGAGGTCAATCACTCGGCGGAATAGACAGTGAAAGCTGACATGGAATGTGCGTTTCAACAGCAGCAATGCATGAAGCAAAGGCAGGCGCTCCAGTCGCTCCCCCCGCCAGATTCGTATGAGTTCGTCGCTGGGCACGAGAAAACACCCGGCGAACATGTCGGCTTCTCGTTCGTAGTCGCTGTTTCTATCTTCCTCTTCTTCTGGTTCGGCAGAGAACAGGTACGGATGGAGGACCAAGTGTCCGAGTTCGTGTGCCCCACTGAAGATGGTACGTTCGATATTGCGGTCCCGGTCCCGCAACAGGACAATCGCCATTTCGCCCTGGATGGCACTTATCGCTTCCAGCCCCGTGGAGTCGTGTCGAAAGAAAACGCAACGCACGCCAAGGCTTTCCAAGACGCTGGCGATGTTTTCGGGACCGGCGTCATGTAATCCGCAAGTCTGGCGCAGCGTCTGCGCCGCGGTCTCAATGTCCCGATCAAGAAGCGGACGATCGCTGTCCCCATTGAACCGGCGGAGCTGTCCCGCAAGACGAGTGTCCGTGATCTCTTCAATCTCAACATAGGCACGCAGAAGTCTGCGTGCAGCTACAAGGACCGCCGGCTCCTTGCGGAGCGCGGCGTGTGCCCGAAACGCAAACCGTGGCGGCGGCGTGACCTCCCCTGCACCCAGGAACTCGGACATCTGACAGCCCAACGCATCGGCCAATCGCACCAGGTCGCTGGCGGACGGCTCGGTCTTCCCCGACTCGTAGTTCGTGATCGTGTTTCGGCTGAGGCCGACCCGGTTCGCAAGTTGGGTGACGGTCATCCGCATGGCTCTCCGCTGGCTGCGAATCGCCGCGCCGATGGACCCCGCGCCAGGCGGGGTCGCCCCCACCTTCTTAGATCTATTAAGCATCCTCCCACCTCCTTTCCCTGGGAAGAACACTCGAAGGACTTGGGCATCTTGGGTTCGCCATGCACAAATCATTGCGCATTCTACCGCAGAAAATACCTGTTGACAACCCGAAATGCCGCGCGTATTGTGCATGGTGCTCGGTTGAGTATCCGATTGGGTTGGAAACTGCATGCGCGCAAGTACGCGCCCTACCGAACCGACAATTCGAAGCAGCCAGCCATGTGCTACTTCATTACGGTTGGGGTGCCCGAAAGCAACAGCAACGCACTGGACAAGCACGTTCCGCGCGGCATGCACATCGCGCGAGTTGAGAACCCAAGCCTGCTCTCGCAGATGGGAGACGGATTCGCGACCTATCTCTTGATGAGTGGCGGGTGTTCGTGTGATCTGTTCGGTGAGTCGCACCACGATCCGGCCGAACGGTGCGAGGAACAAGAGCATATGGCGCAGGAGCGACGCCGGCGCAAGTATGAAAAGCGGGGCTGGTCAAAGGCCAAGATCGAACGCGCGATAGGCCAGGCGCGGGGTGATCCTGAGGCAGAACCTCTTGTGGGGCTGCGCAGGGACGTGCAGCGCCTGCTCGGCGAAGTCGCCATTAACGCGGGCGAGGTGGCCGTGGTCATACACTGGTATGAGCAGGATGTGGAGGAATCGCAATTCACCTGCACACAAGGGCCTGTGGTCCCTGCACAGGACGCGTTGGAGGGCCGGCTCCAACTGGAATGCGATGAAATCCTGCGAATCACCTCGCCGCGTTGAAGACATCGCTGACGCCGGCCCAGGTTGACAAGCAACCTGGGCTACCCGGGCATGCGCGCTACAACCCGGAGCTTGTTCCTTTACGACTCTTGAACAAGAAAGGCCAATACCATGCGCTTGATCGCTTGTGCAGCACTGGGCTTCTCGTTGGCGGGTCTATCCTGCGCCGAGGGCGCGGAAAGCCAGCGCAAGGCCGCGCAGGACCAACGCGGGGCTGCACAGATCGAACGCACAGCCGCAGAAAGCGAACACGAAGTTGCCGAGAACCAGAACGCTGTGCAGCCCGTCACGATTTGCCCCTACGGCGTGTGTGCCCACATCGCCCGCGGCGACGAGCACCCCTATGCCCAGCGCGAACTGCCCTTGATGCGCAAGGCCGGCATCGGCTGGGTGCGCACGGACTTCTCCTGGTCGTCGGTCGAACGGCCCCGGGGCCAGTGGCGCTTCGAACAGCTCGACGAGACCATCGCTTGGGCCGAGGCCGCGGGCGTGCAGATTCTGCCCATCCTGGACTACGACGTGGACTGGGCCCGGCCCGCGCATAAGCACCTCGATCTGTGGCTCGAATACGTGCGCCGCGTGGTCGGCCGGTATCACCAGCGCATCCGCTATTGGGAGGTCTGGAACGAGCCGAATCTGGAACACTTCTGGCACGACAAGCCCGACCCGGCCGCCTACACCCGGCTGCTCAAGGCCACGGCCGAGACCATCCGGGGCATCGACCCGGAGTTGGTCGTCGTGCTCGGCGGCACCGCGGGGCTGCCCTGGGACTATATCGAGGGCATCTATCGCTCGGGCGGGCGCGAGAGCTTCGACGTGATGAACGTCCACCCTTACCGCTATCCGGTCAGTCCCGAAGAGCGACCCTTGTACGAAGACCTGCTGCGGCTGCGCAAGCTGATGGCCCAATACGGCGACCCGGACAAACCCGTATGGATCACCGAGATCGGCTGGCCCACGCACCAGGGCCCGCGCGGCTCGAGCCCCGAGCGCCAGGCGTGGATGCTCGCCCGGGCATATTTGCTGGCGCTACGGGCGGGCGTGGAGGTGGTCTTCTGGTATGAATTCCAGGCGGTCGAGGGACGGGCCGACTACAACGAACACCATTTCGGCATCGTCCATCGGGAGCTTCAGCCCAAGCCCGCCTATGCGGCCCTGGCCACGCTTGCCCGCCTGCGCCCGCCCGGCTCCAAGCCACTGCCCGGCACGTGGCGCAGCGGGGCGGCCTATCATCCGGGCTGGCAGTGTCCGGACGGGCGCAAAGCCTGGGCCGTGTGGCACGCCGGCGCGGCCGAGGAAACGATCGAGCTGACCGTGGACGTCAAAGGGCGCATCGAGCAGGCCATGGACCATCTGGGCCGGGCACAAAACCCGGAAGAGAGCACGGGCCGGGTGCGTCTGAAGATCGGCCCGGGGCCGCTCTATCTCGTCGGCCCGACCGGGCTCAGCATTGTGCCTGCGCCGTAGTGACCGGCATATTTCTGTTGTTGGGGCAGCCGGGGCGTAGGGTGCCACAGGTGGCTTGTCCACCCGTGCCAGTTTGCATCGAGATTGCACACTGCTGGACCAGCCAGCAGTGGCACCCTGCGCCGTAGCAGCGCGCAACCACCCGGCCGCGTGCAGGTTCACCTGGCCGGCTCGTCCGCGGTTTCGCGTACGCTGAACTCCAGCTTCCAGCGCCCCGATCCGACCGTTGAAACACACCACAACTCCAGCACGCCCAACTCGGTGATCCGCGCCTGGAAGCGCACGGGCACATACTGTGTCTCGCCCGCCTGGTCAGCGGAGAGCACGGTCTCCAGCGGGTCGGTTTCCAGCAGTTCGCTTGCGGGAATCGAGGGCAAGAGATCGCCCGGGCGGTCTTGCTTGCGAATCGACGAGCCGAAGAAGCGGAACTGGGCCGGCTCGCCCACGACCAGCCCGATCGGCTCCGAGGGCACGTCGGCCTGCGTACCCTCTTCCATGCCGAAGGGCACCACGCACAAGGCCCTCAGCGGCCGCGGCGCGCCGGGCACTGCCGGACCCGCGGTCTCAATGCCCACGTAGTAGGCCCGGGCTGTGCCCCCGCGGATGCGCACGCCGCCGCGCTGCTTGGCCCAGCCATAGCAGGCAGCCCCGCGCGCCACCGCGTGGTCGAGGTCCTGCGGGCCTTCGAGCAGGCGCGGGGCCTCGGCCTGCTCGAACCAGCGCCCGAGCACCTCGAGCACGCGCCGGCGCAGGCCCTCGGCCTTGAACACCCCGCCGTTGAACAGCACGCGCGTGGGTCGGGCCGGCTCATCGGGTCGCGGGCCGTGGGTACCCAAAAACGCGGCCAGATGGCGCGTGACAGCCGGGTCGGTCTCGAAGGGCAAGCCCAGCTCGCGAAACCCGGACACGCCTCGCCGGGCCGGACGCTGGTGGGGATCGCAGACGGGGAAAAACCCGTCGATCAGCAGTTGGGCCACCTCGGCGCGGTCCACTTCGACCGACACGGTGCCGCCTACCACGCGGCTGCCGCGGCCCAGCACGGTGACCGGGTGCCTCTCCGGCCCGTCCGGGGCGAGTAGGCGCTGCTTGGCCTCGCGGCAGGAGTGCCACAAGGCGACCGATTGCCAGGCGTCGAGCTCGATGCCCTTTTCGGCCAGGCGTCCGGCCACGTGGTGGGCCAGCGCCAGGTCCATGTTGTCGCCGCCCAAGAGCAGATGGTCGCCCACGGCCAGTCGCTTGAGCACCAACTGGCCGTCCTCCTCGGCCGCGGCCACCAGGCTCAGGTCCGTGGTGCCCCCGCCCACGTCGCACACCAAGAGCACGTCGCCCACGCTCAGCACCCGGCGCCAGCGCTCGCCCAGCGCCGCCAGCCAGGCATAGACCGCGGCCTGGGGCTCTTCGAGCAGGACCAGATCGTCGGGCAACCCGGCGGCGAGGGCGGCCTCGCGCGTCAGCTCGCGCGCGGCCGCGTCGAACGAGGCGGGCACGGTGAGCACCACGCACTGCTCGCCGATCGGCGCCTCTGGAAAGGTCGCCTCCCAGGCGTCGGCCAGGTGTTCCAGATAGCGCTTGGCGGCCTCGACCGGAGAGAGCTTCGTCACCTCGGCCGGGGCCCCCCAGGGGAGGATCGGCTCCCGCCGGTCCACCCGGCTGTGGCAGAGCCACGACTTGGCCGCGCCCACGGTCCGGTCGGGCACCTCCGCGGCCTGGCGCCGGGCAAATTCGCCGGTGGCAAACTCCCGGCCGGCAGCCCAGGGCAGGTCCAGAGCACCGCCGCCGGCCTCGTGTGGGCTGGCCAGGTAAAGAAACGACGGCAGGAGGCTGCGCGATTCGATCGTGCCCGCGGCCACCAGTTGGGCGATGGACAGCGTTTCGATGTGCGGCTCGTCGCCCTCCAGCGGCGCATAGGCCAGCGCGTTGTTGGTTGTGCCCAGGTCGATGCCCACTACATACTTGGCCGCCATGGCGAATGCCTCGAAGGTTCCTTGCTTCCGTTTACCGTAACCGGGGGTGGCCGGGGCTGGACGGACGCCCATTGGGCGGCCGGAAGCCCCCGTGCGGTTACGCATTTGCCCACCCGCGTTTTCGCCCCGCCCCGTTCGGCTTGACCTTCGGAAACGAACTTCGTCTCGAAAACTCACCGTAACGGCAACCCGGCCAAGGCCGCAAGCGGGGAGCCCCCTGACGGAGGCTTCGGCGCAGATTGGCCGATCAGCCCACGTCTCCCAGTTCCAGGGCCCGGCCGTATCGGGCCAGCATCTGCCGGCGCAGGCGCGCGTGCTCCGGGCGCGCCAGTCCGGGATCGACGGCTACAAGCTCTTGGGCGTCGCGCCGGGCCTCTTCGAGCAGCTCGCGGTCTCGCAGCAGGTCGGCGATCCGAAACGGCGGCAGGCCGTGCTGCTTGGTGCCCAACAGCTCGCCGGGCCCGCGCAGGCGGAAATCCACCTCGGCCAGCTCGAAGCCGTCGGTGGTGGACGCAAAGGCCTTCAGGCGCGCGCGCGACTCGTCGGTCTGCGGATCGGCAAACACGCAGCAGAAACCCGGAAACCGCCCCCGGCTGATGCGCCCGCGAAGCTGGTGCAGTTGGGCCAGTCCGAAGCGCTCGCCCCCTTCCACGGTCATCAGCGTGGCGTTGGGCACGTCCACGCCCACCTCCACCACCGACGTGCAGACGAGCACCTGTGTTTCGCCGCGGCGGAAACGATCCATGGCCGCGTCCTTTTCGGCCGGGCTCATGCGCCCGTGGATCAGCCCCAGGCGGAAGGCTTCCAGCTCGCCGTTGGCCAGGGCCTCGAAGGCCGCCTCCAGGCTGGCCGCTTCGAGCTGCTCCGAGTCTTCCACCAGCGGCGTGACCACGTAGCCCTGGCGCCCCTGGCGCAGCTTGTCGCGGAAGAACTCCCACCACGCGGCCCGCTGCGACTCCTCGGCCAGGTAGGTCTGCACCTTCTGGCGTCCCGGCGGGCTGTCGCGCAGGGTGGAAACGTCCAAGTCGCCGAACAAGGTGAGGGTGACGGTGCGCGGAATCGGCGTGGCGGTCATCACCAGATAGTGCGGATCGAGGCCGGCGTGCCGCAGCCGTGCCCGCTGGCGCACCCCGAACTTGTGCTGCTCGTCGATCACTGCCAGGCCCAGCCTGGCGAAGCGCACGTCCTCCTGGATCATCGCGTGGGTGCCCACCACCAGGTCCACCTCGCCCGCGGCGATCGTGCGCAAGAGCTTCTCGCGCTCTCGGCCGGGCAGCCCGCCCCTGAGCTCGCCTAAGCGCACGCGCGACTGTGAGAGCAGGCGCCGGAGCGTGAGCGAGTGTTGCCGGGCGAGCACCTCGGTGGGCGCCATCAGCGCGGCTTGGTAGCCGTGGGCCACGCAGAGCAGCATGGCATAGACCGCCACCACGGTCTTGCCGCTGCCCACGTCGCCCTGGAGCAGCCGGTTCATGGGCACCTCGGCCGCCATGTCGCGCACGAGCTCGGCGATCACCTGCTGCTGGCCTTCTGTCAACTCAAAGGGAAACCGCCGCCGGATGCGGGCGTCGATCTTGGTATCGACCGGCAGGGGTGGGGCGCGGCGCAGGTCGCGCTGCTGGCGGCGCTTGACCGCCAGGGCGAGCTGGAGGATGAACAGCTCCTGGTAAACCAGGCGCCGCCGCGCGTGCTGGAGGCTTTGGTGGTCGCTGGGGAAATGGATTTCGGGCAACGTGCGGCGCAGCGGCCAGAGCCGGTGGGCCTCGAGATACACCTCGGGAAACACCTCTTCAAGCGCGTCCACGCAGTTTTCCAACACGCCCCGCACGATGCGCCGGAGCTGCCACTGGTGCAATCCCTCGGTGAGCGGATAGACCGGCAGAATCTTGCCCACCGGCTCCTCTTCGTCCTCGGCCAGCGTCTCCACCCGAGGATGGAACATCTCCCAGAACAGCCCTTCGCGCCGGGGCTTGCCCGAGACCATCACGCGCTGGCCCTCGTCGAACCGCTGGGCCGTGTACGGCTGGTTGAACCACACGGCGCGCAGGTAGCCGCGGCCGGAGCGGATCAGCACGCCCAGCACGTGGCGGCCGGAGTGGGTGACGCGCTGCTCGACCTCTTCGACTTCGCCGCGCACGCTCTGGATGTGGCCCTCTTCGAGCTGGTCCACTTCGCGCTGGTCGGTCAGGTCCTGGTAATCGCGGGGGAAGAAGAACAACACCTCGGCCGCGGTGCGCAGCCCCAGGCGCTCCAAGAGCGCGGCCCGCTGCGGACCCACCCCCTTGAGATACTGGACCGGCGTGGCCAGCACGCGCGCCGGGCTGTCCGGCGCGCGAGGGGGCGGCGAGTGATTGGACGTATGGGAACCCATTGCACGGTCGTCTTGCCGTAACCGTTCACGGGCCGTCATTGTCGCCTTTCGCTCCGCGAAAGTGGCGCTGCTTTCGCGGAGCGAAAGGCGACTATCCACGCGAAATGGCCCGAAAACGGGCAGCGGCCCGTGAACGGTTACGTCTTGCCTTGCTTGCCGAGCGGCGCGCTACGTTGTGGTCGGGTCCTGACCCGACCACAACAGGGGCACGGCGAGCCGGCAGCGTGAGCTGCCGGTTCGGTTGAACCAGCCACATGGAAAACGACATCTCAAAGATACTTCTGATAGGCCGCCACGGCCAGGGCGTCGCAGCGCTCGTTTTCCGGGTGTCCGGCGTGCCCGCGCACGAGGGTGACTCGCACCTGGTGCTCCTGGAGCAATTGATCGAGGCGGCGCCAGAGTTCTTCGTTTTTGACCGGCAGCAAGCGCCGGCCCTCGCGACGGCGCCAGCCCTGGGCCTTCCACTTGGGAAGCCACTGCTCGATGCCTTTGCCCACGTAGGCGCTGTCGGTGACCAGCTCGACGCGACTGGGCCGGCGCAGGGCCTCCAGCCCGCGGATCACCGCCATAAGCTCCATGCGGTTGTTGGTGGTTTCGCGTTCCGCGCCCGAGCGCTGCATCTGTTTGCCGGAGGCGGGATGCTCAAGCACAAAGGCCCAGCCCCCGGGCCCGGGGTTGCCGCTGCACGCCCCGTCGGTGAAGAGCAGCACTTCAGGAGTCTCGGGCGGGTGGTCGCGTTTCATTCGGATTCGGTGGGGGCCATCTGGGGCTGTTTTCCCTGTCGGGCCAGCTCCAGGCGCGGCCGGCTGAACTGCTCGAAACCTTCCAACAGCGCCGAATCGCGGCGCGGCTGCCGGCTTAAGCGCCACGGCAAGCGCACGGTAAACGTGCTGCCCTTGCCCAGCTCGCTTTCCACCGCAATCTCGCCGCCGAGCAGCTTGCACAATTCCTTGACGATCGACAACCCCAGGCCCGTGCCCGAGTACTCCCGCGCCATGGGATCGCCCGAGGGCACCGCGGTCTGCCCCTGGCGGAATTTTTCGAAGATGGTCTGCTGGTCCTCCTCGGCGATGCCCACGCCCGTGTCGGCGACCTGCATCACCAGCCGGTCCTGCTCGTCGCGGCGCACGGAGACGGCGATGCGCCCGCCCTCGGGCGTGAACTTGATGGCGTTGGAGAGCAGGTTGTTCAGTATTTGCTGCACGCGGGCCTGCTCCTGGTGCAAGGGCGGCAGGCCGCTTTGGATGTGGGTTTCCAGGTCGATGTTCTTTCTTTCCGAGAGCGGCCGGGCCATGTCGCACTGGGCCTGGATCACCTGTTCGATGCGGAAATCGGTGGGGCGCACGTCCATCTTGCCGGCCTCGATCTTGGCCAGATCGAGGATGTCGTTGATCATTTCCAGCAGCATGCGGCCCGACTTGCGGATATTCTCCACGTAGCGTTTCTGCCGGTCTTCCAACGAGTCGATCGAGGAGAGCACGTCGCTGAATCCCAGGATGCTGTTCAACGGCGTGCGCAGCTCGTGGCTCATGGTGGCCAGGAATTCGCCCTTCAGCCGGTTGAGCTCATACAAGCGCATGTTGACCTGGGCCAGCTCGTCCACCTTGGCGTCCAGATCGGCGTTCACCTGGCGCAGCTCGTCCTGGGTGGCCACCAGGTGGCGCAACATGCGGTTGCAGGCAGCGGCCAGCGACTCGAACTCGTCGCCCGTGTGAAT
>CAYXPN010000130.1:0-14518 GCA_964467075.1 uncultured Planctomycetaceae bacterium
TCACCTTCGCCCAGCTCAACTACTTCTTCCTGATCAGCGAGATGATCGTGCCCGGTTCGACCTATTGGAACATCGCCGTAGGGCGCAACAGGGGCGAAGTGGCCGGCGACCAGGAGGGCCTCGATACGGTCCGCACCCTGGCGGCCAACATGGCCTGGCTGATGAAGAAGCTGGCCGCAGAATAGTGGGTCGCGTGTGCCTCGCGCAGGAGCTTCTTTGTCGAAAGTGCAACGCACTCTGAGATTCAGGAAACGAAGATGCCGGCAACCATGACCCCGCGCGAGCGCGTTCGGGCGGCCCTGGAGCACGTCGAGCCCGATTTCACTCCCTGCGACTACTTCGACACTCCCGAAATCCGCCAGGCCATGCTGGCCCATTTCGGCTTGGGCGGCGAGGACGAGCTGCGCGCGTGTCTGGGGGCGGACATCCGCTACTTCAACCCGCCTTATGCCGGCCCGCCGCTGCCGAAGTATGACGACGGCTCGTCGGTGGACGAATGGGGGGTGCGCACCCGCCCGATGCCCAACGAATACGGCCAGTATCACGAGCCGGTCGAACTGCCCTACGCCGCCTGGACCACCGTGGAGGAGGCCGAGCGTTTTGCCTGGCCGGACCCCGACTGGTATGACTACGACGTGATTCCCGCCCTTTGCCGGCGCTACTCGGACCAGGCGATCGGCATCGGTGCGTTCTGGTTGCAGGATTTCATCAACCGCGTGGCCAAGGGCCGCGGTGTGGAGCAGGTGCTGCTCGACATCGCCCTGGAGGACCCGGTCTATCTGTTCATCGTCGAGAAGCGCCACCGGTTCTTCCTCCGCTACGTGGAGCGATGCCTGGAAGCCGGGCGCGGGCGGATCGACCTGGTGCTCTGCGGCGACGACTTCGGCACGCAGCGCGGGTTGTTGATCTCGCCGGCGAGCTTCGACAAGCTGTTCGCACCGCTCAAGAAGGAGCTGTTCGACCTGGTCCACGCCTACGGTGCCAAGGTCACACACCACTGCTGCGGCTCGAGCCGCGCGCTGATCCCGCAGTTTATCCAGTGCGGCATGGACGCCTTGCAGACCATCCAGCCCCAGGCCGCGGGCATGGACCCGTATGAGCTGAAGGCGGAATTCGGCGACCGCATCGCGCTGCACGGCGCCGTGGACGTGCAGGGCTGGCTCCAACGGGCCACGCCCGACGAAATCCGGCAGGAGGTCCACCGCCTGATGGACGAAGTGGGCCGCGGCGGCGGCTACATCCTGGCCCCCTGCCACCAGATCCAGCCCGACACGCCCGTCGAAAACGCGCTGGCCATTTACGAGGCGGTGGCCGAGCGACGGGGCACGCGCTTGGCCGCGTGAGTTGGGAACATAAGGACTTGTAAAGGAATTGTTTGCCGAATTCGAAGCGCAGCCCCGGGTGGCCGGGGCTGGAGCGAAGCGCAGCCCCGGGAAGTAATACTCTTACAAGTTCTAACGATAGCCACGCTCGCCAGAGCGTGGACTGTTTGGTAGCCACGCTCGCCAGAGCGTGGACCGGCATCGAGCAACGCCCCGCACCAAAGAAATCCCTCCACCGTCTGGCTTTCGGTGGCTACGGCTCATCCACCGTCTGGCTTTCGGTGGCTACAAATCGGTCCCCTCTCCCTTCGGGAGAGACGGTGGCTCGCGCAGCGAACTGGGTGAGGGCTGTTGACATAGCAACGTGTTGCCTTGCGTCCATGCCCTCTTCGCGCTCTGTCGCGTTCCCATTGAGAAAGAAAGCCCAACGCATGGAACTTGCCGCCTATTCGATCGGCCTGGGCGACCGCTTCGGCCGCGAGGGGCCTGCGCAACTGGACGCGGTGATCGAGGCGGCCCAGCGCGGCGTGCAAGTCACCCCGGTGTGGAACAAATCGTGGCGCGAGCACCAGCTCACCGGCAGCCGGCCGGCCGACGTGCGCCAGGAGGCCGATCAGGCGGTCGCGGCACGCGGCTGGAGCGGGGCGTGGTTTGTGGACGCGGATCACGTGACGCTCGAAAGCGTGGATGCGTTTCTCCAGGCCTGCGACTTCTTCACGCTCGACGTAGCCGAGCAGATCGGCCGCCCGACTGATCCGCAGCGCCAAGTCGAATTCGCGCGGCGTCACCACGACCTGCTGGGACGCTGGGAGCTGCCCGGCGCGGTCGAGCCGCTCGAGATCACCCGCGCGTCGCTCGAACAGGCCGCGGCCTGCTACCTCGGCGCGGTCGAACAGTCCGGGCGCATCTACCGACACATCTGCACTGCCCGGCCGCCGGACAGCTTCCTGGTCGAACTCTCGCTCGATGAAACGACCCAGCCGCAGGCTCCGGCCGAGATGCTCTTGATCCTCGCCGCCGCGGCCGACGAAGAGATTCCCGTGCGCCTGGTGGCGCCGCGCTTTTGCGGCAAGTTTCTCAAGGGCGTGGACTACGTGGGCGACGTGGAACGCTTCTCATGCGATTTCGCCGGCCACGCCGCGGTGCTGCGTTTTGCCGTCGAGCAGTTCGGCCTGCCCGCGGGACTGAAACTGAGCATCCACTCGGGCAGCGACAAGTTTTCGCTCTATCCGGTGATGCACCAGATTCTCCGGCGCCAGGAGGCCGGAGTGCACCTGAAAACCGCGGGCACCACGTGGCTCGAGGAGCTGGGCGCGCTGGCCGAGGTGTCGGCCGACGGGCTGGCCGCGGCCCGGGAAATCTACAGCGCGGCGTGCGAGCGGATTGACGAGCTATGGGCGCCCTATGCCACGGTGGTGGAAATCGACCAGCGGCAATTGCCTTCTCCGGCGGAGGTCGCTCGGTGGGACGGTGCCGAGTTTGCCCGGGCGCTGCGCCACGATCCGTCCTGTGCGGCCTTCAATCCCCACGTGCGCCAACTGCTGCACGTGGCCTTCCGCATCGCTGCCGAGATGGGACAGAGGTTTACCGACTTGTTGCACGAACACGCGGCGCAGATCGGCCCGCGCGTGACCGAGAACCTCTCCCCCCGCCACATCCGGCCATTGTTTCTTGGGGAGTGAGCTGGAGGGTGGGTCGAGCTTTGGCGAGACCCACCAGAGACAGCAGCGAATTATCGTAGGCCGGAACAAGCGCAGCGCAGTTCCGGCGCGTCGGGTGGCACGGGTGGCTTGTCCACCCGTGCTTTTCTCGTCGTAGAATATCGATCCAGTCGCAGAGCAGTCCGCCGTCTGGCGACGGCGGCTACTGGCGAGCGTGGCTACCGCTGATCACTCCGGCCTTGCCGCCTTCCAGCCCGCGCGGAGTTGCCGGCTCAGCTCGGCCACCAGCCCGGCGTGCTCCGGGCGCTCGGCCAGGTTGACGTTCTCGGCCGGGTCGGTCTGGTGGTCGTAGAGCTCGCGCGCCACCGGCGGGCCACCCGCGCGCGGCAGCCACTCCGTATAGCGATAGCGGTCCGTGCGCATCGAGTAGCCCATGACCCTGCTGCGCGGATACTGGCTGAAGGCGGCCTTCTTCCAAGGGCGGTCGGGCTCTTGCATTACCGGCACCAGGCTGGTGCCTTCGAGTCCCTCGGGCACGGGCAGGGCGCACAGCTCGCAGAGCGTGGGGTAGATGTCCACGAATTCCGCCAGGGCGTCGGTCTTTGCGCCGGGGCGTTTCTGGCCGGGGGCGCTAAAGATCAGCGGCGAGCGGCAGGCCACCTCGAAATTGGTGTGCTTGCACCACAGCCCGTGTTCGCCGAGCTGCCAGCCGTGGTCGCCCCAGAGCACGATCACCGTCTTCTCGCGCAGCCCCAGGCGGTCCAGCTCGGCGAGGATGCGCCCAATCTGTGCGTCAACGTAGCTGGTGGCCGCGTAGTAGCCGTGGATCAGGTCCAGGGCCATCTCGTCGGGCAGCGGCCCTTGCTTGGGGATGCCGTCGTAGTTGCGCAGCTCGCCCCAATTCGTAAGCGCCAGATCGGGCACGTCCTTGGGCGGGAAGGGATTGGCGGCCAGTTTGAGCTGCGAGCGCTGGTAGAGGTCGAAATACTTCTTCGGGGCCACGAACGGCAGGTGCGGCTTGAGGAATCCCACGGCCAGGAAGAACCGCTGGTCTTTGAGCTCCCTGAGCAGCTCCACCGCCCGATCAGCCGTCTTGCCGTCGGGCAAGGCATTGTCGGCCACCTCGGGGTCCTCCCAGGCCGGTCCCCGCGCCCGATAGCGCGGCGGGCTGACGCGCAGCACCAGGCCGGTGGCCGGATCGCGCTGGAGCACCTGTGTGGCCGGTTCGCCGTGCTCAGCGCGCAGGCGCTGCGTTTCTTTGGCCAGTGCGGCCAGGGTCTCGGGCTTGCCGTAGCCGGGCCCGCCCGGCGCCCAATGGCGCACGCTCCAACTTGCCGGATCGTCGAGGCCGCCGTGGTAGATCTTGCTCAGCCCCTGGGCGTGGTAGCCGTGCTGTTTGAAGTATTGCGGCAGCGTGACCACATCGGGCAGGTGCGCGCGGAAATGGGTCTGCAGATCATAGACCTTGGTCGTGTCGGGGCGCCGGCCGGTAAGTAGCGAGATGCGCGAAGGGCTGCAAACGGCCTGTTGGCAATAGGCGCGGTTGAACGTGGTGCCCCGGGCGGCCAGGGCGTCGATGGCCGGGGTGTGGATCACCGCGTTGCCATAGCAGCCGGCCTCCGGGCGCAGGTCGTCGATGGCGATAAACAGTACGTTGTAGGGCCCCGCCTCGGCCGCGTGGGACGGCGAGGCCGCGGAGCCGCAAAGCGCCGGCAACGCCGCGGCGGCCAGCAGGGCAGCAATCCAACCAGATGATCTTCCCATAGGTGGTCTCCTTCGATTCACGGGCGGCGATGGGGTGGCCGGAAATTGAACCACAAGGCGCTGACCATGCTACTGTCTTGCCGACCGCTTGTCCATGGACTCGGCGGCCGAAGGGGGGAGAGGATCGCGGTTCTGCCGAATTGTGGTCCGCGGCGCTTGACGGCCGGCAAAAGGGCGACTATTCTCGGCCACAGGACGCGGTGCGATCGTGCTGCCCGGCGCCTGGCAGGTGGCAGGCAGAATATCAGCGTTTTACTTTCCCTGGACACGAGGAGACAGCCATGAGACGAACTGGATACTTGGGCCTTGCGCTGGCGGGGGGATGCCTGTTGGCGCTGCTTGCCGCGGCGGGCCTTGCCGACGACAAGCAGGGCGGTTTCGTGCCGCTGTTCGACGGCAAGACGCTCGAAGGCTGGCACGAGATCGGCGTGGGCCAGTGGGCGGTGGAGGACGGTGTGATCGTCGGACGCAAGGAGGCCCAAGAGAAACAGTTCGGCCATCTGGTGACCGATCGCACCTTCAAGGACTTCGCCGTGCGCCTGAAGTTCAAGGCCATCCAGGGCAACAGCGGCTTGTACTTCCGCATCGAGGAAAAGGGCTTCAGCGGGGTCTCCGGATTCCAGGCCGAGATCGACGCCAGCCGCGATGTGGGCGGGCTGTATGAGACCGGCGGGCGCGCTTGGGTCGTCAAGCCCACGCCCGAGGAGGTCGCGCGATACTTTAAAGCCCAGGAATGGAACGAGATGAGCGTCAGCGCGCGCGGTGGCCACATCGTGGTGTATGTCAACGGCGTGAAGACCGCGGAGCTGAAGGACGATCCCGGCAGGCGCGAAGGCCACATCGCGTTGCAGCTCCACGGCGGCCAGGGCATGCACGTGATGTTCAAGGACATCGAGATTCGTGAGGAGTAGGGGACCGGGGATGCCGTCCAGCTCTCTGCTGCAATGCGCCCGTAGGGGCGACGCATGCGTCGCCCCTACAGCTCTGCCACCTCCCGCACGGCGGGAGAGGGGAGTTGCGGTTTGTATCCTCTGCCGATTTACGATGAGGCGAGAAAGGTCTTCCCCAATGTCGTCCACTGCATTTCGTGGCGTGGCCGTCGGCGTGCTGCTGTGCTCCGCGCTCTTTGCGCCGATGGCCCCGGCCGCTCCGGCCGGTGATCGTTCGCGCCTGCTGATCCTCGCCGACATGGGCAATGAGCCCGACGAGGTACAGCAGATGGTGCACATGATCGTCTGCTCCAACGAGTTCGAGCTGGAGGGGCTGGTGGCCGTCAGCGGCATCTTCCTGCGCCCCGAATCCGCGAGCCCGTATAAGCGCAGGCTCCATCCCGAGCTGTTCCACCAGATTATCGATGCCTACGAAAAGGTGCTGCCCAACCTGAAGCAGCACGCCACAGGCTGGCACGAGCCCGACGATCTGCGCTCGCTGGTCGCCGCGGGGCAACCCGGCTACGGCATCGCCGCGACCGGCCCAAGCCAGTCCACGCCGGGTTCCCGGCTGATCATCAAGGCGGTGGAGAGAGACGATCCTCGGCCGCTCTGGGTGGTCGTCAATGCCGGCTCGAACACGCTGGCCCAAGCGCTGATCGACTATCGCGCGCAGCACGCGCCGGCCGAGGTTGACGCCTTCGTGGCCAGGCTGCGCGTGTTCGAAAACGGGGCCCAAGACGACGCCGGCGCGTGGATTTGCGCCGAGTTCCCCGACATCCATTGGCTGCGCAGCAACTACCAGACCTATGCCTACGGCGGACCGGGCGGCGGCAGGCGCGGCGATGCCGCGGCCGAGCACTTTCCCCTGGGGCCCCACGTCTGGAAGCCCTATGCCTATTCCACGATCGGCCAGCACCAATGGGCCCTCGAGCACATCGTCGCGCACCACGGCGAACTGGGGGCAGTCTGGCCCTTGCGTCTGTTCCCCTCCGGCGGGCTGGCCTTTCTCGAGGGCGGCGGCACGGTGCCCTGGCTGGGTCTGGTCAACAAGGGCCTGTTCTCTACGGAGCATCCTCACTGGGGTGGATGGAGCGGCCGCTTCTCGCGCCAGAAGCAGCTCCATTACTACTCCAGGCACCGGAGCGTGCGCAGCACTGAAGAGAAAGGCAGGCTTTTCCGGATGTATGTCGAAGCTGCGGATCATTGGATCAATCCTGAAGACGGGCAGGACATGAGCGGGCTGTTTGCCCCGGTCTGGCGTTTCCGCCGCGCCTCCTACAATGATTTCCTCTGCCGCATGGACTGGTGTGTGCAGCCCTATGAGAAAGCCAACCATCATCCGCTAGCGGCCTTTGGCGGCGATGCGACAAACAGCATCGTGCGCCTCGGCGCCGCCCCGGGCGAGACGATCGAGCTGGATGCCTCGGCTTCTTCCGATCCCGATGGCGACGCGCTTGATTTCCGCTGGTGGCTCTATAAGGAAGCAGGCACCTACGAAGGCGAACTCGACATCCCCGAAGCGCGCGCTGCGCAGACCGCCTGTCAGGTTCCCGTCGACGCCTCGGGCAAGGAAATCCACGTGATCCTCGAGGTGCAGGATCGCAGCCCCGTCGCGCCGCTCTGGGACTACCGGCGCATCGTGATTCGGGTGCAGTAGGCGATCAATCCCGGGTGCAGTAGGCGAGCAATCCGTTGGTGGCGTTTCGTCCGGCGAGCCGGCCACGTCAGTGCCTGGTTCGGGTACACCCATCATCGGTGTGATGGCAGCATGATTCCCGGCGGGATGAGCAAAGCAAGCCGGCTCGGCGCATCCTGCTTTGATTGAACGGCTGCGCGCAAAGCGGGGAAAACCGGCGGCTCACCCCGCCGGCTCGCCGAGCAGCCGCCATCGACAAACCGCAGCCCTACGAATCCAGCACGGGCAGCGTGGGATTGCGCGGCTCTTGGCGCCGGCGTGCGGCCAGGGTGGCCACCAGGTTGCGGCTGATCGCCTCCAGGCAATCGCGCGTGGAGGGCTCCTCCAGCGCTTCTGTGGTGCGCCCCTCGTCGGCCTGGATGCGCAACCGCGGGTCGAGCGGCACCTGGCCCAGGAAGGGCACGCCCAGCTGCTCGGCCCGGCGCCGCGCTCCGCCGGAGCCGAAAATCTCGTGCCGGCTGCCGCAGTCGGGACAGATGAAGTAGCTCATGTTCTCCACCATGCCCAGCACGTCGAGGCTCACGCGACGGAACATGGTGATCGCCTTGGTGGCGTCCAGCAGGGCCACGTCCTGCGGCGTGCAGACCACCACCGCGCCGGTGAGCGGCAGCAGTTGCGAAAGCGACAGCGCCACGTCGCCCGTGCCCGGCGGCAGGTCCACCACCAGGTAGTCCAGCTCGCCCCAGGCTGTATCGCGCAAGAACTGCTGCAAGGCGCTGTGGAGCATGGGCCCGCGCCAGATCACCGCCTCGTTGCCGGGGACCAGCAAGCCGATCGACATCACCTTCACGCCGCCGACTGCGATCGGCTGGATGCGCTCGTCGACCAAGACCGGTCGCTCCTGGGAGCCGAGCAAGTGGGGGATGCTCGGCCCGTAGAGATCGGCGTCCAACAGCCCCACCTCGCAGCCGGCCCGTTGCAGCCCATAGGCCAGATACACTGCCAGCGAACTCTTGCCCACTCCGCCCTTGCCCGATCCCACGGCGACCACCGCACGGGCAGTCAGCCCCAGGGTGCCAAGCTGCTCGGGCGGGCGCGCGTGGGGGGCGAAGTGCACGTGGACTTCGAGCTGGGCAAAGCGCCCTTTGAGCAGCCGGCTGAGCTCGTCGTGGAGCTGGTCGCGGATGGGGGCCGCGAAGCCCGTGAGCCCCACGGTGACCGAAAGCCTTCCGTCGGCCAGCTCCAGGGCGTGGATTTGTCCGGTCTCGGTCACGCGCCGGCCGGTCTCAGGGTCTTGGAAAGCGGCGAGCACCTCGCGCACCGCGGATTGGTCGATCGCTGGTGGGGTCACGTGGTTTCTGCCTGTTGTTGGAGCGGAAGCGTCTTCGGAAATGTCTTCGGAGCGGAATCAGTCTGCGGACGTGATCAGACCATCTGGCAACAGCTCAGCCGTCTGCGGTCATCCGGCCACGACGGAGCGTGGCCCTCCATCGGCGCGGCCATCCCATCTGGAGGGACGCGCTTCGTCGCGTCCGTTGGGTGCGCGTGTGTTGATTCGCGGCCACGACGGAGCGTGGCCCTCCATCGGCGCGGCCATCCCATCTGGAGGGACGCGCTTCGTCGCGTCCGCTGGGTGCGCGTGTGTTGATTCGCGGCCACGACGGAGCGTGGCCCTCCATCGGCTTCCGGCGAAGCAACGGCACACTGCGCTGCGCGTCGCGGGCTGCCTGGTTTGCTACTCTTCTCGCTGTCCCCAGGGCAGGCTCGACCAGATGCGATCGGCCAGATCCTGCGGCGGCGCGGGTGCCTGGGCCAAGTGACGGCAGGCGGTCTCGGCCAGCAGGCGCACCCGGCGGGGCGAACACAGGAAATGGACCGCCCCGGCCTCGCGCACGAGCCACTGGCAAGCGATCAGGCTGCGATCGGCCACCACCGCAGCCTGGGCCGCCGGGTAGTCGCGCGAAAGCCATTCCAGGCGGCGCAACAGTTCCCCGGCATTGGCCCGGCTCAGCTCGAGCACGAGGAAGCTCGCCGGCAGCCGGTCCAAGACCTCCCAGCAATCCGCCAGCAGGCGTGTTTCCGTCAATCCCACGCCCACCGGCACCAGTTCGCGGCGCAGCCAGGCCGCCCAACGGCCGCGCTGCTCGCAAACGATCAAGCGCGCACCCGCTGGTCCACTTAAGCGCGAGGCCAAGGCGGCCGGATAGTCCACGACAACCCGTCCCTAAGATCGGGCAACCCAGCCGACACCCCGACCAACGGGCGCCGAGGCCCGTTGCCGCGGGAGGAACGCCAAACAATCCATGCTACGCCGGCGCGGCGCTTCAGACAAGGGCCTGCACGATCCGCAGGCCGCGGGCGTTTTCCGACTTCCGCAGCGCGGTGGCTATTCAGCCGCCGGAAGCGACGAGACGGACGTGACGGAGCACGTCCCTCCAGACGGCATGGCCGCACCAATGGAGGGCCACACTCCGTCGTGGCCGGGCAACTTCTCAGGCGACCATCTTCATGGCCAGCACTTCGCCGGCGATGCCCGCCACGAATTCCTCGAACACGCGCTGATCGAGTGCGGTGGCCGACGTGCTCTCCGGATGGAACTGCGTGCCGATGGCGAACCAGTCGGTGGTGCTTTCGATGGCTTCGACAATGCCGTCCGGGCAGCGGGCGGTGGCCATGAAGCCGGGGGCCACGTCGTCGACAGCCATATGGTGCAGGCTGTTGACCCGGATTTCGCCTTCCCCGTAAACGCGGTCCATCAGCGAGCCGCGCACGACTTGCAGGGCGTGGCGATGATTCGGATCCATGCCGTCCAGATGGGGCAGGGCGCGGGGGAAGTCTTCAGTGATGTGGAGCGAAATGGTTCCCCCTTGGGAGACGTTGAGCAACTGCATGCCGCTGCCGATGCCGAAGACCGGCATCCGGCGCTGGGCCACTTGGCGCACCAGCATGCGGTCGAACCGTTCACGGCGCGGGTCGAGCAGTTGCATGGCAGGATGGAGCATGTAGCCGTCGCGCCGGCAGTCCAAATCCAGGCCGCCGACCAGCACCACGCCGTCGAGCATGTTCATCAGTCTGTCCAGATCAGCCTCGTCTTCCAGCGGCGGCAGAATGACGGGTACGGCGCCGGCACGGGATAACGCATCGAAGTAGCCGGCAGTCAGGTAGGAGAAGGCCGGCGCATTCCTGCGCGCCGAGCGGTAGTCCGCGTTTAGACCAATGACGGGTTTGGCAGCCATCGTGCAACCCTCCCCAGGCACATCGTGCGCCTGTTCCCAGTTAGAGTGAGTGAGAGTCAATACGAGCACCTCAATCCAAGCGACTCCGGCAACCGTGCCGGAGCACCAGCCGGCCGGCGAGGCGCAGAAAGGTGCCGACGTCGGATTGAGCTGCGGGAAGAGAGACGCCCCCAAGCGCCTCGGCCAGACGGGCGGCCCGCTGCGTCGATCCCTGACGCCCTTGCCGCTTTTGCTCCCCACCGGTTCGCCTCCTCGGCGGAGGGACGTCCCGGGGCGATGTCCCTATCAAGCGACCAGCGAACTCCTCCTTGTCTGCCGGCCAGGGCCAGCGGTCGCGTAGCAAGTCGGACGAGAATCTACGAAAGCCCCCACCGGCGGGCAAGGTTCGTGGAATATTTTGTTGCCGTAACCCCTTGCTACACAAGATGTTGTGGTGCTAGCACTGCTAGCGGCGAAGTTTCCGCTGTCGCTTGACAGCCCACTGCGCCGCTTTTTCCTGCCTGCTCGGGCGTCACGCAAGGCCGGCTCGCGCGCTGCCCACTCGGCTGTTCGGCCGGGCGGCGGGGGCGGTTTACCACCTGCGGCGGGCCGGATATCTTGAAGCGCCCCAAAGCATGCCCTAATCCGTCGATGCCCAAAGGTCGGTCGCCCGCCGACCGGCATTACGCTCACGAAAAATCAAGGAGTCGCTTGCCATGAAACTGGGATTCGTCAGTGCCATCCTTCCCGACCTGTCGCTCGAAGAGGTGCTCGACTTCGCGGGTGACGAGGGCTATGCCTGCGTGGAAGTGATGTGCTGGCCCAAAGGCCGGGCCGAGCGCCGTTATGCCGGCGTGACTCACATCGACGTGGCACGCTTCAACCGGTCCGATGCATGCCGCGTGGCAGAGCTGGTCGACAAGACGGGGGTGGAACTGAGCGGGCTGGGCTATTATCCCAATCCGCTCACACCGGACCGCGCTGAGGCGCGCGTGTACGCCAACCATCTGAAGAAGGTGATCCTGGCAGCCGAATTGTTGGACATCCGGCTGGTCAACACCTTCATCGGACGCGACTGGACCCGGAGTGTCAACGACAACTGGCCGCGTTTCCGACAGGTGTGGAAACCGCTGGTGAAGTATGCGGAAGACCACGGCGTGCGCATCGGGATCGAAAACTGCCCGATGCTGTTCACCAACGACGAGTGGCCCGGCGGCAAGAACCTGGCCCGCTGTCCGGCCGTGTGGCGGCGCATGTTTGAAGAGATTCCCAGCGACCACTTCGGCCTGAACTACGATCCCTCCCACCTGGTGTGGCAACACATGGACTACATCCGTCCCCTTTGGGAGTTCGGCCCGCGCATCTTTCACGTCCACGCCAAGGACGTGCGCGTCGACCGCCATCGGCTCGACGACGTGGGGATTCTGGCCACGCCGCTGGAGTACCACAGCCCGAAGCTGCCGGGCCTGGGCGAGATCAACTGGGGACGCTTCTGTTCGGTGCTCGGCGAGATCGGCTACCGAGGGCCGCTGTGTGTGGAGGTGGAAGACCGGGCCTACGAACACTCGCTCGATGTGCGCAAGGCGGCACTGCGCCAAAGCGCCAACTTTCTGCGCGGTTTCATGCCCGCGGCCGACCACATGGGTTGAGGGTTCACCTGCTGCAACGGAGGGCCACGCTCCGTCGTGGCCGCGATTCAACACGCGCGCAGCCTACGGACTGTTGCACTGCTGGACAAGCCAGCAGTGGCACCCGCGAGCGCGCAGCCTACCGGCTACTCGCGCGCCGGCGCGCCTCGGCGCGCTCGGGTGCTGGTCAACTGCTGGGCCTGGCTGACCCAAGCGGCCTGGGCGCAGGGCATGGCCCGGGCCGGACAGCCCACACACCGGCCGCGCCCGTCCGGGTCGGACCGAATCACGTGCAGCCGGCGCACCTCCACCACGGTCTCCAGGCCCGAGGCGTCGAACGAGACCGTCTGCGAGAGCGGCTCGTTCTCCACTGCCACGACCACGTACCAGCGGCTGCCGGGCGCGTCGAGACACTGCTGGTTGAGGCCCCGCACCGTGGCCAGGGCCCGTTCCCAGGGCATCGACTGCTCGGCCCCGGTCGATTCGTGGAACCGCCAGGCGCAGTTGGGCACGTCGAGCGCAGAGTGCGGCTCCCAGCCGTCGGGCCACCAGATGGCCGAAACCCGGTAGTCGATCGGTGTCGAGAGCCGGCCGGCGTCGGAGATGCGCCCGGGGGTGTCCGGGTCCACGACGATCGCCCATTGGTTGTCCTGTTGCCGGGCGGGCTGCTGATTGTATTGGACGGCCTCGCGCACTGCGGCGAGCACGTCCTCGGTTTCGCAGAGAATCTCGGCTGGGGAAGGCACCTGCGGAGGCACGTCGTCCGGCCCGATGGGCTTCCACCCGGCTGGTCGGGCGATCAGGACGACTCGATAGCGTGTGCTGGCCATGCGCGGCGATCCCAAAACGAGCAAGCGGACGGGCGACCCCTTCATCAAGCCCTTGTCCGGCTTGTCACCAATCCTATCGCCCGGCCTGGCAGGCGACAAGTTCACTGGGCCGGCCGCCGGGGCACGGACGACGGACGATATAGAGAAGTTGGGAGTGATAGCGGGCGTGCAGGGCCCGCCGGCGAACGACCTGAGAGTACGTGCCCGGGCCGGCACACCCCCGTCATCTTCCGGGGCGTCCCCCCCCATGGAGGATGTATGTCGCCCTGCGGACCCGCCGGACGTCTTGCTTGCGGGGCCGGAGAGCACGCATCGCGTGGCCGGGCGAAATGCCCACCCAACCATCTGTGTCTGCGAGACTTGCGCGCCGGGGCAGCGCAGCGTCAAACTCTTGGCTGTCCACAAGTTCCGTTCTGTCGGCAGGGTCGCCCGATGGGCGCAAGGGCTTGCTACTGAAGATGGTTCCGGCACGAATCGCTGCAACGGATTTGGCTTTTTCGATCAAGCGGTTAGAATACGGTGGTGGGCAGAGGGCAGGGTTGTCCGCGGGACTACGGAGTGGAAGCACGGTGTCTTCAGAACGTCGAATCCGTCGCAGGAAGATCAAACGCGAGGCCGAGGGCTACCTCGAGCTGGGGCTGCCGCGCCGCGCACTGGCCACCCTGGCCCGGCTGGGCGATCCGACCGGCTTCGACACTCAGGGCCTGTACCTCTGGGGTGAGGCCCTCCGCGCCATGGAGCGCCACGACGAGGCGCTGGTGCCGCTGGGCCAGGCGGCTGAGATCGACCCGGACAACATCCACGTGTGGCTGGCCCTGGGCTGGTGTTACAAGCGCACCGGACAGCTCGACCAGGCCATCGACGCGATCCAGCGGGCCCTGGCGGCCGAGCCCGAGGAGGCGCTGCTGCACTACAACCTGGCCTGTTATCTCAGCCTGGCCGGCAAGAAGGGTCGGGCTCTGGACCATCTGGCGCGGGCGTTTTCGCTGGACCCCAGCTATCGGCGCCTGATCGACGACGAGCCGGACTTTGATCCGGTGCGTGCCGATCCCGAGTTCCAGGCCCTCTGCGGCAAGTCCACGGCCCAGGGCTGATCTGTGTGTGCCCGGGGCAAGCTCTTTCAGGCCGGGTGCTGTTCGGCGAGCGCACGCTGGTTTGCGCGCACCACCGGTTGTCCGTCGAGCCGGCTCACTTGATCCCGCCGGGATTGAAAGGCCGGCGAGTCGATTGTCGATTCACCCGAACCGGGCGCTCACGCGCCCGGCTCGCTGGCGGCCGCCGCAAGAAAAGGCAACCCCCGGCGACCTGCTGGGGGGCCGAACTCGGTCGCCGGGGGTTCGTTGGTGCTGGCGCTGTTCTTGGTTGCGACTCGCTGTTCCGGGTGTCGCCGCGGCGACCACGACGTTGGGAGTTGGCAGTCACCTTTTTCCGCGCGCCTCTCTCCATTGGGCTCAAGTGACACGCAGCCTCTAAATCAGCGTGCGCAATTGGTGAACATCGTTCGAGCAGCGCGTAGGGTGGGTCAAGCGC
>CAYXPN010000131.1:0-14427 GCA_964467075.1 uncultured Planctomycetaceae bacterium
CGGCTCGTTTAACGGCGAGCCGTAGGCGACTGCGAAAGGCCAAAGCCGAAAGCGGCTCGTTTAACGGCGAGCCGTAGGCGACTGCGAAAGGCCAAAGCCGAAAGCGGAAGTCGAACGTACTGTACAAACTACTGTACTTGATGCGCCCACGGCGCGAAGAAATCACAGCGTAAGACCCTATTAGACCCTGCACAGCCAATGAGCCAGGCCGCCCAACAGGAGGCCACGCTTGACCACCGCAACGCGGCGCCCGATTCGACACGGGCGATCTGTCCATCCATAGCGGCACGAACACTGTGCCCGATGCGACATCGGCTATCTGCCCCCCCAATATACATCGTCTTTCCCATTTTGCACGGAACCCGTGCGGGTTGCCAGCGGGCCTGGAAAAAAGAGAGGGCAGGGCTCTGTTCCCCGCCTGGCCCTCACGCCCACCACGCGCTGGCACGCCCATCATCATACCGGCCGGCGTGGGTGAACCAGGCGCGAACGGTCGCGGAAGTAGAAGCGACTGGCAAGTGCATCGTCCGCGGCAGCTCCTTCGGCTACGCCGCCGGGGCAGCGGGCAGCGTGGTGCGTCCGGGGCTCGAAAGGACCCAACGGCCTCGCTGCCGCCCGAGAAAACCGGAGATCGAGTCCTGCTCCCTTTTCTGCCCCCTTCCCTTCTTCGGAAGATCAGGATGTCCGTTTCTCACGAAAGGGTCGCCAGTCGATCCCCAGCCTGCGCATTCTGGCGCGCAGGGTGTGAGGGTTGATCTGCAACAGCGCAGCAGCTCCGCGCGCCCCCTCGATCCGCCCTTTCGTGGCGCTCAAGGCGGCTTCGATACCGCGCCGGACCACCACGTCCAGGGGAAGAATGCTCTCGGGCGAGTGCGAAAGTTGCCGCGCGTCGGGTGCCGCTGGTTGAGGTTTGGCGGCCGCGGGCTGCGGAAGTACATTGCCCGCACCCAGGGCCTTGGCGATTTCCAGGCGATGCCCATTGCCCAGGATGGCCGCCCGGTCGATCACCGCCGCCAGTTCGCGCACGTTTCCCGGCCAACCATAGGCTTTCAGCAGGGCGATGTCGTCCGGCGTGGGCAGGATCTCGGGCAGGCTGAAGCGGACGGCCGCGCGCTGGGCGAAATGGCGGGCCAGCTCGGGAATGTCTTCCCCGCGCTCGCGCAAGGGCGGCAGGATAATGGGGAACACCGAAAGGCGGTACCACAGGTCTTCCCGAAACCGGCCCTCCGCCACCATTTGAGCCAAATCGCGGTGCGTGGCCGCCACGATGCGCACGCCCACGTGCAACGGCTGCTTTGCGCCCACGCGTTGCAGCCAACCGTCTTGAACGATCCGCAACAGGCGAACCTGGGCCGCGGGCGGCAACTCGCCGATCTCATCCAGAAAGAGCGTGCCGCCGTCGGCCCGTTCGAACCACCCCTCATGGGTCTCTACCGCACCGGTAAAGGCCCCCCGTTCGTGTCCAAACAGCTCCGAGTCGATCAGCTCCGGCGGGATGGCCCCGCAGTTGACGCGCAGCATCGGACCGTCGCAGCGGTGTGAGAGACGGTGAATGGCTCGCGCAATCAGCTCCTTGCCCGTGCCGGTCTCGCCGAAAACCAGCACCGGCACGTCCAGCGGGGCGACCATTCGAGCCCGGGCCATGACGGTTTGCAGTCCCGCATCCGCCCCCACGATGGTATCCCCGAGTTCTTTGCGTCCCAGGCGGGCCAGCAGTGAGCGGTTCTCCGCCTCCATGGCGTTGCGAAGGCGCACCAACTCGCGGAGCTGATGATCATTGGCCAGCGCCGTGGAGAACGGTTCGAGCAAGGCTTGCGCCAAGCTCACGTGACGTGCCTCAAACGTCTGCCCCGGTGAGGCCGCCAGCACGAGCACGCCGCAGACCCCTCGCGGATCACCCAACGGACCGACCAGCACGTCGCTTTCGATTGCCCGCGGCACGGCCAGCCCCGGCACGCCGAAGTCGCACGTTGCACCGTGGCGATGGGCCACTTCGCCGCGCGGCAGCCAGGCGAGCAGCCGCCTGATCTCGGACCGCGTGCCTGGGGTTCGGGCCTCGGGATCGGGCCGCTGTGGATCGGCCAGACCGACGGCGACGGTCTCCAGGCAGGACCGCTCGCGGTCGATGTCGCGCACCAGGAGCTGCTCAAGCGGCAAGGCTTCCAGCAGCATCGCGGTGATTGCCCGGACCGATTCGCTGATTTCGATCTGGCGGCAGGCAGCCTGCCAGACCCTGACCAGGACTTCCTGGAACCTCTCCATTCTCAGCCTCCCCAGGCCCCCCGGACCTGACGCTGGCCAGCATATATCGCGGTCTTTGCCCGTCTCCGTCACATACTACGGCCCCTATTCTAGTCTATCTCACGGCTTCATGTCATGATCTATCACGGGCGGGCCCCTGCAAGCCAGCTTCCCCCGCAGCTTACCAGCCGAGTACGGCAAGCCAAGCCGCGTCGCTTCGCCGATTGAATCGAAAACGTAACTCGTTAATTCGCAGTAGGTTATGAGTATTGTATCCGTAGCTCTCCGGGATGACGGATTCCAGCCGGGGAGGGGCGCGCGCTGGCCAAAGGTGGGGGTGGCTGGGCCGGGTCCGCTTGGTCCGGTACGCCGATTGCATCTCGTGAGAACCCGGTCGGATGGATTCCCAGACCTCTTTCTCCCCGGGAGGCGTCAGATCATGCAATGGTGCAGAGACTTTCTCAGGCCGCTGGTGGTGGTTGCCCTGGGCTGCTCGGTGCTTGCGTTGATCGGTTGCGCCCGGCAAGCCGAGCACCAACAGACCGCGGGCGGCCAGAATGCCGCCAGCCGGGGACCGGTGGAGATTCTCAACGTCTCCTACGATCCCACGCGCGAGCTGTACAAGGAGTACAACGACGCCTTCGCCCGATACTGGCACGAACGCTGCGGCCAGCAAGTCACCGTGCGCATGTCGCACGGCGGCTCCGGGAAACAGGCGCGTTCGGTGATCGACGGCCTGCAGGCCGACGTGGTTACCTTGGCCCTGGCCTACGACATTGACGCCATCCACGAGCAAGCCGGGCTGCTCCCGAAGGACTGGCAACAGCGCCTGCCCAACAACAGCGCCCCCTACACCTCGACCATCGTGTTTCTCGTGCGCAAAGGTAACCCCAAAGGCATTCACGACTGGCCGGACCTGCTCAAGCCGGGCGTTTCGATCATCACGCCCAACCCGAAAACCTCCGGCGGCGCGAGATGGAATTACCTGGCCGCATGGGGATATGTGCTCAAACGGGAACTCGGCGACCTTTCGAAGCTGCACCAGCCCGAGTCTGCCGACCAGGTCGCGCGGGCCCAGCAAGAGGCGCGCAAGTTCATTACCGAGCTTTATCGCCGGGTGCCGGTGCTCGATTCAGGGGCCCGGGGCGCCACGATCACGTTTGTCCAACGTGGGCTGGGCGACGTTCTCTTGACTTGGGAAAACGAGGCTTTCCTGGCCGCAGGCGAGCTGGGAAGCGAGAAAGTCGAAATCGTGGCGCCCTCGGTAAGCATCCGTGCCGAGCCGCCGGTTGCCGTGGTAGATGGGATCGCGCAGAAGCGCGGCACACAGCAGGTGGCTGCAGCCTACCTGGAGTATCTGTACTCGCCCGCGGGACAGGAACTGGCCGCTCAGAACTACTATCGCCCGGTCTTCCGCACATTTGTGCGCGAGGAGGTCTGCAAGCGTTTTCCGGAGCTGGAACTGTTCACTGTCGACGAGGTGTTCGGCGGCTGGCAGCAGGCCCAGCGGGTGCATTTCAGCGACGGCGGCGTGTTCGACCAGATCTTTCGCCCGTAGGCCGGCGTAACGGCATGTTCGCTGTGAACCTTTCCGCGGCACGACAACTCGCAGCCAAGCAAGAGACGGAAAAGGTGACAGGCACCATTTGTGCAAAGCACCCTGCGGGCCGTTCCGGCAAATGGTGCCTGTCACCTTTTTCCTTCCGCGGCATGACAACTCGCAGCCAAGCAAGATGAAGACACGAATTCAACTCAAAGCGCCGAGTGTCCTGCCCGGGTTCGGGCTGACCCTGGGGTTTTCACTGAGCTATCTGGCGATGATTGTACTGATTCCCCTGGGCGCGTTGATCTTGAAGGCGGGAGAGTTGAGCTGGAACGATTTCTGCCGGACGGCCGCGGATTCGAGGGTGATGGCGGCCTACGGCTTGAGCTTCGGGGCGTCCCTGGCCGCGGCCGCGATCAATGCGGTGTTCGGTCTGATCGTGGCCTGGGTCCTGGTGCGTTACACGTTTCCGGGCAAACGGCTTTTCGACGCCATGGTGGATCTGCCGTTCGCCCTGCCCGCGGCCTGGACGGTGGGCAAGTTCCGGTTTGCCGGCAGCACGGTGCTGGTCACGCTGATCGACTTGCCGCTGGCCGTCTCGCCGGTGATCTCGGGCATGGCGTTTGTGATGCTTTTCGGCCGGCCGGGCTGGTTCGGGCCGTGGCTGGAAGCCCACGGCATCCGCATCATCTTCGCCGTGCCGGGGATCGTGCTGGTGACCATGTTCGTCACGCTGCCGCTGGTGGCGCGCGAGCTGGTGCCGCTCTTGCAAGCCCAGGGCACCGAAGCAGAGCAGGCCGCCCGCATGTTGGGCGCCGGCGGATGGCAGATTCTCCGGCGGGTCACGCTGCCCAACATCAAGTGGGGGCTGCTCTACGGGGTGATCCTCTGCACGGCGCGGGCGATGGGCGAGTTCGGGGCGGTGTCGGTGGTTTCGGGGCACATCCGCGGCCGGACGAACACGATGCCCCTGCAAGTGGAAATCCTCTACAACGATTACAACACGGCCGGCGCCTTTGCGGTGGCCTCGCTGCTGACGATGGTGGCACTGGTGACGTTGATCATCAAATCCACGCTCGATTGGCGGATGGCACGCCAGCTTGCCCGGGCCGAGAGGGAGACCTTCCAGGAATAGCCTCCGGGGGAATCCGACATGAGCATCCAAATTCGCAACATCAGCAAGACCTTCGGCCGTGTCCCGGTGCTCCGCAACATTGATCTGAGCGTCAACCGGGGCGAATTGCTGGCCTTGTTGGGCCCCTCGGGCTCGGGCAAGACCACGCTCTTGCGGATCATCGCCGGGCTGGAGCAGCCGGACCAAGGCAGCGGGCCGATCCTCTTCGACGAGGAGGACATCGCCTCCCGCGACGCCGCTGAGCGCGGCGTGGGCTTCGTGTTCCAGCATTATGCCCTGTTCCGCCACATGACGGTCTTCGAGAACATCGCCTTCGGCCTGCGTGTGCGCCCGCGTGCGTCGCGGCCCTCAACCGCGGAAATCCGCAAGAGAGTGTATCAGCTTCTCAAGCTCATCCAGCTCGAAGACCTGGCCGACCGCTATCCGCACCAGCTTTCCGGCGGCCAGCGCCAGCGCGTGGCACTGGCCAGGGCCTTGGCGATCGAGCCGCGCGTGCTGCTGCTGGACGAGCCGTTCGGGGCCTTGGACGCGCGCGTGCGCCGCGAGCTGGAACTCCACCAGGGGTTCGAGGGCATGATCGGCAGCAGCCGGCCCATGGAACGCCTGTTCTCGCTGGTCAAGCGCGTGGCCCCCACGGACGGCACCGTGCTGATTGCCGGCGAGAGTGGTACCGGAAAGGAGATGGTCGCCCAGGCCATCCATCGACTCAGCCGCCGCGCGAGCTACCCGTTGCTCTGCTGCGACTGCACGGCACTGGCGCCCACCTTGCTGGAAAGCGAGCTGTTCGGCCACGTCAAGGGGTCGTTCTCCGGAGCCGTGGCCACCAAGCAGGGCTTGTTCGAGGCAGCCCACAAGGGGACCCTGTTTCTCGACGAAGTGGCCAACCTGAGCGCGGAAATCCAGGGGAAGCTGCTGCGGGTGTTGGAAAGCCGGCGCGTGAGAAAGGTGGGAGATACGGCCGAGCGCGAGGTGGACATCCGCTTGATCGCCGCCACCAACCGGGATTTGGGCGAGATGGTGGCCCAGGGTCAGTTCCGGGAGGACCTGTATTACCGCCTGAATGTCCTTCCCCTCTACGTCCCTCCACTGCGGGAGCGACACGGCGACATCCCCAAGCTCGTCACCGCCTTCCTGGAGCACGTTTGCCGCAAGAGCAACCTGCACGTCGAAGGATTCTCTGCCGAGGCCATGGCCAAGATGGAGAGCTACCATTGGCCGGGCAACGTGCGCGAGCTGCGCAACGTTGTCGAGCGCATCGCCGTCCTCTGCGACGCTCAGCGCATTGAGCCGCGGCACCTGCCCTCCGAGATCAGCCAGGCACGCCCGCGCTCGCTCGTGGCCAATCTGCCCTCGAACTGGGAAGAGTTCAAGAGACTCAAGCAAGAGGTCAGAGACGCCGCGGTCCAGGAGCTGGAACGCCGCTTCCTCGTCGAGGCACTCGCACGTTCCGAAGGCAACGTCACCAAGGCCGCGGAGGATGTGGGCATGCAGCGGAGCAACTTCCACGCCCTGATGCGCAAATACGGATTGACCGCAAACGCCTGCCGGGACCTCATCGTTCCCGGCCGCCCGGAAGTCCACGACGGCGATCCATCCTGAAACCGAGGTGTGGCTGATAGCGGTAGCCACGCTCGCCAGAGCGTGGACAACACGCGGCGATGTTACACAAGCCATGATCGTTTCACCGTCTGGCGACGGTGGCTACCGCGCGGAAGTCCACGACGGCGATCCATCCTGAAACCGCCACGCCTCGCTGTGTGATGCCTGCGTACACTGTACCGTACAGGCATACATCTGTTTGCACCGCAGGCCGTCTCTTGGGGGTCTCTAAGGCTCTTTCCGCGTGGGACTGGATGCCGGCCCTATACAGTGCATAGCGTGTGCATACGGCCATCAGGTGGGCTTTCTGCCCGTTTTCTCGCTCTTGCGCGGTTGCCTGCCGCGGTCGGAGTGCATTTCGCGTGCGTGGTAATGCCTCCTCGCGCGCAAATGCGTGATTGTCCGGCGCCGGCGAGACACAAAAAAAGCTGCTCGGGCTCGTGCCCCAACGGGCCCGACATGGACTATACGCCGCGGACCCTTTTTGCCCTGATCAGGGCGGGCCAGCGCGCCAGGGTCCTTTCGTCGAATACCATGTGGTGCTGCGTATCGTGCTACGCCTGCACCACTCGATGCCCGCAGGAGATTCCCGTAACCGACATCATGTATGCCCTCAAACGCATGGCGCTTCGCGAAGGCCTGGCCACGACCAGCGCGCCGGCGTTGGCGCGAACGTTCACGCAGCTCGTGGAACGGTACGGGCGCAGCTTCGAGCTGGGGCTGGCCACCCGCTACTAACTGGCGAATCGCCCGCTTGCCATGCTCAGGATGGGCCCGCTGGGGCTGTCTCTGTTCACCAAGGGGCGCATGTCGCTGGTGCCCACGAAGATTCGCCGCGTGGATCAGCTCCAAGCCATCATCACCAAAGCCAGACAGTTGGGAGGTCCCGCGTGAGCTACGCCTATTATCCCGGATGTTCCCTGGAATCCAGCAGCCTCGCCTACGATGCCTCGGTGCGCAAGGTGGCCCGGAAGCTGGGCATCGAATTGGAGGAGATCGAGGACTGGAACTGCTGCGGGGCCACGGAGTTTCATTCCCAGGAGAAGCTGACCGCCCTGGCGGTGGTCGCCAGAAACCTGGCCTTGGTCGATCCTTCAATCGATCAATTGATCGCCCCTTGTGCCGCCTGCTACCTGAACCTCAAGAAGACCGACCGGTTGATGGCCGACGATCCCCAACTCGGCGCCAAGGTCAACGAAGCTTTGGCTGCCGGCGGCTTGCACTACGCACCCGGACGCGTGCGCGTGCGCCACCTGCTGGACGTGATCTGCCTCGACCTGGGGGAAGCCGCGGTGCGGGAACAGGTGGCCAGACCGCTCGGCGGCTTGCGCCTGGCACCCTACTACGGCTGCCAGATCGTGCGCCCCTTCGCCGATTTTGACAACTCCGAGCATCCCACCACGCTTGACGAGCTGCTTAGCTGGGTGGGCGCCGACGTGGCCGCCTATCCGCTCAAAACCCACTGCTGCGGCGGACACCTCACACAGATCAGCGAATTGCAGGCATTCGAGCTGATCCGCCGGCTGCTCCAGGCCGCCGTCGATCATGGAGCGGACATGATCGTCTGCATGTGCCCCATGTGCCAGTTGAACCTCGACGCCTACCAGGGCCAGGTCAACCGGCATTATCGCACGGCTTTCCAGGTCCCCATCGTGTTCTTTACCCAACTGCTGGGCATCGCCTTCGGCATCGAGCCGCGCGAGATCGGCTTCGGCCGGGAGATCGTCCGCGCCGAAAAGCTCATCCGCGATAAGCTCGCCGGGGCGACGCAGCAAACCTCCCCAGGGCTTCGCTGCGCTCGCCCTGGGCTACTATATCGCGCCCCGTTGGGGGGGCGAAGCGATCGTTCGATGCGAGGTGCAGCCTCCGGTCTTCGGGCCGCTGAATGGTGACGCAAACGGAAAGCCCAAGGCCGGCTGGTCCTCACCCGGCAGAGAAAGGGGGCAGTCCGCCCGGAGACTGCGAAGGATGCGCTGACCTGGTGGCCGTGGGAGCGGGCGCCGGGCCCGGCGAGTTTAGCGATTGGGGGGGTTCTGCGGGCGGGGAATTGAAAGGACAACCTTCCGGCTGATAACGGTTCTCTCATACGCAGCCGGCCGGAAAAGCCGGCTTTCGGCGCGGCAGCGGCTTGGAAATTCGCCCCGGCGTTGGTAGAGTCGGAATTGTGGGCGGCGCACCTCGCGCAGACGTCTGCGCGAGGTAGCTGTTTGGGCTTGTCTTGCCGGCAGAGGTTGACCTGCGATGCACCATTCTGGGCGTCCCCAACCCGAGGAAGTTGAACAACTGTTGCGCAACGCGGAGTTGCGCGACGAGCTGGAGCCGTATTTCGACGAATCGCTCACCCAGGTCAACATCCGCCAGTTGCCGCTCTCCGCGGAGAACGAATACCTGGCCTGCATGCTGGCCTGGGAACAGGCGCCGGTGCTGCCCATCTACCGCTGGTTCGATCCCGAGCTGCGCCCGCCGCGTCCCGAATCGCTCAGCGACGAAGACCTGCACCATATTCTCTGGGACGTGATCGACAAGCTCTACCGAAAGCGGATCGTGCTCGATTTTACGGATCATCTGGGCGACCGCCAGCTCTACACGCTGATCTTTCGCGACATCCTGCCGGCGCGCGAGAAGAAGCTCGACTGGCCCGGCAACTACCTGCACTGGGACTGTACCGGGCCCAGCGGCGACCCGGTCGTCTGGCTGCGCTACTACGCCACGGAGGAGGAACGGCGTGATTGGGCGCGGCGCTACCGCCAGCCCCTGCCGCCCACGGCCCCGCCGCCCCATCCGCGCAAGCTGCCGCGCGAGCCTTCTTGAGCCGCTCAGCGGCGGGCTGTCTTGTGCCCAGCGAGCCGGCTTAGAACCTGTAAAGGCATTCCTTCCCGGGGCTTCGCTTCGCCGTGAGCCCCGGCCACGCGGGCGCGGGATTGAGTTTGTAGGGTGGGTCGAGCAAAAAGCGAGACCCACCGACAAGGCAAAATGGTGGGTCTGCGCCTCCGGCTTGACCCACGCGACGCATCTTCGCCGTGGCGCTGCCAAGAAACGACCGTCGCCGGCTCGGGGGACAAGCCGGCGACGGCACCGGGAGGGCGATTGCAGGCAGGGAGGACTCGCGGGGCGATCGGGCCTCAGGGAGCGACGATTCCCAGCCGCTCTTCTTCCTCTTCCTGAATGATGATGCGTGGTGTGACCATCATCATCAGGCTCTGCGTTTCCCGACCGATCCCCACGTTCTTGAAAAGGCGGTTCAGGTAGGGAACCTTGTTGAGCATGGGGACACCAAACTCGTTACGGCCTTCGCTCAGCCGCTTGATCCCGCCCAACAGCACCGTGCCGCCGTCGGGCACACTGACCGTGGTGGTCACCGAGATGAAAGAGAAGGTGGGCAATTGCACGGTGGTGCCCGATCGGGTGACCGTGGCCTGGTTGTTGTTGTTGGTGCGGCGGCGGTCGTCTGCATTGGCCGGGTTGACCCAGCCCTCGGCCGAGGTGTCGGTGGTGGTGGTCTCCGTGCCGGTGAACTGGAAGGTGCGCACGTCGTCGCCGATCCGGCTGAAGAAGGGCACCACCGTCAATCGCACAAACCGCCGGTCGTTGGATACCACGGCCTGAACCGTGAGAAACGTGCCTTCGGAAAGCACCACGACCACCGGCTGCTGGGCCGCGGCAAAGTCGCCTACGACTGGGATCACGCTGATCACAAAGGGGCTTTGCGAGGTGTCCGACACAAAGGCGAGCTGGCCGTTGAACAGCGTGACCTTGGGCGCCTGGAGCACGTTGCTCCGGCGGTCGCCCTGGGCGGCCTGGATGAAGAAAAACGCCTCGATGTCGCTGAGGATCGCAAATCCGATCGAAGCCCCGGCACTGGGATCGAACCCGCCGAACTGCGGCGCCGAAAGGCCGAACGTGTTCTGGCGGAAGGGAATGTCCAGGTCGGCCGAGAAGACCGGACCGGCATCGGTCCCGGCCGAGAGCCCCACGGTCACGCTGTCCTGGTCGTTACCGCGATTGTCGAAGTCCAGCGTGTTGCGTGCCGGCTCCAGACCGGGAGGTGCGCCCGGGGCGACGATGCGGCCAAAGCCCATGCCGGGCCGATCGATGTTGTCGTCGATGTCGAAGTCGAAGTCCACGCCGATCCGCTCGAAGAAGTTGTCGTTGAGCGTGATGAAGCGGACCTCGATGGTCACCTGCAAGTCCTGCAAGCGCCGCAACTGCTCCAAGAGGTCCACGATTTCCTCGTGGACTTCCTGCGTGTGGCTGACGACGATGCTCAGGTTGGTCTCGAACGGCGCGATCGAGCCCGGCCCGCCCATGTCGGTCCATGTCTGCGGCTGGACCGTGGAGGTAATCAGCTCGATCAGGCTGTCGAAGTCGGCCTGGGTGCCGCCGCCCAGCCCGCCGGGCCCGAAGCCCAGCGGCATGCTGCCGGGCATGGCTCCGGCCTGGGGTCCGCTGCGTTGGGCCAGCACGGCCGGGTTGATCACCCCGCTGGCCTCCTGGCCGTCCTTGCTGGCCAGCACGGCCAGCGGCGCGGCGCCGGGCCCGAGGGGTCCGAAGCCGCCGTAGCCGGCCTGGCCCAGCGCATCGTGATAGGCGCCGGCCAGCCCCATGCGCGGACTGGGTACGAAGTTGGGAATGGGGACGACCAGGTCGGCCACGTTGTAGGTGACCGTATAAATCTCGCCGTCGCGAAGCTGCGCGCTGGTGATCTTCAGCACCTCGTCCTGGATCACGTAACCCAGGTGCAACTGTTCGAGGATCAGGTTCAACGCGCTCTTGAGCATGATGTCGTGCGTGGCGTGGATAGTGACCGGCGAGTCGCTGCGCACGCCTTCCTCGGCCAGTCCCTGCGGATCGACGTGGATGTTGATGTCGGCCAGCCTGGCCAGGTAGTCGAGCACCTGGCTCAGCGGTGCGTTGGTGAAATCCGCGGTCACCGGGGTGCGCAGCTTTTGTTCGATTTCCAGCTCGCGCTCGCTGCGCTGGCGCCGGTGGTCGGTCCGATAGCGGGCCCTCAAGCCCGTGATCTCTTCCCAGCGACGCACGTCGCCGAAGACCAGCGGGTTCTCGTCGCCCACGTTCTGGACGGCCGCCCACTCCACGTCGTCCAAGACCTCGACGAACGACTCCTCCTTGGCCTCGCGCAGCGCCTTGTTGCGCATGAAGCGGCGCACGAACTTCGACTGCCAGAGCAGTTGCTGCACGATCGGGTTGTGGGGATCGAGCTCCGCGGCGCGCTTGGCCACCACCTCGGCCTCGGCAAAGCGCTGTTCGTCCATCAGGCGGTTGTATTCGTCCACCATCATGGCCAGCTTTTCCTGGATTTCCAGGACCACGCGCTGCCGGCGCACAACTTCCTCGCGCACCTGCGCGTTTCGCTCTTCCAGTTCCAGGCGCGGACGATTCTGCTCCAGGAACTGGTGCAGATCGGCCAGCTCGCGTTCGATCCGACGCAATACCTGAGCCCGCGCACCCGGCTCCAGGCCCGACGCCTCCACCTTCTGGCGCGTTTGCTCCAGGAGCTGCTCGGCCTGCTGCGGGTCCTTCTCGCGCAAAGCCCGTGCATTGGCCACCTGGTGGGCCACGTCGGCCGATACCTGTCGGGCGAGCACCTGCTGCTGCACGGCGGTTTCGCTGAGCATCGACTCGCCGGCGCCCGCAGGCGGTGTGGCCGGACGCCCCGCGCCCGGGGCTGAGAGCAGTTGCAGGTGGTCCTGGAGACGCTGGGCGGTGATGGGGTCCAGCTCGTGGCGATAGCGCGCGGCCTGCTGGAAGAACTGATATGCCCGCTCCACGTCGTGGGCACGCAATGCTTCCTCACCCTGGCGGAACAGCGACATGCCCACCGTCTCGCGCGGCTCGCCCGCCGCAGTGGTGTCCGCCGGAGGCGCCGCGCCCGGGGCTGAGAGCAGTTGCAGGTGGTCCTGGAGACGCTGGGCGGTGATGGGGTCCAGCTCGTGGCGATAGCGCGCGGCCTGCTGGAAGAACTGATATGCCCGCTCCACGTCGTGGGCACGCAATGCTTCCTCACCCTGGCGGAACAGCGACATGCCCACCGTCTCGCGCGGCTCGCCCGCCGCAGTGGTGTCCGCCGGAGGCGCCGGCACCATGGGCATGCCCGGCGCCGGGGGAATCGGCCCGGACTGCGCCAGGCTGCTGCGTGGCGGCGTGCCAGGCCCGTAGTCCGTAGCCGTGGCGCTGGCCGGGATATTGCGCGTGCGATCGCGAGACGGGTCATAGACTGCGTGCGAGGCCGTATGGCCCGGTTCGAGCCGGCCCGCGGCCGGAACCACCTCCTCGGCGCCCGCGGCCACCACGCCCGAAGCACCGGCCACTGAGCGCAGCCGCGCGGTGCGCACGTCGAGCAGGATCATGGCCGGCAATTCGCCGGGCTCAAAGGCCGCGTCGGGCAGGCCCAGCGACTCTGCCTCGCGCGCCAGTTGGTCGGCCTGGGCGTGCTGCCCGGCGTTGAGCGCCTGGCGTGCCTGGCGGACCAGTTCGCGGGCGCGCGCGGCTTTTTCAGCCGGAACGTCCGGGCCGGGCGTGCCCGCGACGTGCGAGCCGACACCCGGCCGGCCCCGGCGCGCAGCAGCGATCTGCTCCAGCAGCGTTTGGGGATCGGTCTCGGTGGGATTGAAAGCCACGCGCGGGCGCGCGGCCTCATCGGCCAGGCGTTCGGCCTCGTCGAAATCCCCGTATCGGAGCAGAGCTTGGGCCTGTCCGACCAGCATGCGCGCGTAAGCCCGACGCCACGACTCGGTCGGCCGGCGATCGGACAAGAGTGCCTCGTATTGCTCAGCGGCTGCCTCGACTTGCGCCGGTGTGTCGTCGCCTGGGGCAAATTGGGCCTGGATGTTTCGGGCCTGCTGGGCCATGCCATGTGCCCGACGAACATCGCCCACGGCCAGGGCCCGGCGCGCGCCATGGAGCAGCGAAAGGGCTTCGCCCCTTGCACCGGCTTGTTGGTCTTCGGGTGCGGAGTCGGGGGCAGCGGGGCCGGCCGCAGGCGAGGAGCCGCCGGCGCCGAAACGTGCCAACGGTGGTGTGGCAAACGAGGCCTCACTACCCGCTACGCCGGCTGCCTGGTCGGCCGGCTCCAGCCTGCCGGCAAACGGATCGGCGGACGGGGCCGGCTGCCGGTCGGCGCCGAAGCCGAAAGGCGCGGGCAAACGGCTCTGCGGCGCGGAGTCCGACTCAGTGCGGCTGCGGCTGCGTTCCAGGTCGCGGCGTACCCTCTTCGGCGTATCGCCCAGATGGAACGGTCCGTAGGAAACTCCCAGGCCCTCGGCCCGAGCGACCAGCGATTCCGCGGCTTGCAGGTCATTCTCGCTGATGGCCTGCCGGGCCCGGCGCAGCAAATCGTCGGCCAGAGCCTTGTTGTCGGTCGGCTCGGACGAGTGCTCGGCAAGTTGTGCGCTGCTGGCCCAGCCGAGCAGGACTGCCCGGGCAAGGTGCCGGGTGCCGGCCGTGGCCGGTGCCGCGTTCCAAACCAAAGTCAACGCCAAAGCGCCGGCATAGATGCGTGCGGTCGTGGACAACACACGATTCTCCTTTCGAGACTCGCAGAACACCTGCGAAGGAGCCGCCGGCCGCCGGAACCCGCGACTGCCTCCGCACAGGCAGTGCTGATCCCGCCTTCCGGGGGTCCTTGGGTCTGTGGTGCGGTTTTTCCGTGCGGCGACAGACCATCGGCCGGTCAACCGCGGCGACGAGACAACTCGATCTGTCCGAGGGAACTCGGTAGAAGGGAGCGGTTAAATACAGTGGCGGCCCGAGCGGGTCAAGGCCACTTTCGAGAGGTTTTGGGCAATTCCTCGATCGGGCTGCCTGGCCGGAATCCAGCCGGGGTGAGAATCGCTCGTAACAGTTCAGCCGAATGGAGCGACCCGGCCCGGCCGATGGCTGTCAGCCCCGA
>CAYXPN010000132.1:0-7379 GCA_964467075.1 uncultured Planctomycetaceae bacterium
ACCACGCGGATGGCAAACGGGCGCGTGGGTTCGGCGGCTGCTGCTGGCACTGAGACCGCGGCACCAAGAAATCCCAGCAGCGCACCGAACACCAACCGGCTGAGAGTAAGAACTCGCCAACGTGTTGCCTCCCGGGGCTTCACTGCGTTCCAGCCCCGGCCACCCGCCGCAGACACCAGCGCGGCTTGTCCGTCTGCTCTTCTGTGCATCGCAAACATCGGCACGGCCCGAATCTGGTAACCAGCCTGGCAAAGCGTGGAGGTGCGTCGACCAATAGCCGGCCCCACCGGCAGAGCAACTCGACGGCTCTGCGCGTGGGCCACTGCCTGCCCGGCGGGCAAACAGTGCCGGCAGTTGGTAGGGTGCGTGCTTGCACGCACGCGGCGGCGAGGCACTGCTTCCGGCGAAGCAGCGGCACACCAACTTCCCGCACACTCTCAGTCAACTACTCGAGCACCGCTTGCAGCGCCTCTTGAAGCCCGCGGCGATACTCCGGCTTGTCCAGCGTCTGCCATTCCATGATCCGCGTGACCCGCGAGCCGGAGAGTGTTTCCATAAACGGCCCGAACCGCCGGCCGGCCAGGGCCCCCAGCGGTGAGCCGGCCAGCTTGCCCTCTTTGGCCAGTGCCCGAGCACGCTCCACGATCGCATAGTCCACGCTCATGCGCGACAGGCGCACGCGCCGCAGCACGTCGGGCTGCTCGGCCACCGCGACTTCGGCCGCTTGCCAGAGGCGGTCGGCCTCGGCCAAGAGTTCGTCGGTCAGGTGCGGGCTTGTCGGCGGCACCCAGATATTCACGTGGATGTTCTCCTTTTCCACGCGGTCGTGCAGCAGGTCGATGTAGCGGCGAATAGGCCCGGCGGCTTGGCCGTAGTAGCCTTCGAGAAACTCATTGATCGCCCGATCTTCGTCGTAGTTGGGATTCCAGAGGAACCGCGCCGTCAGATACCCGCCCAGCTCGGCCAGCTCGCTTTGCGGCGTGTTGTAGGTGTCCTGCTCGAAGATGCCTTTGACGTTATGGGCCACGAAGAAGCGGATGTTGTCGTTGCGCACGCGCTGGTTTGGAAACGGCAGCAGGTAGTGGCGAAAATCAGTCACATAGTCCCAGACCCACAGGCGCTCGGACACCCGGGACCACCCCCGAATGTCCTCGCAGAACTTCCGGTTGGCCTCGCTCGGGCAGGTGGCCAGCGGGTGGGAAAAGCAGCACTCGATCGAGCAGAGCCGGATGATCACGTTGGGCCGCGGACGCATGTGTTTGGGCGGCCGGCGCGTCCACTGGTAGGCCAGCGTCTCGACCGCCTTGTCGGGAAACTGCTCTTCCACGGCCTCGGCCACCCGGTTGACAAGCTGCAACACCGGGCCGATCTGCGAATCCTCGCGCCGGGCAACGGGCTGGCAACGCGCGCACTGGCAGTAGTTGTACCAGTCGTTTTGCGACACGGAGAACACGAACGCGTCCGGCTGGTCGCGCATGGCCTGGAGAATGCCCTCGGTGCAAATGCGGATCACGTCCTCGTTGGTGCAGCAGAGCTGGCTGCGCTCGCGCACGCGCCGGCCGTCGATCATCGAGAAGTACTCCGGATGGGTATCGAAGTATTTCTCCGGGGGCACCAGCCGGTTGAAGGTGTGGACGAAAAACCCGCTGCCGAAGCGCACCTTGCCGCCGTGGCGCTCCTCCAGCCGGGCCGCGCTCGAGGTGAGCCGGTTGCGCGCACACCAGTCGCCGTCGAAGCAGTCGTAGGTATAGGCCTCGCGATATTCGAGCACCGGGATGCGCTCTTCGTCGATCTGGGGCAGCGCGAGGCGCTCGTATTTCGGAATGCGGCTCACTCCCGGCGCAAACCACCGGCAGCCCAGGTGATCGTCCAAGAGACCATATACCCCGTAGAGATTGCCCCTTAGCGCGCCGCCGGCGATCACCAGGCGCGGGCCCACGGTGCGGATCACATAACCCTCGTGCCCCAGCCGGTCGAAGGGGATTTGCAGCTTTAGCGCGCTGAGGTGGCGATTCTCGCCGAGGATGATCTCCTGCTCGCCCAGCGGCGCATCGTCGCCGACGATGGGCAGTTGCACGCCGGTGATCTGCTCGAGGAACGATTGCAGCTCCTCGGCCGCGTAGCGGGTCGAGGGCGAGGCGGTCGGCGCTACTACGATGCGGTAGTCCGAGTGCCCGTCTTCCGCCAGCAGCAGGCCCTCGGCCGCGGCCCGCCCTGCCGGCCCCCAAACCAGCCCCAGCCCGAGTGTCCACATGACTGCCAGAATAAAGGCGGCTCTTTGCATGGTTTGGCCTCCTCGCTTGTGTAGGGTGCGTGCTTGCACGCGATGAGCTGGCTGCCGGAGAGCAAATGCGAATTGTCAGGCACAGGAGTGCCGAACCTACGGGCCTTTTCCGGGGTGGCCAGAGCCTCCAGCGACTCCGCTCACGCCCGCCACGGTTCCCGCTTGGCCCAGGCACGCATCCGGTTGGCGTCATCGTCGCCGCGGAACGTTTCCCTTTCAGGATCGATGGTCACCTTGCGCCCCAGCATCCAGGCGATGGCCGCGGCGTGACAGGCGATATGGGTGTGGCGCCGGGTGCCACTGCTGGCTTGTCCAGCAGTGCGCGTGGTTTGTAGTGACCGTACTTGTACGGTCTTCAAAAGACCCGATGAATCGGGTCGCTACGAACGGCCGCCCTCACCCCAACCCCTCTCCCGCAAGAGCGGGAAGGGTTGCTCAATCGAACCGGAAGCTCACGCTTCCGGCTCGCCGGACACCGCCCGCCGACCCTACACCTCCTTGGTAATCCCCGGCTGGGGCGCCGGATAGATGCCGTCGGGTCCTTCGTGGATCGGGGCGGGCGTGTCGAAAGTCATCTGGTCGATGTTCTCGACGAACTGGAACTCCGATTGCGCCACCTGGTCCCAGGTGATCATCTGGCCCGTGTGTGTTGCGGCCCGGCCCATCAGCGCGGCCACGTCCGCCTCGCCTGCGCGCCGGGCCTCGTTGTGGGGCTTGTCCTGGCGGATGGCGTCGAGCAGCAGTTGCCATTCGACGACATACGGGTTTGGGTCGGGCCGGCCGAACTGCCAGACCACGTTCTCGTCGGTCATGGCCTGGCCCTTGTAGATTCGCGGCCGCGGATCGCCCAGGCTGGCCATGACCACGGCCGAGCCCTTTGAGCCGTGAGCATAGTCGGAATAGGTCTCCCAGCAGCCGCTCATATGGCGCGAGAAGGCGAACAGCTTGGCCCCGTCGGCAAACGTGTATTCCACGGTGTAGTGGTCGAACTGGCTGCCCGCAGCCTCGTAACATCGCCCGCCCATGCCCTGGGCTGTGACGGGCCAGGCGTCTTTGACCCAGCAGGCCACGTCCACGTTGTGGCAGTGCCAGTCGACAAAAAAGCCCGACGAGACCCACGTGAAGCTGTTGGGGTGCTGAAGCTGGAAGACCAGTTCGTTGGCCTCCGGCGGTCGCTTGGGGCAACGGACCGGGCCGTGGACCCGGTAGATGCGCAGCGTGTGGACCTGGCCGATGGCCCCGTCGTGGATGCGCTGGATCGCTTCCTGGCGGGCCAGGGAGTGGCGCCACATGAAGCCCACGCCTACCTTGAGCCCCTTCTTCTCCGAAAGCTCCGCAGTCTTCAGCCAGCGGCGCACCGCGGGCGCGTCGGTGGCAAACGACTTCTCGGCAAACACGTGTACGCCCTTGTTCACCGCGTACTCAAAGTGCAACGGCCGGAAGGCCGCGTGGGTCGTCAAGAGCACTACGTCGCCGGGTGCGAGGCAGTCGATGGCTTTCCTGTAGGCGTCGAAGCCCAGGAAGCGTCGCTCCGGCGGCACGTCCACCAGCTCGGGGAGGCGGCTGGAGAGCTGCTTGAAGCTGGCCTCGAGCCGGCGCTCAAACAGGTCGGCCATGGCCACCAGCTTGACCGGCCCGCCGGTGGTGGAAAACGCATTGGCCACTGCCCCGGTGCCCCGACCACCGCAGCCGACCAGGGCCAGCCGGATCGTCGAGTCGCTTGCGGCATGGCAGTAGGGCACGGCCACGCCCGCCAGGGCCGACGCACCGGCCACGCGCCCCGCGGTGCGCAGGAACTCGCGTCTTGATGGGCCATGCGGCGCCGTGCCGCCCGGGTTGGCTTTTGCTGGTCGGTTCATTGCCGGCTCCTTTGAGTCAGTGGGTGCGGGCCGCCGGGGGATTTGTCCGGCGCAGGGTGCCACTGCTGGCTTGTCCAGCAGTGTGATCGTCCGAAAAGCTACTCCATTCCAGCCAACCATTCGGCGGGCACGCTCTGAATCCTCGGTAGACCAGGCTCTTGCCGGGGAGGGTCGATCACGTAGTATCGGGCGCTCGACCATTTCCAGTCGACCGCCCGTTCGACAAGGCCCCGACGAACTGGATTCTCGTGCACGTACTCGACGGCTGCCAACACGCTCGATGGCTCGGTCAGATTGCGATCGTAACCTGGGCCTTCCTGCCAGTAGCGAAACGTGATCACTCCCGGACGTTGACGAATCATGAGCCGCTCCAAGAGCGGGCTCTGTGACTCGATAAGCAGTTGCTTGATGCGATAGGAAAACGGCCGTTTGACGGCTCTCAGCAAGGCATCGATCGTCCCCGCTTCGGCAATCGGATAAACCATCAGGTGGACGTGCTCGGGCATGAACATGAATGCGACCAGCCCATAGCCGTGTCTTTCCATCGCCCGATCGATGCTGCGGGCGAGCATCTCCCGCCAGAGGTCGTTGGTCAACAGCGGCCAACGACAATAGCAGGAAAAGGTCAGCTCATGGACATGGCCGGGTTCGTGGTAGTGCCGGATTCGTTTTCGATGCACAGGTCGTTGTTCCATGGGATCCATGCTACCCCCAGACAGCACTGCTGGACAAGCCAGCAGTGGCACCCGCCGTGCCGCCCGGGTTGGCTTTTGCTGGTCGGTTCATTGCCGGCTCCTTTGAGTCAGTGGGTGCGGGCCGCCGGGGAGCTGTCCGGTGCGTGCGGGGCCGGGGGCGGTGCCGAAGAAGGTTCCTGCTCCGCCGGGCCCATGCCTGCTGTGTCGCGCAGCCGGCGGAGCCAGCGCCGGGCCCAGGCAAACTCCAGGGCCAGGATGCCCAGTCCCACCGGAATGACCACCACGGCCGGCCCCGGCAACACGGTCATCGCCAGCCCCGCGGCCAACACCGTGCCGCCCACGATACCCACGACGATCCGTCGCGCCGTGCGATAATTGATCATGTCCTGGTTCCGGCAGCAGTCCGGCCAGCCGGCAAGCCGCGCAGCCGACCCGCCGCGTCTGCGGCCCTGGATGCCCAAGGGCTGTTAGTCCGACACACGTGAAGTGTCGAGTTGGGTGCCACTGCTGGCTTGTCCAGCAGTGCCGAATACACGGTTGGGCAAGCCAACCGTGCCACCCCACAGTTTAGCCGTGTCGGACTACTATTCCTGCGGCGGCGCGACCTTGCGCCCACAGAGCTTCACGTCGTCCCAGTTGCCCGTGTCGTCGAACGAACCCAGGCCCACGCGCCCCCAGGTGAAGGTCTTGTCCTGGGCGGTCATCACCGGCGTGTCCATATCGTCGAAATACACCTCGATCACCCCGTCGGCCACGCGGCGCACGATCTTCACCTCGTGCCACTCGTCGTCCCAAGGGATGCCGGGCGACTGCTTGTCGGTGATCATGGTGCGCGGGGCGTCGTTGACGATGAAGATCTGGTTGGCGTGGGGATCGGCCTTCTTGCCCAGGTGGACGTAGTAGAAATGGGCAGGGTCCTGGTAGCCGAAGAACAGGCACATGTCGCGGTGGCCGTAGTCGCGGCAGGTGCTCTGCACCTTGGCCGTGAGCACAAAATCGCCCACCACCACGTCTTTGAGCAGCGCGATGTTCAACGGGCTGCGATGGGGCGGCTGGTACTTGCTGCCCTGGAACTGGCTGTAGACCTTGCCGCGGTCGGTCTGGATCACCTTCCAGGCCCTTGGATCGGTCGGTTCCCAGCGCTGGGCACCCTGCTCAAAGTCCTCTTCGACCAGCAGGGGCAGCTCGCCCCCTTCCGCGGCCGGCGCCGCCGGAGCGAGCCACGCCATCTGTCCGACAACCAACAACATCACCCACGCCAGCAACATCCCATGGCGCCACATCGTCAGGTCCTCCAGCTAAAGGAACTTGCGGGATTTCTGGAATTCCGTCCCTGCGAGGCAACAGTCACAAACCCGCCGCACCACTGTCGGCCGGCAAGGCAGGCCCGGGGCCGCCACACGCCGGTGCGCCATGCTACGTTACTCGGGCGGTGCGGAGAAGTCAATCTTCGGGCCGGCGACTCAGTCAATCACCTTGGTGAGCGGAAACTCGACGATGCCCCGGGCCCCGGCCGCTTTCAGGCGCGGGATGATCCGGCGGACCACCGACTCGTCGACCACGGTCATCACGTCGACCCACTCCCGGTCGGCCAGGTCGGAGATGGTGGGCTCCTGCAGGGCCGGCAGCAGGGTCAACACCTGTTTCAGAGTGGCGCGCGGCACGTTCATCATCAGGCCCACCTTGCCCTCCGCGGCGATGGCCGCGCGGAGCATCAGCGCCAGATCGTCGATCTTCTGCCGCTTCCAGGGGTCGTCATAGGCCCGGTGATTGGCGATCAGGCGCGTAGTGCTCTGGAGCACTTCGTCCACAATGCGCAGATTGTTGGCCCGCAGCGAGCTGCCCGTCTCGGTCACTTCGACGATCGCATCGGCCAGCCGGGGCGGCTTGACCTCAGTGGCGCCCCAACTGAACTCCACGCGCGCCTCCACGCCGTGCTCTTCCAGGTAGCGGCGGGTGAGGTTGACCGCCTCGGTGGCGATCCGCTTGCCCTCAAGGTCCTTGACGGACTTCACCGGTGAATCCTCGGGCACGCAGAGCACCCAGCGCACGGGCCGGCGGCTGACCTTGGAGAAGACCAGTTCGCTGACCTCGTATACGTCCGCCCCGGTCTCGATGATCCAGTCGTGGCCCGTCAGCCCCACGTCCAGCACGCCCTGCTCCACATAGCGGGCCATCTCCTGGGCGCGGATCAGGATGCACTCGATCTCAGCGTCGTCGATGGTGGGATAGTAGCTGCGCGCGCCGAAGCTGATCTTGTAGCCGGCGCGGCGGAACAGCTCGGCGGTGGCTTCCTGCAAACTGCCGGCAGGAAGCCCGAGGCGTAACAGGTTGCTCATGGCTGGGGAAGGGATTAGGGATTGGGGATTGGGGGATTAAGGGATTGGGGATTAGGGGATTGGGGGGCTCGGGCGGCGGCCCTTGGTGATTGGTCATTGGGATTTGAGATTTGGGATTTGGGATTTGAGATTTGGGATTTGGAATCTGCTCATTCGGCTTTCCGCCTTACCCCCGTGGGGATAAACCCCACGGCTCGGATGT
>CAYXPN010000132.1:7479-8828 GCA_964467075.1 uncultured Planctomycetaceae bacterium
CCTCCGACCTCCGGCTTCGTGCCGCCCGAACCGGGAGCTTACGCTCCCGGCTCGCCCCGCGCGTTCTTCTTCCCATACACCTGCTGGGGATCGAACACGCGCTGGCCCACTACGCGCAGCCCCTCGGGCGTGACCTGGCGGTAGAAGCAGCTTCGGTAGCCCTCGTGGCAGGCGGCGCCGCCGACCTGTTCGACTTTCAGCAGGATGGTGTCGCAGTCGCAGTCGACCAGCACGGCTCGCACACGCTGGACGTGGCCGCTCTGTTCGCCCTTGCGCCAAAGCTGGCCGCGGCTACGGCTGTAGTAAACGGCCCGACCCGTGGCCAGCGTCTCGGCATAGCTCTCTTCGTTCATATAGGCCAGCATCAGCACCTCGCCGGTCTCGGCGTCCTGGACCACGGCCGGCAACAGGCCGCGGCCGCGGGCGAAATCAGGTCCCTGGGGAGCGGATGGGTCCATGGATTTTCTACCTCAGATCCTGTGCTTGGCGCGACCGCCGGGAGCGAGTGGTCCTCGGAAAACTCGAAACTTATAGCATAACCGGCCGGCCTGTGCGCGGCCAGGGGCGCAGGCGCCGGGCGGGCCCCGGGGCGCGGGTGCCCGAACAGCCCGTCGAAGCCGCAGATCCCGACCGGCCTTCGGAGAAACGCCTGGAACGACTCGCCCGTGCGCCACGAGCCGCGCAAAGCGCCGGTTTTCGCGCCGGTTGCATTGGGCCAGAGGCATCGGCCGAATTGGACTAACAGCGCGGACTGTCGTTCCTCCCTCCCGAAAGGAACCGCCCCGTGGACCGTACGCTCTCCGTCCTGATGCCGGTCTCGAATGCCCAGGCCACGCTGGCGGCGACCGTGGCCGAAGTGCTGGAGGTGGTCTCCGAGCTGACGGACCGGTTCGAAGTGGTGATCGTGGACGACGGATCGGACGACGCCACCAGCGAGATCGCCAACGAACTGAGCCGCTCCTACCCCCAGGTCCGCGCGGTCTTCCATGGGCGCCCGCGCGGACACCACGCAGCATTGGAAAGCGCACTGAGGCACAGCCGCGGACACACGATCCTTCTCTACGACGCCGCGGGCGACCTGGGCCTCGATGAATTGACCCGCCGCTGGCGCGACGCCGACGCTGTGCAACGTCTGCCCGAGCCGGCACAGGGGGATTGTGGGGCAAGCGACCCTTCGTGCTCCTCCCGCTCCCGCTTCCGCATGACCGATCGTTGCAGCCTCGAACAAGCGGCTGCCTGCCCGCGGCCCAAACGGCCCAACTACCTGGCACGCATCAAGGCCTTCGCCTTGGGGGAATGAGCGACGGCAACAGACCCGATAAATCGGGTCACTACGAGCAGTTCGTAGT
>CAYXPN010000132.1:8928-14234 GCA_964467075.1 uncultured Planctomycetaceae bacterium
AATCGGGTCACTACGAGCAGTTCGTAGTGACCGTACTTGTACGGTCCTTGGGAAGAACCGATGAATCGGGTCACTACGAACGGGGCACTTCGTACGTCAGCGCCCGGTCCGGGTCGAACCGCCGGCGACGTCAGAGACACTACATCGGGCCTAAGAGCGGAGCGGGTCCGCAAGAGCCCGGGCCGGTGGTTGCGCGTAAGCGGGCGTGGAGATCGGCCAGCATCTGTTGTTCCAGCGCCGGGTCGCGTCCCAGGGGAATCCAGCCTTCGTGGATCGGCCGGGCGCCGACGGGCTGTTCGATGCGCCGGAGCGTCTCGTCGTAGCGCAGCGTGGCCGCGCCCGCGGTGGCGTGCTCGGGCCGGGCCACGTCCTCCAGCTCTTTGTAGACCGCCACCTCGACCCAATAGCCGCCCTGGGTGGGGGTGACGCGCACGGTCGCCTGGCGCCGGATCGATTGCAGCGTGCTTTCCAGGCGCTCGGCCAGGCCCACGGAGTCGCACCGCCAGGGCTCCAGCAGCGTGGCGCCGGTCTGCGGGAAGGTGTCGATCCGCCCTTCGGTGATCGTCTGGCCGATGGTGCGCACCGGGTCTTCGCGGTCGATCTCGAAGTAGTCGTCCACCACGTCGACCACCGTCTCCCAGGCCACGCCCGGGTCGGCGACCGGCAGCAGCGTGGGATTGTCGTAGACCACCGCGGCCGTAGGCCCGGGCGCTGCGGGCCCCGGCACGATTGACCCAGGCACTGCCGGTCCAGGCACGACCAGCCCAGGCCCGACCGGTCCACAATACGGCCCAGCGCAGCCACACAGACCCAGTAAGATCAGCATCGCGGGGATCGCGCGTTGCATGGGAGGTCGGAAGTCGGAGGTCGGAAGTCGGAAAGCGGCGCGTGGCGAGCCGGGAGCGTCAGCTCCCGGTTCGCGCGGAGTGGCCAACAGTGCGCCAACCATGCCAATCGTCATGCCGGGTGAACCGCTGGCTCACGCCAGCGGCTCGCCAGCAGACTGTTTGCACGCCGCCTAGCGAGCCGCCCGGCCGGGAAAAGGGGCGAACAGTTTGCCAGCTTCGCCCCGTGCGGGCAAGACCAGTTCAGAGTGAACGTTTGAACAGTAAGAAGGCGCGGCCAGAGGTCGGAGGTCGGAAAAAAACACCCGAGCCGTGGGGTTTATCCCCACGGGAGGCAAGGCGGAAAGCCGAGGTGGAAAGCCGCAAACGGAAGACCCAATCCCCAATCCCCAATCCCCAATCCCCAATCCCCCCAGCACTACCACTCCACCGCGGCCGCGGCCGTGGTCATGCCCGCTCCGACCGAGCAGAGCAGCAGCCGGTCGCCGGGCTTTAGCTGCTCTTCCAACTCGACCAGGGCCAGGGGGACGCTCGCGCTGGAGGTGTTCCCCACCCGCTCCATGTTCAGATAGAACCGCTCGAAGGGCAGGCCGCTGCGCCGGGCCGCGGCCTTCAAGATGCGCGCGTTGGCCTGATGGGGAATGATCCACCGGGCCGAGTCGGGGGGCCAGTCGGCCTGCTGGAGCACCTTCCGGATCACCTCGGCAAAACTCTCCGCCGCCACCCGGAAGAGCGACTGGCCCTCCAGCCGAATCCAGGGATCGGGCTCGCAGCGGCCGTTGGTCACGTAGTAGCCGGGCTGGTGGCGACGGGCCATGCTCAGCCCGCGCGTGTCCGCCCCCAGGATCAGGCGATCGAGCCGGTGGCCGCGCTTCGTGGCCCCGATCACCGCGGCCCCTGCGCCGTCGCCGAAGATGAAGCAGGCGCTCTGGTCGGCCGGGTCGAGCAGGCGCGATTGCAGGTCCACGCCTACGGTGAGCACATAGCGGGCCACCCCCGCGCGGATCATCCCCAGCGCCATCCCCACGGTGTACAACCAGCCGGAACACGCCGCGTTCAGATCGAACGCCGGCACCTGGCGCAGGCCCAGGCGGTGTTGCAGGATACAGGCCGTCGAGGGCATGGCCACGTCCGGGGTGGTGGTGGCCAGGATCACCGCGTCGAGCTGCTCGGGGCGCAGATGGGCCTTGGCCAAAGCCTCGCGCGCCGCGGCCAGGGCCATGTCGGAAGGTTTCTCCTCAGCGGCCGCCCAATGGCGCTGGCGGATGCCGGTGACCTGATACACGTACGCTTCGGAAATGCCCGGATGCGCCTGCACCAGTTCGGCGTTGGTCACCACGCGCTGGGGCAGATAGGCACCCACGGAGACGATCCCCACGGGCAGTTCGTCTGCCGACGGCCGGCTGTCCGATCGCGGCTGCTCGCGCACCTGCGGCTCGGGGGCCTGCTGGGCCGGGGGAATCCACTCGGGCATCGCCGGATCAGAGGTCTCGATCTCCATGATCGGCTCGCTTAAGGGGACCGCATCCCCTTCCTGAAAGAGGCGACGGACCACCCGGCCGGCGCAGGGGGCCTCGAAATCGTAGACCGACTTGGCGCTGTCGATCTCGGCCAGCACCGCGCCTTTGTCGAACGAGTCGCCTTCCGAGACGTGCCACTGGATGATCGTGGCCTCCAGCTCGGAGGCGCCCTGGGCGGGCAGGTAGAGCGGCAACTGGAAAGGGACTTCGTCCATGACTGGGTTTCTGACGCGAGCGGATTCGGATGGGGCAGATCGCGCCGGAAACCCCGGCCCGGGACCCACTCGCCCGGGGGGTTATGCCCGGCGCTCAGAGCCGACCGAGGACCAACGACGATAGATTGGCGCCAGCTTACCGTTCAGCCGATAAGCTGCCAAGTCCAAGAGTCCCCGCAGCGCAGGGCCGGGCCGGCAGGTTGCCGCGGCTGCCCCGGTGGAGCCTGGCGGTGCAAGTCTCAGCCCGACAACGGGTTACTGTGTCCGATCGGCGCAGCAGATCCGAGAGACAGCACGCTGGATGAACCAGCGGCGAGCAGGTTCGACCCCCAGGCAGACAGGCTGGCCCTAAGGCAGGAAGGCATCCAGCAGCACGGCACGCGGCTGCGGCTGAGCGGCCACGGGGCCGAGAGCCGCCGGCAGCAGCACGGTGTCGCCCCGCTCCAGCGGGCCCTCGGCCGGATCGCCTTCGACCTCGACGCGGCCTTCGACGACCGACAGGATGTGACAGCGCCCCTCGCCGCCGGCTTGGACCGGGCTTTCCAGCTCCCAGCGATCGAGCACAAACTTCTCGCACTCGACCAGCCGGCTCCCGCCCGGCTGATCGAGCGGTTGCGGGCTGAGCGGTTCGACCGGTCCGCGTTCGAAGTCGATCACCTCCAGGGCCTGCTCGACGTGCAGCTCGCGCGCCTTACCGTCCGGACCCACGCGGTTCCAGTCATACAGCCGGAACGTGATGTCGCTGGACTGCTGAATCTCGGCCACCACCAGCCCGGCCCCCAGCGCGTGGACGGTGCCCGCGGGCAGGAAGAGACAGTCTCCCGCGCGGGGATGGACCACGTGAAGCAGCTCCTGGCAACGCCCCTCGCGCACGGCCTGGGCCAGCGTGGTGCGGTCCACGCCGCGCTTCAGGCCCGCGTAGATCACCGCGTCGGGCTCTGCATCGAGCACATGCCAGGCTTCACTCTTGCCCGAGCCGGGCGGATCGAGGCGCGCGGCCTGCTGGTCGTTGGGATGGACCTGGACGGAAAGGACTCGGGCGGCATCGAGGAACTTCAAGAGCAGGGGAAACCGGGGCTGCGGATGGTGGCGACCCAGCAAGTCCTCGCCGTGTCGGCGGACCAACTCACCCAGGCCCACACCGGCCAGGGGCCCGAACCTCACGGTGCTCTGGTCCGAGCCGTGGTCGACCACTTCCCAGCTCTCGGCGCAGTTCTCTTCCGGCCCAACAGGTTTGCCCAGCTCCGTGCCCAACCGCCGTCCTCCCCAGAGGTAGCGTCGCAGGATGGGGTCGAATCGCAGCGGATAGAGTGCAGTCATGGCATGGTGCTCCTGGGGCGAGCGTGTCGCCAAGTAAGCAGGGGTCGCGAGAGTGCCCCGGCCGGCTCCCGCGCATTGATGGTGACAGGAAACCAGGAGCTTGCCAAGGCGTGGGTCGGGCCCGATCAGGAGGGCCGTTCGTTGCCGGGCTGCTCGGGCGGTGCTAGAATGGCGGTTTGAGCGCGCCGCTGCGCGCGGCGCGTGGTCATCGAGCGGGCCGAATTGCCGCGGTTTTTCCCATGGCCAGACGCCGATACCAGTACGACCAAGACCTGTTCAAAGACACCACGATGACCTTCGGGGAGCACCTCGAAGAGTTGCGCATGTCTTTGTTCAAGGCATTGGTCGGGCTGGTGCTGGGCTTCGTATTCGGCCTGGTGGTCGGGCAGCGCGTGGTGGATTTCCTCCAGCAGCCGCTCAGAGAAGCGCTGACGGATTTCCATGAGAGGCGGTCCGTCGAAGCGGCCGGCAAGAAGATTGGGCAGTTGCAGGAGGCGGGCTATGATCTGCCTGATGAGGGCGAATCGATCGAGAAGCTCGTCGGGGAAAGGGGGCTCACGTTCGAGGAGGTGTACATCAACCCGCGGGAGCTGGCCCGGCAGTTGGCCCGCTCGGGAGTGGCTGTGGAGATTCATTCGCCGCCGCAGCCTTCCCAGGCCGCGGGGCAGCCGAAGGCCGAGAGCGGCGCGCACGACCCGGGCAAAGATCTGGTGCCGATCTTCCTCTGGCATCGGGCGGAAGAGAGCGTGAAGGTGACCAACCTGGCGCCGCACGAAACGTTCACCATCTTTGTGAAGGCGGCGTTCGTGGTCGGGCTGGTGGTCTCCAGCCCGTGGGTCTTCTACCAGATCTGGTCGTTCGTGGCCGCGGGGCTGTATCCGCACGAGAAGCGCTATGTACACGTGTTCTTGCCCTTCAGCATCGGCCTGTTTCTGGCCGGGGCGTCGCTGGCCTTCTTTTTTGTGTTCAAGCCGGTCTTGCAGTTCCTCTTCATGTTCAACCGCAACATGAACATCGATCCCGACATGCGGATCAGCGACTGGCTCAATTTCGTGCTGGTGCTGCCGCTGGGTTTCGGCATCGCCTTCCAGTTGCCGCTGGTGATGCTGTTTTTGGAGCGGATCGGCATCTTCGACGTGCCGGCCTATCTGTCGCGGTGGCGGATGGCGGTGGTGGTGATCGCCATTCTTTCCATGCTCCTCACGCCCGCCGATCCCACCAGCATGTTGCTGATGGCCGTGCCGCTCACGGGGTTGTACTTCGGCGGGGTGGCGCTCTGCTGGCTGATGCCGCGCGCAAGCAGCCCGTTTGACGAGGACTTCGAAGACGAGCCGTAGGGAGCGCCTTGCCGCCCGTGGCGTAGACTGCGTGCTCGCACGCACGCGCCGTAGCCACGCTCGCCAGAG
>CAYXPN010000133.1:0-4425 GCA_964467075.1 uncultured Planctomycetaceae bacterium
CGCTATCGCTCGACCCACCCTACAAACGATCCACGCTCTGGCGAGCGTGGCTACCGCGTGCGGCTCTCCGGCCTACTCGGCCGAGGCCAGCACCGGCAGCGGCTCGCGACTGGGCGGCGGAGGGGCGTCGAACAGCACGCCGTCGATCTCCGCGAAAACCTGCTCTTGGGTGAAATGCACGCCGGTGATCGCCTGGGCCGGGCAGGCGGCCACGCACGTGCCGCAGCCCTTGCACAGCTCGGCCACCACGCGGCTGACTTTTTTCTCCTCGTCGAATTCAATGGCATCGTACGGGCAGAGGTTGTTGCACATCCGGCAGCCCGAGCAACGGTCTTCGTCGATCACCGCGGTGTTCGGCTCCAGTTCGATCGAGCCGCGGTCGATCAAGGACAATGCCTGGGCCGCGGCCGCGTCGGCCTGGGCCACGGCGTCGGGGATGTCTTTCATGCCCTGGCACACGCCGGCCAGATACACGCCGTCGTTGGCCGTATTGACCGGGGCGAGCTTGGGGTGCTTCTCCAGGAAGAAGCCCTCGGTCGAGCAGGACATGCCGAACAGCCGCCGCACCTGGTCGGAGTCGGGCTGGGGCTCCAGGCCCACGGCCAGGATCACCATGTCAAACCCTTCCATGCGCCGCACCCTGCCCAGCAGCGTGTCGTCCACCTGGAGGACCATCAACTCCGCGTCTTCTTCGCTGCCGCCGTAGGTGCGGCCCACTTCGCCCACCTTGCCGCGGATGAAATGCACCCCTTCGTTCTGCACCCGGTTGTAAAACTCCTCGAAGCCCTTGCCCGGCGTGCGCATGTCGATGTAGAAGCTGTAAACCTCCGCGTCGCACTTTTCCTTGACCAAATGGGCCAGCTTCAGGGAGTACATGCAGCAGACGCGCGAGCAGTAGGTGTGGTAGTTCTTGTCGCGGCTGCCGATGCAATGGATGATGCCCACCTTGCGCGGTGCGCGGCCGTTGCGCAACACGAGCTTGCCGCCGGTCGGTCCGGCCGCGTTCAGCAGCCGCTCCACTTCCAGGCTGGTGTAGACGCCCGGCAGCCGGCCGTAGCCGAAGTTGCGCATGGGCGTGGGATCGAAGGCCCTGAAGCCGGTGGCCACGATCACCGCCCCGACCGTGTATTCTTCGATGCGGTCCTCCTGGTCCAGCACCACGGCCTGGCGGTCGCCGCAGGCTTCCACGCACTTCTGCTTGCACTTGCCCTTGGCCAGTTGCAGGCAGGTTTCCGGATCAATCAGGGGCACGGGCGGGACCGCCTGGGGGAAGGGCATGTAGACCGGCTTGCGCAGCCCCAGCCCCTGGTCGAAGGCGTTGGGGAACTTGGGCTTGGTGAACACGCACTCGTCGATGCAGGCCATGCAGCCCACGCACTTTTCTTCGTCGATGTAGCGGGCCTTGCGCCGGACGCGCACCTTGTAGTTGCCCACGGCGCCGTCGACGGCCTCGACTTCGGAATAGGTGAGCAGCTTGATGTTGGGGTGGTCTTTGACCGCGGTCATCTTGGGCGTGAGGATGCAGGCCGCGCAGTCGAGCGTGGGGAAGGTCTTGTCGAACATGGCCATATGGCCGCCGATCGTAGGCTCGCGCTCGACCAGGATCACCTGCTTGCCCGCCTCGGCCAGCGTGAGCGCGGCCTGGATGCCGGCAATCCCGCCGCCCACGATGAGCACACTGGGGGTGATGGCAACGCTCTTGCGCTCCAGCGGCTCGTGCAGGGCTACGCGCCGGACCGCCGCGGACAGGTGGGCCTTGGCCTTCTCCAGCGCGGCCGGCTGGTCCTCGGTCACCCAGGCCACCTGCTCGCGGATGTTGGCCATCTGCACCAGGAAGGGGTTCAAGCCGGCCGCGGCCGCGGCCTTGCGGAAGGTGGCCTCGTGCAAGAGCGGCGAGCAGGCCGTGACCACCACGCGCGTCAGCCGCTGCTCGGCGATGTCCTGCTTGACCAGCTCCTGGCCCGGGTCGGAGCACATGTATTTGTAGTTTCGCGCCAGCACCACGCCGGGCAGTCGGCCGGCAAACTCCGTGAGGGCCTCGACGTCCACCGTGCCGGCGATGTTCGTGCCGCAGTGGCAGACATAGACGCCGATACGGACTTCGTCCTTCGGTGCGATCATGGCTTATCCTTCGATTCTGTGGGTCGGGGTTTCTGAGGTTACCGGCAGGGCGGACTGGCAGACCAGCTCCCCGAGGTCCACCACCTTCAGGCGCCCTTCGGCGCCCACGGTCTTCACCGCGTCCTGGAACATGGCCAGATCCTTGGGACAGGCCACCACGAAGTATTCCACCTCCGGCAGCTCCAGGGCCTCGCGGATGCGGATTTCCGCGGGGCGCTGTTCGATTCCCGGCATGTCTTTCATCCACACCTTGCCGCCGCCCGCCCCGCAGCAGAAACTGTCCGCCCCGTGCCGCGGCATCTCCACCAGTCTCAGGCCCAATGCCCGCAGGATCCGCCGCGGGGCCTCGTACACGCCGTTGTAGCGGCCCAGGTAGCAGGGATCGTGGTAGGTGACCACCCGGTCCAGACGCCGCTCGACCCGCAGGCGCCCGTCGCTTATTAGCTCGTCGAGCAGCTCGGTGTAGTGCAGGACGGGTTTGCCCTCTAGCGGCGAGTCGTCGCCGTCGGTCGGGTATTCGTTCTTCAGCGTGTTGTACGTATGGGGGTCGGTGGTGACGATCTTCTGGAAATCGGCCTTGGCCAACTCGGCGAGGTTCTTCTCCATGAGCATCTCGAACAGGCCCTCTTCGCCCGCCCGGCGCACGTCGTTGCCCGCGTTCTGCTCCTTGGCCTCGAGGATGCCGAAATCGAGCCCCAGGTGGTGCATCAATCGGGCCACGGCGCGCGTGGGCTCCTGCACGCGCTGGTCGTAGGACGCATAGTCGCCCACGAACCAGAGATACTCGACCGCCTCCTTCTGGGCGTTTTTGACCGGGAAATCCAGGCCCTTGGTCCACTGGGCACGCTTGCGCGGCGACTGGCCGAAGGAATTGCCGTAGCGCTGGAAGCTCACCAGCGCGTCCTGCAGGCCCTCGTCCACCTCGCCCTGGTCGACCAGCCGGCGCCGCATGTCCACCAGCAGGCGCGGGTGCTCGATCCTCACCGGACAGATGTCTTCACACGCCCGGCAGGTGCAGCAGGCCCAAAGCTCGTCGGCCGAGACGGTCTGGCCGTGGAGGCTTTCGGCCTGTCCGTTGCCCCTCGCGGTGCGCACCAGCGCCGCGTCGAGCCGCTGCACCAGGTTGCGCGGCGAAAGGGGCGAGCCGCTGGCATAGCCCGGGCAGACCTCCTGGCACTTGCCGCACCACGTGCAGGCGTCCACCTGGAGCAGTTGGCGCCAGGAGAAGTCGCGGATGGTGCTCACGCCGGATTCGGCCGCTACGGCCAGGCGCCCGGCCGGGGCCGGCTGCCGGAAGAACATGCCGAGCGGCGAGGACAGGATGTGGAAGGCCTTGGTAAAGGGAATCGCCGCAATGAATCCAAAGGCCAGCAGGGCGTGGACCCACCAGTTGACCTGGTGCATCGCGCGGATCGTTCCCAGCGGCAGCCGCTCCAGCAGCCGGCCCAGCCCATAGCCCACCGGGGCCCAGCGCGCCGCGGGAAACACCACGCCCTGCTGCGCGATGCGCTCGAGTTGGGCCTCGCGGCGCTCGTCGCCCAGCAGGTGGAACTGCTCTTCGAGGCCGAACTGCTCAATCACTTGCTGTCGCGCCTGGGCATCGGTGGCCGCGGCCAGTTGGCCCTCGATCTGCAAGGCCTCGGCGATACGCAACCCTTCGGCCAGGAAACCCGTCAACGCAATGAGCACCAACACCAGCAGGAACGGAAAGCCGTCCCAGCGGCTGATCGGGCGCACCGCGGCCTGGAGCCGTTCGGGCTGGACCACGTAGCGGCGGTAGGCGGCCATGGCCAATCCCACCAGCAGCGCCACTCCGAAGACGTCCAAGACCAGCTCAAAGACGCGGTAGAAGTCGCCCTGCAGAATCTGCACGTCAAAGGGCAGGTTGGCGAAGTCCTGGTCCACCGTGGCCAAGGCCGTGCCCAGGAACAAGAACACCATGCCCCAGAAGATGGCCAGGTGCATGGCTGTGGCATAGGGATCGCGCGCCAGGCGCCACTGGAAGCCAACCTCGGCCACCAGCTCTTTCAGCCGGCGGGGCGAGAGCAGCTCCTTCAGGCGGCTGACGGCCGTGGCGACGATCTTCTCCGCGCCCGGCTCGGGCCCGCCCAGAGACCATTTGCGCACGCGCCAGACGAGCCCGACGGCAAACACCCCCAGCACCAGCGGAATCAGCGCGTACAGGGTGTATTCCGCCCAGTGCGGCACGTTCCACATCAATGGTCGGGCAAACGACTCCACGCCGATCACTCCTCACGGGTACTTTGATTTCCCCGATCGTTCGTAGTGACCCGATTCATCGGG